>NC_015578.1:1249189-1561487 GCF_000214375.1 Treponema primitia ZAS-2 | reverse complement strand
TTTCAAAGAAGTCACGGGCTTCGGGGTAGTTTTTATTGGTAAAAAAGGCCCGGCCCAGATCATAGGTATAGACATAGTTATTGGGATCCAGCCGTACCGCTTCCTTTAATTCGGCAATAGCGCTGTCGGTCTGCCTGAGGTCCCGGTTTACCTTGCCCAGGGTATAGTGGGGCAGGGCCTGGGTGGGGTCTTTCTGAATGGCGGAGCGGGCCATGGCTGCGGCTTCCTGGGCCATTTCCCGGCCCTCAGGGGTGTTGGGGTTCCGGGAGAAGCCCTCGTAGTAGGCTTCGGCTATCTCCGCCATTTCCTGGGCTTCAAAGCGATTTTCCCCCGGGGGCATCTTTGCCAGTGCTTCATTGAAGGCTTCCCGGGCCGCGGCAAAATCACCATTGGCCAGAGCTTCCTTGCCCCGGGTAACCAGGGACTGCACTTCCCGCATCTGGGCCTGGAGTTCCGCGGATTTCCGGGCCATCTCCTCTTCCTGGGCCTTGCGCCGGGCTTCCTCGGCGGCGGCAACCGCAGCCCGTTCCGCTGCTTCGGCGGCTTTGGCGGCGGCGGCTTCTTCCAGCTTGGCCAGTTCCTCCGCAGCTGCGGCCCTGCGCGCCTCTTCCTGGGCTGCCTGGACGGCGATTTCCTCGGGGGTCAGGGGGGTTTCCCGGGCTGCTGCAGCGGCGGCTAGTTCCCGTTCCCGGGCGGCAGCCAGGGCTTCCCGTTCCCGCTCTGCGGCGGCAACTTGAGCCTGGGCCTGGAGTATCTCCTCCCGCAGGGCCCGGGCATCGGCGTCTTCGGCATCAACGAGCAGGATCCTGTCCAGGAGGTCCAGGGCGCGGCTGTATTCTCCCCGGCTCTGATAGTCCCGGGCCAGGGCAAGGACATTTTCCCGGCTCATGGGCTTCTCCCCGGAGAGTCGGGGGAGAACCAGAAATACTAGCCCTGCTATGAGAAGCAAAACGGCGAAGGCCGATATGCCGATTATAACTGCTTTTTTCTTCGTTGCCATAAATGATTACTCCTCAATTACTCCAGCTCAAATTCGCCGTCATAGCCCAATACTTCCTCGCTGCCTGAGGAAAGCCCGGTGGTATCCTCCGCCGCAGACTGGAGGGACGCGGCCACTTCTTCCAGGATTCGTTTTTTCCGCTCCGCTTCCGCCGCTGCCCGGGCTTCCGCCAGGATGCGCTCCCGTTCCGCCGCAGCGAACTCTGAATGGATGAAAGATATGAGCTTTTCTATCGTATTCCGCTTGGCCGAAAGGGGCTCCAGGGAAAGGTACAATTCATAGTCAGAGATAGCATCCTGGAGGGCCTGCCGGGTCAGCTTGGCGTTGGCACGGTTCAGGTAGGCGGAAGCGTAGTCCGGGTTTGCCGCCACCGCCTGGGTATAGGACTCCTCGGCCAGGGAAAGGTTCCCCATGGCATAATAGGCGTTCCCCAGGTTAAAGGCGATCAGGGCTGCATCTTCCCCGGCCACAGGAAGGGCCCGGTTGTATACCACCACAGCCTCATCGGGGCGCTTAAGTTGCTGATAAGAAACCCCCAAATAGATGCAGGCCTTAACATTTCCGGGGTCTTCCGCAAGGGCCGCCTCCAGGAAGCTCAGGGCTTCCTGGGGTTTATTATGCAGGAACAGATCCTCCCCCTGGGAAAAGGAACTCTGCCCAAAGGCTGTCCCGGCAAAAAAAATTACGCAAATAAGGGTAAATACCCCTTTTTTTGCAAATAACACCCTCAATTCCTCCCCCTCCCCTACTCGCCAATTATTGGGTTTTTCTCTATGATATACTATAATAAAACTAAAATGGGAAACCTAATAACCATACTAATTATCGGCATTTCCAAAGGGGGATCATGAAAATCCTCTGTATTTCCGATCAGATCGATCCTCTGGTATATTCCCCGTCCATTAAGGAACGTTTCGGCGGCGTCGATCTGGTACTCTGTGCCGGGGATTTGCCCATGGAATACCTGGACTTTGTGGTTTCCAGCCTGAACAAGCCCCTCCTTTTTGTATTTGGCAACCATGATCTGAGTGATTTTTATTATTACCGGAAGGATAGGTCTGCGCCTCTCCAGTGGGAAAACAGGGTGTTTACCGGGGCCACCCATGTGGGTTCCAAGATCAAGACTGAGGAGGGGCTCATCGTCGCCGGCCTGGGGGGATCCATGCAGTACAACCGGGGGGATAACCAGTACACTAATTTCCAGATGTACCTGGAAATACTCAAGCTTATCCCGGGCATGCTTATTAACCGTCTCTTCCGGGGACGGTACCTGGACATACTGCTGACCCACGCCTCTCCGGAGCATATCCATGATCGGGATGACCCCTGTCACCGGGGCTTCAGGGCCTTCCTCTGGTTTATGCGGGTCTTTAAGCCCAAATACCTGATCCACGGCCATATCCATCTCTACGATTTATCCGAAGTGCGGACCACCTGGTATGAACAAACCCTGGTGATCAATGCCTATAGCCACTACATCATTGATACAGAGGAACATAACCATGAGCAACACTGATAAGCTCCAGGCTTCCGATGATTTTTCCAAAGCCCGGGGAAGGGCCATTCTTTCTCAAATTCATCATTTTATGAATGTTGATAAGGATAAACTCCTTTCGTTTAACGATGTTAAGGAAATCCTGAAACCCAAGCATGAAACCTACCGGGGCATGCAGACCATTGCAATCGATCTTATTGTGGGGAGCGAAGGCAGGTACCGGGATTTTAACAAATTTTTCCTCCCCCGATCGGAATACCTCAGGCAGCGTTGGGAGCGGGTCGATCTGGCCCGGATCAAGGATATCCCCCTGCCCCCTATTCAGCTTTACGAAATCGGGGGAGTCTACTTTGTCCGGGACGGTAACCACCGGGTTTCTGTAGCCCGGTCCCAGGGGGTGGAACAGATCGACGCCGAGATTACCAGCCTTTCCAGCGAGATACGCATCTCCCCCGACATGACTACCGATGATCTCCGGGTTTCCCTGATTAGCTATGAAAAGAATCTCTTCTATGAGAAAACCGGTTTCGGCAGGCTGACCGGCAACAAGGATCTGGATTTCAGCGCCCCGGGCCGTTATGACGTGATATACAACCATATCCTGGTCCATAAGTACTTCCTGAACCAGCATGTGAGCGGGGAAATTCCCTTTGGGGAGGCCCTGGTCTCCTGGTATAACAAGGTATATGAACCGATCATTGAAATAATCCAGGATGAGCGGCTTTACCTGAATTTTCCCGGCAGGACCCCCAGCGATCTCTATGTGTGGATCGTGAAACACTGGGATTTCCTCAAGCAAAAATACGGGGTGCATTTTCCGGTCTCAGAGGCGGCCCTGGATTTCTCCCAGAAGTACGGGGCCCCCAGGAAGGGGCTTTCGGGCTTGATTGCCAATAGCATTGATCGTATATTTAAACGCTCTCCATCGGACAAACAAAAAAACCAGTTTAAATAGGAAAGGTAGTTCATGGCTATTCTGTCGATTCAATCCCACGTAGTATACGGTTATGCGGGGAATACCGCCGCAGTTTTCCCCCTCCAGCGCCTGGGCCGGGAGGTCTGGGCAATAAACACCGTGGAATTTTCCAACCATACCGGATACGGCGCCTGGAAGGGCATCATCCTGGATGCGGGGTTAACCAGTGATCTGCTGAGCGGCCTTGAGGACCGGGGGGTGCTGGGGAACTGCGAGGCGGTTCTTTCAGGCTATATGGGGGACGGCGGGGTAGGACGGGGCATACTGGAAGCGGTCCGAAAGGTGAAAGCCGTTTCTCCCGGGGCGCTCTACTGCTGCGACCCCGTGATGGGGGATATAGGCCGGGGTTTCTACGTGCACCCGGATATCCCTGAAATTTTCAAAAATGAAGTGATACCCCTGGCGGATATAGTAACCCCTAACCAGTTTGAGCTTGAAGCCCTGACGGGCCTTGATACCGCAACCCTTGCCGAGGCCCGCAAGGCCATTGATTTGCTCCACGCCAAGGGCCCCCGGGTGGTGCTGGTTACCAGTTATCGGGGAAAAGAAGCCCTGGCCGGGGACCACATCGAAATGCTGGCCTCGGATGGCAAATCCCTCTACCGGGTCCGCACCCCGGAACTCCCCCTGGGTCCGGGCATGGCCGGTTCCGGGGACCTGACCACCGCCATCTTCCTCTCCCGCTACCTGGAATCAAGCGATATATGCCGCACCCTGGAACTTACCGCAGGGTCGGTCTTCGGCATCATAGAGGCTACCTATAAGGCGGGAAGCCGGGAACTGCTCACCATACAGGCCCAGGAAGAACTGGTAAAGCCCACCAACAGTTTTACTGCGGAGTGTCTGTAAGCCTGAGACACCCTTAACCGTAGAACAAACTTATGGCCCATACCTTCTCCGTCCCCGCCTCCTTCAAAGCTGAAGCGCAGGCCTCCAGGGTTGCGCCGGTGGTAAACACATCGTCAAAGAGGACAGCCTCCCTGGGTGCCGGGCGGGTACAGAGTATCTTCCCCCGAAGGTTTAGTTTGCGGTCTGCCTTGTCCAGCTTCTTTTGGGTTTTTGAAGGAAGCCGCTTGAGGCAGGGGTAGACTGTATAGGCATTAGTTTTACTGGCGTTTCTTTCCAGAATCTTTCCCAGATACGCCACCTGATCCCAGCCTGCTTTCCGTATTTTGCCCGGCCGGGGCGGTACGGGCACCAACACTGTTTCACCGGCGTTCCGGTTAAGCCGGGCCAGGGCTTCCGGGATTTTCTCCGCCAGAAAATTAGCCAGGGCAAGGTTCTTCCCAAATTTGTAGGCCCCCAGGAGTTTCAGGTATCTTCCCGTATAGGGAAAGATACTGACCGCCCCGTCAAAGGCCCGGGACCCAGGTCCCCCGCCCTCCCCTTCCCGGCATTGCAGACACTGTTCCTGTTCTGAGATCAGGGGCCGGCCGCAGGAGGAGCAGCGGCTTCCATTATCCATAACCAGGGTCTCCATACAGGGGCCGCAGATACCGTACCAGGCTTCCTTTGGGTCCAAAAGCTCGGTCCCGCAAATGGGGCATCCGGCCGGAAAAAGGTATTCCCGTACATAGGCAGCGGCCTGGGCAGCATGATTGGTGAAGGAGTTAGTCATATATATCCCCTTTCTACTTTGTCAGTTTTTGTATCTGCCGGTTGCCAACCAGGGATTTTATCTGCGTTATAGCAACCTTATTCAGCTGCACAAGACGTTCCCTCTGGGACAACCCTTGCCGAATAAGCAGGGCATTAATACTTTCAAGGTTGCTCAACACAACCAGATGTTCCAAATCTGCTGCATCCCGAATATTACCTTGTGCATCCGGATTCTCATTCTGCCATTCCCGGGACGTTTTTCCAAACAAGGCTACATTAAGTAAGTCTGCTTCCGAGGCATATACCATGCCCGCCTGGGCTTTCGTTACAACCGTTGGGATAATATGATCTTTGATTGCATCGGTATGTATATGGTAATTTATTTTTGCTAGCATTCGTTGAAAATTCCATTCAATGGAAAGCTGCTGATGTTCTTCCTCTTTAAGACGCTGGAATTCACGGATAAGATAAAACTTGAATTCCGCCGAAAGCCATGAGGCGAATTCAAAGGCTATATCTTTATGGGCAAAGGTACCTCCATTGTATCGGCCTGGCTTTGTTATTATGCCAATCGCATGAGTCGACTCAATCCATCGCTTGGGAGTAAGAGAAAATGCATTGGAACCAGCCTCTGTTTTAAACCCATCGAATTCGATGGGTTTAAAATCCGGATTGTTGAACGACTCCCATAGTCCCATAAACTCAATGGTGCTTCGGTTTCGCATCCAGTTTTGCAGGACATAGTCAGTCCGCTCTGAATCCCGGTACCGGGCAATATCGGTTAAGGAAATATAATCCTCATCCCGAACCGTTATAACCGCAACCACCGCACCCTGTACTGAAATAGTAGCTCTCTGAACGCCTGATTTCAGTTCTTTTTTATTCGCCATAAACTCTCCTTTGGGATTTTCCCCCTAAAGGAGATATGGGTTTATGGGAAATTTTGCTTTAGCAACTGGTTAAAAAATATATAACACAGAGAAGAGGGAAGATTCACTCATCAAACAATGAAGGCGCTGAATTGTCCCTGGCTGCCTTACTGTGCCGGGAGGTATCCTTTCCATCAAAGAGGGCCTTCCATGTGTGAATACGGTTCAGGGCTTCCAAGGGAGTCATGCGGTTCAGATCAATGGCGGCGATGTCCTCTGCAATACGGCGTATCAGAGTGGAAGGCTTAGGCGCCTCCGGAGTAAGGGCGGCATCCCGGGCCGGCTCTTCAGGCGCGACTTGCAACGAAGTTCCCCGCGCAGGCTGTCCTGTGGAACCCGGCTGCACCACTGACAGAGCCTCCGGCTGTCTAGCCGACTGTATCGCTGCCTGGGGCAATGCGCTGTGCAGAACCCGTTCCCCTTCTTTAAGCCGGTCCATGATCTCAGCGGCCCGGCGCAGAACCTCTTCGCTTAAACCCGCAAGCCGGGCCACATGGAGGCCGTAAGATTCTGCCGCAGGGCCTTCCTTAAGTTTCCGCAGAAAAACTATTTCCCCACCCTGGTTGAGGACTTCCATGGAACGGTTGGCAAGATGGGGATGGGATAACAGGGCAAGCTCATGGTAGTGGGTGGCAAAAAGGGTGCGGCATTTGATCCGGTCCAGGAGTTCCTCGCATACCGCCCAGGCGATGGAGAGGCCATCGTAGGTGCCCGTGCCCCGGCCCACCTCATCCATGATGACCATGCTCCGTTCAGTAGCGGTGTTAAGTATATGGGCGGTCTCGTTCATCTCCACCAGGAAGGTGGACTCTCCCCGGGCAAGGTTGTCCGAGGCGCCCACCCGGCAGTAGATACGGTCTGTGACCCCGATCTTCGCTTCCCGAGCGGGAACAAAACTGCCCGACTGGGCCATGATAGCGATCAGCGCGGCCTGGCGGAGGTAAGTGGACTTGCCCGCCATATTCGGGCCCGTGATAAGGGCGAAGACCACCCCGCCCTCTTCCAGGATCACGTCGTTGGGGATGAATTCCCCCCCGGGCAGGTGGGCCTCCACCACCGGGTGGCGACCTTCCCGAATTTCCAGGCGGTTTTCGGCATCCACCAGAGGCCGTACCCAGCCCCGGACCGTAGCGGCCCGGGCCAGGGACTGGGCGGCATCCAGTTCGGCGATCTGGGCGGCGGCGGCGGCGAGCTCCGCAATAAGGGCCTTAGCCTGGTCCCGGATTTCCAGGAAAAGCTTTTTTTCCAGCTCAACAACCCGGTCGGAAGCGCCGTTGATATCCGATTCCAGGCCGGCCAGGCGGTCAGTACTAAAGCGCTCGCCCTGGACTATACCCTGGCGGCGTATAAAATAAGGGGGAACCTTGGAAAGATGCGCCTTGGTAACCTCAAAGAAATAACCGATGAGCCGATTGTACCGTATCTTGAGGCTGCTTATACCCGTGGCAAGCCGTTCCTCTTCCAGATATTTTTCCAGAAGAAAGCGGCCATTGTCCCGGAGTTTGTGGAGTTCATCCAGTTCCGTATTATAGCCATCCCGGATAAGCTTGCCCTCGGTGAGCAGAATAGAGGGATCATCCAGAATACCCTTTTCCAGAAGGTCCCGGAGCCCCATGAGACGGGCCAGATCATTGGCGGCAAGGGTAGAGGCGGACTCAAAGGAAACAAAGGTGCCCCCACAGTTCAGGGCGCGGCCCAGTTCGTTGATGGCTTTATATGCGGTGAGGGCGTTCCTGATGGAAAGCAAATCCTTGGCATGGGCTTTTTCCATGGCAAGCCGGGAGCAGAGCCGCTCCAGATCCGGAGTTTTCCCCAGGAGTTCCCGTAATTCTGTGAGCCGCCCCTGATCGCGGTAGAGGGCCTCCACCATATCAAGCCGCGCTTTGATCCGGCCCAAATCCCGCAGGGGGTGGAGTATGCGCCGCTTCAGGAGCCGGCGGCCCATGGCGGTCTTGGTCTCGTCCATTACCTCCAGCAGGGAAAAGCGCAGGTCCCCATCCCGGAGGTTTCTGACTAATTCTAAGTTCCGTTGGGTGGATTCGTCTATACCTAAGTATTCGCTGTCCCCGTAAACGGTTACGGAACGGACATGGGGAATGAGGCTCTTGGCAGTGTCATCCAGATAATCCAGCACGGCGCCGGCAGAAAGTATTTCCGGGGAATTATCCTCTAAGCCGAAGCCTTTCAGGCTTGCGGTACCAAACTGCCGTTCCAGCCGCTCACGGCCACGGCCCAGGTCGAAGAGCCAGTCCGCCCAGCGGTTTACCACCAGGCCAGGCCGGTCCATCACGGCGGCGGCAATGGACGGGGATTCCTCCAACAAGGATTCCTGGGCTACCAGTTCCCGAAGCTGAAGTCGTTCCAAATCCTGGCGCAGCCGTTCCGCCCCTTCCTCGTAAGGAAAAGATGTGGCGTGGAATTCTCCGGTGGAAAGGTCGATATAGGCAAAGGAAAGCAGCTTCCCGGTTCCCGCAAGGGCGCCCAGGTAGTTGGAGTTCCCCTTTTCAAGGAAGTCCTCGTCCACCGTGGTCCCCGGGGTGATCACCTCTACCACCTTCCGTTCGATAATGCCCCGGCCCTTGCCGGCTTCTGTAAGCTGTTCGCAGATGGCGATTTTTTTCCCGAATTTCAACAGCCGGGCAATGTAGGAACGGGCCGCATGGTAGGGAATCCCGCACATGGGAACCCCGTTGCGGTTAGTAAGGGTGAGGTTAAGCAAAGCGGAAACTTCCAGGGCATCATCTGAAAACATCTCATAAAAATCGCCTAGGCGGAAAAAAAGCACATCCCCCTGGTGGTCCCGTTTAATTCTTTTGTATTGATCTTGTATAGGGCTTGAATCGGCAGACTTAATAAAACCTCCTTTCCCCCTCAGCGTCCGGCTTTGTTCCTTAGATTAGTAATGAGCTTATCCGTTATATCCACCGACGGGCTGAACCAGAGTATGCCCGTATTCTCCTTCTGGTTGAGTACCATGCTGTACCCCTCGCTTTCTGCGATAAAACGGATCTCATCGCTGATCTGCTCCATAAAACTGTTTGACTGGGCCAGCTTTCTTTTCTGATCTTCCAGTTCCGCAGTCTTAACCTGGTGGTACTCCCGGAGGAAATCCTGTTTCCGGTAAATCTCGCTCTGGAGCCGCAGGGACCGCTCCTCATCCCCCCGGGTCTGGGCATCAACCATGGAATTGTACAGATTCTGAATTTCCGCAGTCATCCGGTCGATTTCGTTCTGGACCCGGGCGCTGCGCTCCTCCAGTTCCCGGGCCGCCCGGGATTCCCGGAAAAAAGCCGTATAAACCCTGAGAAGATCCACCACCGCAAAACGGGTGAGCTGCTGAGCATGCAAGGAACCCGCCAAACCTATTATAAACAGTAATACTATTACTCCGCGTTTTCTCATCTTCCCTACCTTGAATTAGTAACTTGACAACGCAAAGGATATCACAAAATCAAGCCCCGAATCCCCCATATTACCCTTTTGCCATACAACTTGACCATCTTCAACCACGAAGCGTTTGGCAAGGATGAACCGGAAGGGGAACTGAGGAATTGCAAAACGGAGCCCCCCGCCCAGACTGAACCGCATATCTATCATGTGAAAATCATTGAAGAAAGCTTCCGGGGTCGCCTTAACCGCCGCAGCGTCAAAAAATCCGTCCAGGGCAAGTATCCCAGGCACAATGGGGAAACGGATTTCCGCCGTGTTTTCCCAGAGAGCCGTCCCCCGGTTTGACCGTTCACCTGTCCAGCCCCGGCCTATAAACATCCCGTCCACTACCAGCTTATTTGCCTCCTCAATAACCGGAGGATTGTAGCTTGGCTGGGGCAGAATAAAGGACACCCCGGTATGAAGCATGAAGACCCCCTTAAAGCTGTAGGTATCCGTTATGGGCAGATTAAAGAGGGTAAGAAAATACTCCGCCTTGGTGTCGGATTTTACGTAGTGCTCCCGCTCAAAGTCAAAGAGCCCGTAATACCCCATACGCTCAAAAAGGTAGTAGCCCTTGGAAGGGTCGTAGTAGATATCCCGCTGATCCAGGGAAACACTGGTCCAAAGGGAATTTGTCCAGCTCCATTGGTTATTCTTGTCCCGCAGGGTAGGATCAAAGGGCCGGTAAAAATCGGCGTCATAGGTATTCATGGTCATACCGGTACGTACACCCCCACCTACCCCCAGGTTTCCCAGGGCGGTAAGCCAGCGGTAACCTGTGGAGAACCCGACGGAAATGCCCCACTGTTCATAGTCCATAAGATAGGCGTTGGAGGGGTATTTGCTGTTATCTACATACTCCTCATAGGAATGAAACCCCGCAGGATAGGCCTCATCCTCATCGCCGTTGAAATAGGGAGCCGGGCCGCTCATGGCAGCTTGGCGATCCTGGTGACGCAGGGTAAAGTCAAAGCCCCCGGACAGGGGCAGCCCAAAGAGCCAGCGCTGGGTATATTCCAGGGACAAACTCTGGGTATCAGGAGATGCGTTTACCCCGGCCCCTACAATATTACCGTAGCCCAGGAAGTTTCTATCGTTCCACTTGATAAGTCCGGAAATGGGAAAGGCATCGGGATCCGCGGAACCTGAAAAGGTCAGCCCGAACTGTATATCCGTTGTCGGCGCCTCTTCCACAGTAAATACCAGATCCATCAGGCTTTCGCTGCTTCCGGGGGTCATGTCGGGGATGACGCTGGAAAAGTACTGGAGGTTCATAAGGTTACGCTGGGCATCCATCAGTTTTGTTCTTGAAAACACGTCCCCCGCTTCCAGGGGTACTTCCCGGAGTATTACCGGTTCCTTGGTTTTTTCATTTCCCCGGACAATAATATGTTCAATATGGGCGCGTCCCCGTTCAACAATGGAAATCCGGAAACGCAGTACCCCATCAAGGGCATCCCGGGTTTCATTGGGGACTATGGAATTGAAAATATACCCATTTTCAGCATAAAGCCCTATTACCCTTTGGATATCCGCTTCTACCCGCCGGGCATTGACTGTATCCCCGGTTTTTGAGTATATCACGGCGGCTAATTGTTCATCCGTAAAGATTTCATTCCCCTCAAAGGTAACCCCTCCGAAGGTGTAGATTCTCCCCTCATAAATTCTGAAGGTAATACTCAGGATATTATTACCCTTCGCGTCCCGCTTGGGTGTCCGTACCACATCGCTTACCTCGGCATCAATATAGCCCCGGTCGCGGTAATACTGGGTAATCGCCGCTATATCCGCAGTCAGCTTTGTCTCCTGAAAGGCCCCATCATTGAAAAGGGTGATGAGCCCCTTGGGTTTCAAGCTGACCTGCCCCCGGAGGGTCCGGGTGGAAAAGATATTGTTCCCCTCGAAGAGTATTTCGTCAATGGTAAGCTTATCCCCTTCGGTGATAAAAAAGCTTACCTGGACCGTTCCGTCTTTACCCGGGGTAGTTTGTGATCCGACCTTTATATCCGGGTACCCCTTTTCCAGGTATTTAGTAAGCACCGCAGTCTCATCCATACGGAGTTTTGCCTGGTTTACCACATCGTTTACCTTGAGGGAAATCACATTCATGAGCTCACCCCGGCTTGCATGGCTGTTTCCGGTAAAGGTAATACGGGACACCGTGGGACGCTCGGTTACCCGGAAACGGATAATAACCTCGCTTCCGGTACTGTCCGCAGGTATGGCGCTGGGGGTAATGGTCTCAAAATACTCCAGTGCATAGACCCGCCCGTGGATTTCCCAGAACACCTCATCATTAAAGGTCTGGCCGATAAAGGGAGCCATTACTCCCTCAAGCTCCGAGGCTTTGATATGATGTAAACCTTCAAAAACAATGTTCTTAATAGGTTTTCCCTGGTACCATTGGGCGCCGCCCTCCAGATTTCCCGGGACTTCCTGCGCAAAAACGCTACACACAACAAGCAGAATCAACAATAATGCAAAACCTTTGCGCATCAAGGCTCCTTCTTCCATAAATCTCTCAAATTTTTATACGACCGTTTCCATAAAATGGTAAATGATACATCGTCGATAAACATATTTTCAAGGTGCCGGGGGGCAAAATTAAACTGGATGGAAAACAGGGGATTGCGCATTTCAAACCCCAGATCCGCCTCCAATGACACCCCGGCCCCAAGAGTTAAACCTCCCTGGGACAAATCGCCAAATGTTGTCCGGTTTTCATCGTACCGTAATGATACCATAGTCTGACCAAAAATGTCAGGGCCAAAGTACTTACCTAAGAAAACAGTTGTATTATCAAAATAGTTACCGACACCGCTATTCCTGTCAACCGGGTCCTGAAGCCCTGTAACCCGAAAAACAGCATTTTGCAGTAATTGGGTCCTAACCGAGAACATATCCAGGTGCAGCAGATCCCGGGCCCGGCGTTCAATAAGACGGACCAGGAAAAACTGGGTCAGAAAATCCGATGTGGCGGAACCGATGCTCCGGTATACGTCATTGGGGTCCTCAGAGGGGGCACCGGTCAAATTCTGCCCCAGCATGGATAAAATTTCGGTCTGAGAAAGCGCCGGGTTTGATTCAAAACGAGGAGAGAAGGATTGCAGGGGCGAATTGTCCACAATCATGGAAATGGTTACCGGCCCCTCTTCATTCCGGTCTCGGGCCTCCGCCCGGGCTGTTATACGGGGTTCAACATGGAGCTCGCTTTCCTTAAAATTCAGGACTCCCTCCCGTATATAAAAATTCCGCTGGAAATAGTAGAGCTCCCCGCTCCGCAGATTTACATCCCCATCCACAGTAAAACGCCCCGAAAGGGTATCGCTGGTGATCTGTATTGCTGACCCTGCGGCGGCATTGGCCCGTATCCAGGGCAGATCCCTGGTGGGATACACAAATTCAACCTTAGACCCGGTGCTTATCCGGAGATTTGTGAGGGTTGAAATTTTTCCAGTGGAATGGCCCAGGAAGGGCTGGCCGATAGCCGCCTGATCCCGGGTATCCAGGCTAATTTCCGCGTTATTGCCAACCAAATCTCCGGTAACGGAAAGCACCATATCCGCCATGGAAAGAACCAGGTGGCCCGAAGCGTCTCCTTCGGCCATAATCCCCGAAATATCCACCTTGAAGGGTATGCCGGTCTCTTCGGGCACCCGGATATCCAGGGTTAAGATATTCGGTACCCAGCGATCAAAGCGAAACCAGCCGGTGACCATGCCGGCCCCGGCCCCGACCCGGGCGGGGATGGGGCCAAAATTCATCTCATTTCCCTCCAGGGTTACGGTCATGGGCACCGGCTCTATATCGGCGCCTAAAAACTGGGGCACCTGGAGCCGCACACTATGCCCCCGGGCGGTTCCAAAAAATTCCGGATCACCCAAGCTGCCGCGGATCTGCACCGAAAGATCCACAACGCCCCCGGGAACATTAACGATCTCTTTCCCGGGGATGAAACGCCAGAGAGAGCCCAGGTCCACGTAGAGGTTCGTTGTCCGGGCGTCGATGGTATTTGGACCGATGACCCCGGCTATGGAACCCCGTATAGGGGCGGGGTTAGAAAAGGCAACGTAGAATTCCCCCTTATCCGAGACCTGGAGCCGCAGCATTTCCCCGGGGCCGCCGGAAAGGGAAAGCCTGGCAAAATCACGGGAAAATACAAAGATAAAGGGCTGCCGCGACCGGGTATTGTCAATGCGAAAATTTTCCACATTGAGGATTCCCTCAAAGGAATTGATCGCCTTCCCTATACTAAACCAGGAACTTATGGGGACAAAGACTATATCCATATTAAAGGAAGTCTCCAGGATCCGGGCCATTACATTTCCCTGGACCCGGGCGGCAACTGAAATAAGGGAATTCTGCCTATCCATATGGAAAAGGTCCAGTTCTCCCCGGAGGCCGCCGTAACTCACATTTAATTTATTGAAGGTGATATCATCCTGGTTCAAATCCACTTCGCCTGAAACAATAATATCGTTGTCCCCTTTTCTTATGGAAAGTTCCTCCAGGATAATGCTGGCGGAATAGGAATCCAGGGAACGCCAGTTGATCTGCCCGTTCCCGGTAAGCACCGCGTTATTAGTGTTCCCCAGGATACGGCCTAGTTGAAGGCCGGTTCCGGAAAAGTTGAGCCCCAGTTCCCCTTCGATGTAGCTGCCGTCAATACGGGCTAGTTCCGCACCCCCCTGGTTTCCTATAACCAGACTTCCCGCAGGGTTGGTAAATTCGGAACCCCAGGTGGCCATGGCGCTGCCCGCAAGGAGCCCCCGGCTGTCGTCAAAGAGGATCCGGGGGAACCGGAGTCCATCCTGATCTATCCCGCCGGAAATACTTACCACGCTTTGAGCCGAACCGGGTGTAACCAAATCCTGCACATCAAAGCGTTCCACATCCACGGACCAGGAATCCGCATTGTCATACCGGAATGAGATGAGCATACTCAAGCGGGAAAATTGTTTCCCAAAGGGAATGGGTATGGACGCAGCTTCCGCATACCCGGAGTAACCTCCTAAACCGGTAGACCCGATAAATACCTGAAATCCATAGGACCCCCGCACACTCAGGGAGTGCCGGTCCAGGAATTCCCCATCCAGGTAGTAGAATATATCCTCATAGGCGGTTTGGAAAGAAAAGGTAATATCATTGGGATTGGAAAAATCCGTGAAACCCGAAGCTTCTACAGAACCGTCGGCCCAGACCAACTGCCCCTGGTTCATCTCAAAACGCCGGTCCGTTCCGGAAAGGGAAAGCAGGGCATAGACCGGCCGTTTACCCGAATAAGCCGCCACCAGCCGGGGGGTATTGTAAAGGATATGTTTAAAATCAGTGGTAACAAATACCTCGGCAGTGATGGACAGATCATCCGTAAGATCCTGTACGGCCAGAGGAATCGGTGCAAGCGTGGTAAGGGGACGGAGCAGATTAAGTATATCCGAGAGAGAGAAGGATTCCAGGGCAAGGCTGCCCTGAAGATGGCTGGGGTCCTGATCAAAGGAGCCCTCAAATGAAAAAGAACCGAGCTGCACATCCTCATAGGACTCGATATTCCGGAACCGCAGGGCTGAAAGGGCAAAGGTAAATCCCTGTTCTTCCATGACCAGATCCCCGTCCAGGGCGGCAAAAACCACCTGCCCCAGGGATACCTCTTCCCCAAAGAGATTTATGGTCCGCCCGGAGCTGCTCAAGACAAAATCCCCGTTGATTACCCCGTCCCCGGTAAGGCTGAAATCCGACACATGGATCGTCCCGCTAGGCGCCACGTGCAATGAAGTTTCTCGCGCCAAGGAACCTATTCCCAAGCCCCCGGTGAAACTCAAATCCCCCAGGGGAAGGTGGAATTCACAGCGCTCAAATCCAAAATAACGATCATCCCCCTTGCCAGCCAGGGCATAAGAAACAGGTTTCCCAGCCAGGGCGGCCTGCATTGAACCGGAGAGATCCACTTCGTAGGAAATTTCCCCCCCGGGGCTATGGCTTATGGAGGCGGAACCGGTACTCCGTATGCCCAGGTAGCTATTGTATTTACGCCAGGGGCCGGTAAAGCTCAGCAGATCCCGGGCCGAAAAATTTTCAGCCCGGAAGGAGGCACTTATACGGCGGGTATCAAAGCCGTAGCTTACCCAGAAATCCACGGGCAGACGATCATTGATCTTCCGTATTTCAATGTCCTTTTCCGTTAGGGTGAGATTTACCGTGAGAGTCCGCATATTGAAGTAGTCTCCCGAAAGGGCCGGAAGCCCGATGGTAAGGCTGCCATTATTCAGATCCCGGGACAGTTCCCCATTCATGCGGCCGGACATGGAGGCCCCCAGGGATTGCCCCAAAAAAGCGGCCAGTTCGGCCCGGGCGGTCCAATGTCCATCGAAGAGGAACCTGCCTGTTTCGGCCTGGGCATCAAAATTAAGTCCCTCCACATGAAAGACAGTCCCCCCAAAGCTGGCGGGCAGGATGCGGAATTCACCGCCCCGGAGGCGGACCCGCAGGTTCTCCGGAATCATGGCGGAAATCCTCCGCATGGTATCATTCCGGGGATCTCTGAGATCCCAGGGATCTCTGAGATCCCAGGGATCTCTGAGATCCCCGGAATCCCTAAGCTCCGGTTCATTACCGGCAAAAATAGTCCCCAAGTCAGCGTCCCGGTTTAGATCCAGGGTTATCACCGGGCGGTCAATACGGACAGAGCGGATTGATTCGGGGAATTTCCCTTGCAGCAGTTCCCAGAAGGAATAGGAAAGACGGAACCGGTCAATGGTTATCACCGCTTCGGAATCTGCGGACTCAGTAGGTCCGGCGGACTCAGTAGGTCCCGCGGACACAGTAGGTCCGGCGCCATAGACACGGATGTTTCGTATATCCAAGGAGCCGAATATGGAGGGCCCCATGGAGCTGTATTCAATGCGGCGATCCAGGAACAGTTCCGCCTGGGACAGGAGACTGTTCCGGAGTTCGGTCATGCGGAACTGCATACCCCGTTGCAGGGGCCTGAGCAAAAGAGTACTCAACACCACCAGGGCGAGAAATACGAGTAATTCTATAGCAAAGCGAAATAAGCGGTAAACAGGATCCTTCCTGAATTTACCAGCCCCTTCTTTCACGGGTTTATTCACCCATAGTCCCTGGACGGGAAATTTTGTTGCACATTGCAGCGCATTTTCGATAGTACCTCATTATCAATATCGGCTGAATTGCCATATAAGCGTCTGCCGAATTGTCATGTAATCGTCTATGGTATACCATATCTCACTATGATCATTATTTCAAATTTTGTGGTACTTGAGGGGGGTGATGGGAGCGGAACTACCACCCAAATGGGACAAATCCGCCGCCGTTTCGCAGCCGATCCAAATTTGCCGGTCTTTCATGGCGACTTTGAACCCACTGCCGGCCCCATAGGGGTCCTCATACGGGAAGCCCTGGGGGGAAAGCTGCCCTTGCAGCCTGAAACCCTGGCGGCGCTTTTCTCCGCCGACCGCCGGGAACACCTCTACGGAAGCGGGGGGGTGGTGGAACGCTGCGGGCAGGGAGAATTGGTGGTTTCCGACCGCTATACCCCCTCCTCTCTGGTTTACCAGGGGATCACCTGCGGAGAGGAACCCCCTGAGCTCCTGAACCGGGATTTTCCCGGGCCGGAACTCCTTTTTTTCCTGGATATTGATCCGGATATAGCGGTAAAACGGATGGAAAACCGCCCGAGCAGGGAGATCTTCGAGTACCGGGATTTCCAGGTTCAGGTTCGCCGCCGTTACCGGGAGATACTCCCCCGCTTTGCCGATGGGGGTGTCAGGGTTGTGACCATAAATGCCTCACAAAGCCCGGAAAAGGTGGGCGAAGAAATCTGGACCGCCATGGAAAAAATGCCGATATTTAAAGGAGCGGGAGACAGGGTTGCGGGTAAAGACGGGGCTTCATAGAAAAATTTCCTTACTTCTCATCATCGGGCTGCTCCTTCCCCTACCTCTCCACTCCTACACTGTTCAGTATAAAGAGCAGTACTGGAGGCTTTTCCACATTCACTATGTGCAGTACCCCGACGACACCATGGAAAATATCTACTGGCTTGAACAGGCCCTGAAGGCGGATTTTGCCAACCCCCTCTACGCCCTGGCCCTGATAGAAAACGAAGCCCAGTGGGAAAAGTACCGTTACCTTTTCAATATGCACCTGAATATCAAACTGATCGAACAGTACCTCCTCCTGGGGGAAAAGTGGAATAAACGGAACGCCTATTTCTACAACGCCCCCTGGAAGGAACAGAACCTCGAAAGTTTGGAAACTGCAGAAACCTGTTTCCGTACTGCCCTCTCCTACTGGCAAGCTGCACTGGACTGGGCGGAAAAGGCAGGGGAACGCCGCTTCCGGTTCCTGAATCTGACCAGGGTTCAGTTCTGGGAAGACGAAGCCTTCCGTATTGAGGAAAAAACCCTGGACTACGAAAAAACCATTACTCGGGAACTACAGATGCTGCAACGGGTCCGGGAGCGGTTCCAGGGTATGGACGAGAATACCTACTAAGCGGTGGCTGGCGCCTTTTGCGGGGGCTGCGACCTTACCCTATCTTGCCAGCTCTTCCAGGGGAAGCCCCAAGGCTGAGGCAATTTGTTCCTCCGAAAGCCCCAGGGCTTTAAAATTTCGTACCGATTCCCGAACACGCTTTTCCGTTTCCTGGTTCCGCTTTTCCAATTCCTCGGCATGAATTCTCAGTTCCTCAAGATACTTATGCTCCCTGAGCATTTCGTCAAAATCTATCACGTGTTTTACCTCCGCATATTCTTCGTAACCCTTTTGTACAACTCGGTAAACAAGCGGTCCATAAGCCTTCCGGCCTCGGCCGCATCTCCCGGCATAATATCCCCCGCTTGTTGCGCCCAGTCTATGGCATCCCCTATCTCGGCGTGTAGCGCGGGCAATTTCCGAAACAGTTCCCGCCGTCGCTCCGGCGTCCGGGCCGAAGCTATCTGTTTCCGCAGTTTCAGGGCGTGCAGGGGCAGCAGGATGACCATGTGCAGCTCTTCCAACTCCACTATACTATGATCCGGAAACTTGAATACCGGGACCTCAAAATCATAATACGCATCCTTTGTAAATTTCAAGCGAATTTTTATCAGGTCCGGGGTACGGCGGCTGGTCTCCCAGTAGATTACCCGGACTTGGGGAAAGGTCAGGGTGAGCAAGGCCTCCTTGCCGGTATATTCAGCCCCTTCTTGGGCGTACCGGGCTGTCCAGGGGGTGGTTGGTCCCGAAAAGGCCGTTGATTACATTGATAACCGCCCTGTTTGAAAGATGCATGAGAAACTTGAACGAACGGTCAAAGATGTCGTGGGTGGCTCTATCCATTTATAGCCTCCTAATACAGGGGTTAGGGGTAAATGCCGGGGATTTGCTTTAATGGGAGGGGTAAAACAGTGTAAAAAAGTGGCGCCCGTCACCGTTTTTGGGAATTCTTAATAAAATATCATACATTTTTCTTGACAAGACCTGCTTGTACAGCATCGGCCAGGAGGGTAATGGCGATATTTATATCGGTCTTTTTTTCTTCATGGGTTCTATAAACCTTGCCACTACATTAGCGCCCCCGGCTCGGGCCAGTTGTGTTTGGGATAGCGGCCCCGCATTTCCTTGCGGACATCTGCGTAGGAGCCCTGCCAGAAACCCGGCAAATCCCGGGTGGTCTGTATGGGCCGACCGGCAGGAGAGAGCAGGCAAAAAACTACCGGAAGGCCCAGTATTTGTGGTGCGCCCCTTATGCCGAAGGCGTCCTGGAGACGGAGGGACAGCATCGGTTCACCGGAACTATAGTCAATGGGCCGTTTCCTGCCCTTAGGCAGCGCAAACAAATCGGGAACTTCCGCGTCCAGACGCCGCTTTAATTCCCAGCCGAGCCGGGTTTCCAGGGCCCGGACAAGGCCGCCGCCGTCTATGATAGCCCCCTTCCCGCTTTCCCGGCCTTCCCAAATAAAGGGCCCCAGCCATTCACCGGCCTCCTGAATCAGGGCTTCGTCATCCCATACTGTCTTTTTAATGGAATAAGCATTCTCATTTTTCGCAGTATTACCATTCACTATATTATTAGCAATAGTATCTACAGCATTATTATTGAATTTAGTATTAATGCGTTTCATAAAAAACCGTATCCGTTCCAGAAGCCGCCGGCCTTCCCCCTGGCCCTCATCCCAGGGGAGCAAGCTCATACCCTGTTTTTCCAACAGGCCGGGAAGGTCCCCTATGACGGCCTCACGGCTGCTTGGCCGCTGTTCCCGGGAAAGGATGATCCGTCCTGCCATACGTTGGATCACCGACCGGGGAACCAAACCGTTCCACTGGATGGTCTCCTCAAGTTCGATACGGTTTTTCAGAACCCTAAGGGCGGTTTCCGCCGAAACAGGCGCCGCAAGCCTGATGTAGCCGGTCCGTTCTCCGGGATCAACCTCAGGGGCAACAAGCCATTCCTGGTTGGCCCACGCGCCGGCCGCAGCATCCTGAACCAGGGCCTCCCTCCCGGAAACAAAGCGGAATTTTCTCGTCTCCTGCCTGAGGGCAAGCCGGTCCGGAAAAGCGGCGGCTAAAAGTTCGCCGCAGTCCGCCTCATCCTCCATGCTCCAGGAAAAGGGGAGACCGCCCATGCCAAGGCGGTTCAGGAGGTCCCGGGCGGATTCGGCGACCTGACGGGCCCAGGGTGAATTACGATTGGTACGAAGGGCCTTCAGGCGGCCGGCAAATTCGGCATCACCAAAACTGTCCGGGGGCGGCCGTTCGGAAAGTATTGCTGCGGCAGCGCATCCCAGGGCGGGTTTCCCCGCATCCCTGCCGGCAATGCAGAGCATACCCAGCCGGGGTTCCAAGCCCAGTTTTGCCATTTCCCCGCCCCGCCCGGTAACCTTTAACGCCTGATCCGCCGCTCCCAGGTCCTGCAGTAATACTAACGCTTGATCCCAAGCAGGGGCTGGAGGCGGATCCGGCCAGGGCAATTCCTCAGGCCGGCTTACCCCCCAAAGAAGGCATTCCAGAACCAGGCCGGAAAGATCGATGCGCAGAATTTCCGGGACCGTCTCTTCGGGACGCCAGGTATTTTCCGCCCACAGGCGAATACAGCGGCCCGGCATGAGACGCCCCGCCCTACCCGCCCGCTGATCTGCGGATTGCCGGCTCACAGGTTCCAAAACAAGCCGATTCATACCTGTGGGCAGATGAAAGCGGCCTATACGGGCATACCCAGCATCCACCACCAGGGTAACCCCCGGCACGGTAAGGCCGGTTTCGGCAACATTGGTGGACAGGATGATCCGCCGCTTATCCCCGCTTTTTACCGGCCCCAGAACCTGACGCTGCCGGTCCAGGGGCAGTCCCCCATGAAGGCTTAATATGTCAAAGTTCCGGTCAAGTCCCGCAGCAGACAGGGCCGCCGCAGCATCCCCTATTTCCCGCTTACCCGGCAGGAAAGCCAGAATGGCACCGGGGACAGTATTTGTGCTATCGCTTTTAGCATCATTTATATTAACATTATTCGTGTTATCTATTTTAATAGTTTTTATGTTATCTATACTAGCATTATTTGTGTTTTTCATACTAACAGTTTTTGTATTTACTACAGAAATCGTCTCTGCAGTAAGTACATCCCGGATACAGGCAGCGGTTTCCGCACCCAGAGACGCCCTTTCAGGTATGGGCCGGTATTCCAGGGTCACCGGAAAGACCCGGCCGGGACAGTCTATCACCGGAACTTTCCCACCCACCTCAAACCGGCCGATAAAACCGGCTATTTTTTCTGCGTCCATGGTGGCGGACATGATAAGAATCCGTACCGGGGAACCCAAGCGCCTGAGGTCCAGAAGCAGGGCAAGCGCAAGGTCCGTGTGAACAGAACGCTCGTGGAACTCGTCAAAGATGACCGTGGAAACCCCCGTGAGGTCCGGGTCGTTCTGGAGACGCCTGACCAGGAGCCCTTCGGTGAGTACCTCCACCCTGGTTTGCCCGGAAACTTTCCTCCTGAGCCGCACGGAATAGCCGATATGTTCACCCGGTTCCTCCCCCAGGATATCCGCCATCCGGGAGGCAATGCTTAAGGCAGCGGCCCGCCGGGGTTCCAGCATGAGTATACGCGCAGCTTTACTGCTCCCCAGGCTATCCATCAGGGCAAGTGGTACCAGGGTAGATTTGCCGCTTCCGGGGTCCGAGCGTACTATTGCTATGCCCCTTTCATTCAAGGAATCACAGATTGTCCCAAGGTGGGGAACCAGGGGAAGCTTCGTTTCGGCAAGCTTGGCCAGAAGATCCTGTGCAGGAAGCTGCTTACCCGGGGACACCTTTTCTGAAAGCAGTTTCCCCGGGCTTTCTTTCAAAAAAGTTCCCCCTGTAGTGCGCCTACGCCGCCTGCCGGGCTGTAGGCCTTCACCTTCGCCGGGTCAGCCAGTATGGCTAAAAAGCCTTCCTCGTCAATGATGGGGATACCCAGGCTGCGGGCTTTGGCATTTTTGGCGGAACCTGAGCCGGGATCATTGGTCACCAGGAAGGAAAGGTCTTTTACCACCGATGATTTGGAGGAGCCTCCCAGGGTTTTGACCTTTTCCTCAGCCTGGTTCCGTTTCATGGAACTGAGCTCCCCGGTAAAACAGAAGGAGCAACCCTGCAAAGGCTGATCTTCTGCCCTGGGTGGCGCAGCAATACTGATGACCCCATTGGCAAGTATCCTATCCATTTCTTCCCCGGTATCCGCAAGACCCTCAACAATGGTGCGGGCAGTGATTTCTCCCAGACCATAAACTTCGGCCAGTTTTTCTACCGAAGCTGAACGTATTTTTTCCAGGGTGTCAAACCCTGCGGCGGTAACTTTCTCCATGATGGTCTCCCCCACCCCGTCAAAGTCAAACCCTGCAATAAAGGCAGCCAGGGACAAGTCCCGCTTGGTCCTGATATGGCGGACCACCTTGGCAGCAGACTGTTCACCCATGCGTTCCAATTCAGAAAGTTCCGCCGTTTCCAGAGTATAGAGTTCCGAAATTTGGCGGACCCGTTCCGTTTCAAAGAGCTGGTAAATCAACTTTTCCCCCAACTCACGGATATCCAAAACCGAAACCCACTTTTCAAGCCGGTGAAGGAGCCGCTTGGGGCACCCAAGGTTGGGACAGTAAAGCCGGGTACCGATATCCACCAGTTCTGTGCCGCAGGTTTCACACTCAACAGGAAAGCTGATATCCGTTTCTTCAACAGCATCATTGCCCGCAGGCAAGGCCGGGGCAAGCCCTTCAATCTTGGGGATGATCTCCCCCCGCTTTACCACCCGCACCGGAGAACCAATCTTCAGCCCCATACCCCGGATCATGTCGGGGTTGTTGAGGTTGGCCCGCTGGACCGTGGTCCCCGCAAGCCGCACCGGGTCTACAATGCCGATGGGGGTATAGGTGGCGCCGGATTTGCTCCAAACCACTTCCCGCAGTACACTTACCGCCACCTCCAGATCAAACTTGAAGGCAATCTGCATTTCCGGCCTGGCGCGCCGGAGATCGGTCATGTCCGTGCGGGGGTCCTTTATCACCAGCCCGTCGATGTCCACAGAAAGGCCCTTCCGTTCCTCGGCTATTTTTTCCCGGTAAACTATCACATCCTCTGCAGTGGCAAATTCCCGGGTTTCGGTTACCGAAAAGCCCCGGTCCTTAAGCCAGGCTATTTTGGAAAGTTCATCGGTAAAATAACTGTCATCATCCTTTGCGGCGGCGTCATAGGCAATGAGGGAAAGGTCCTCGCAGCCCACACCATCCTTGCGGCGCATGAGCCCGTTGGCGGCATTCCGGCAGTTGGCCTTGTCGGCGTACTTTTCCCGCCAGACCTGGTGGGTCATCACCACCTCTCCCCTGATGCCGCCTGAAAAGGGGATATCCAGTTCCGCCGCAACCCCGGACATACGCCGGGCGTTCCGGGTAATTTCGTCCCCAATCACCCCGTCACCCCGGGTAATTGCCCGCAGGAGTTTTCCTTTTTCATACTGAAGTTCAAGGCTTGCCCCATCCAGTTTATACTGCACCACAAAGGAAGGGGGAGCCATTTTTTCAGCCCAGGCCCGGAATTCAAGGGGGTTTGCAGCCTTCTCCTGGCTGCCCATGGGAATCAGATGCCGGGCTTTGGGGAACCCGTCAATATTGTCTTCTCCAACCCGCAGTAAAACTGCGCTATCCGGTTTCAGGCCTTTTAATTCGTCCCAAAGGGCATCAAATTCGGCGTCTGATATCTCAGCTTCCCCATTGTAGTAGGAATCCTGATACCCTTTAATCAATCTTTCCAGAGCAGCGGCCCTGTCATCTTTTCTTGTCATTCCCCCTTCCTCACTCCTCATTCCCCCTTTTCTTTCAGAAAGAACAATTCCCGCACCTCATGGTGCTTATCCAGACCCTTGCGTTCAAATTTAGTCTGAGGGCGCCAGGCTTGAGGGGGTGCAAAACCGTCATAGGGGTTCCGTAAGCCAGGAGTACCGGAAAGTTCCGCCAGGGCCCATTCGCCGTATTCGGCCCAGTCGGTTACCATGTATACATAGCCGCCGGGGAGCAGTTTTTCTACCAAGGTTTCTGTAAAGGGCCGGGTGATAAGGCGCCGTTTGTGGTGCCGTTTTTTGGGCCAGGGATCGGGAAAGAAAATGTGAAAGGCCGCAAGGGAAGAGGGGGGTATCATTTTACCAAGCACCTCCACTGCGTCGTATTCAATGATACGGATATTAGTGAGCCCCCTCTTTTCTATTTCCCAGAGAAGCCTGCCTATACCGGGCTTGTGGACTTCCACCCCCAGGTAGTTTTTATCAGGGTTTTCCTCTGCGATCTCTGCGGTGGCTATGCCCATACCAAAACCAATTTCCAAAGTTACCGGATTATGGGATCCAAAAACAGAGTTGAAGTCCAGTAACCCTTCGGCAAAGGGAACGGAAAAATCCGGCCCCAGGGTTTCGTAGGAACGCCGCTGGGCAACACTCATCCGCCCTGCGCGGATCACATAGCTTTTAATACCGTATGACATACTAGTTTATGGACACCACATTGGTAAGGGCGGAAGTAAAAAACTCGCTTTCCTCATCCCAAAGGGCAATTACCCGGGTTTCCTTGGGCAATTCCAGGGACGACAGGAGCCCCTCAAGAGCTTCAACCGTGAGTGTCCTCAGCACGGCTCCCTCGGCATCGTAACAGATAAAATAATGTACCGGATACTCCGACTCTATCCGGTACCGGCCGTCTCTGACATACAGAAACGGAAAAGGATGAGGAGCCTCCGCAGGGGCGTCAAAAGTAAAGAGCCGTTCGGTCTGCTCACCCCCTTTATCCACCAGAACCGCCCGGAACTGTCCCCGGGGCAGGGCCTCGTTATCGAGCATGGCGATATTGCGACTCCCTACCCAGGTCTGGCCTTCACTTTCATAGCTAACCCAGTCATCGGAACTGAGGCGCCAGCAGAGCCCTTCCCGGTCGTGGTAGAGGTAGAGATCCACCAGGTCCTCCACCCCGTCATCATCCTCGGGGATAACAAAAAAGGAAAACCGCTCTTCCGGCCCCCGCTCACCCTGGAAATAGACCAGAGAGAGGGTACCAAAAGCTATTTTAGGCTCTGCCCGGGAACAGGACAGCGCGGGAAGGAGGATCAGAAAAATTGCCAAAAAAAGCAGGGGGCTTTTTTTCAGGGCCGGAAAAATTAATGGACGCTGCACAGTACTATCCTTAACTATACTATAACCCCGACGGGAGTGGAAAAACAAGCTCATATATGGAATCTTGACGTATACCCGCCTAGGGACTATCTTTGACCTGTGAGCTCAATCAGGCGGGGAATGTTGATCCTCCTTTTTTTCGTACCCGGCATGATCCTCCCTGCGGAAGAACGGGTACAGAACATCCCTGCCCTGGAAACTTCCCGCCGGGTCATGCTTGCGGGTATTCTGAGAGAAAGGAAGATACCCTTTGAGGAACGTTCCCTCTTTGCCGGGTACGGAGGTTTCGGTTTTTCCATCCATGTTTCCCTTCCCGCTTCCACTAACGAGGGCGGGGAAAAAAAGCCGGGAACCTTTATTCTGGCCGTACCTCTTTCGGGGGCTGAAAACACCGGGGATACAAAAAACCCGGAAGATTTCCCCTTCGGCTTTGATCTTGCCCTGGGCTTTATCGAAAAAGTCCTGGCAGAGGGAACGGAAACGGATATCCTGGTCGCATTCTTGGGGGATGAATGGACGGCGCTTCCTCATCCCGCAGAGGATCCCCACCGGGGTCTAGAGGATCTCTATTCCCGGATTGCGGTTCCCGAAAGCACCGGCCTGGTATATCTGGATATGAACCTCCCGTCCGGAGAAATCGTGATCCACCATGGCGCACAGAAAGCCCTGGCGCCTCTGCATATTCTGAAACCCCTGGGAAGCCTCTGCGAATCCCGGGGCATTCCCTATACCTTGGCCATAAGGTTTAACGAGCTGTACAAGCTGGGCCTGGCCGAAGGGCCCTCCCCCCTGGAATTTGCCTATGCCCGGAGCATACCTGCTATCTATATAAGTGGCAATAATGCGGTCCCTGCTAATCCCGCCGGAAGTACCCTTGATGCCCCTGCTCTGGGAGAACTGATACTGGACTATGTCCGGGCCCTGGACCTGGGAGCAGAAAATCACGATTATCACTACCTGGTTTTCCAGTACTTTGGAAAAACCCTTTTTGTACCCGAATATGCCACGGTACTGTTCTTCCTGGCTATTGCGGCTCTTTTTGTGTTTGCGGTGCTTATCTATTCCGTGGTGTTCCGGTTCAGGTTGGCAGTCCAGTGGAAAATATTCCTCAAACAATCCTGGATACTCCTCCTCTTCTACCTGCTCCTGGTTCTGTCCTTATCAGGAGCTTCCCTGCTATTCCGGCTTCTGATCCAGGACACGGGTACATTAACCGGGCTGCGGGGAAATGCCCCCGCCCTGTTTTATGCCGCCGCAGGGATACAGCTTCTGGGGATCGCCCTCTTTACCTTGATCAGCCCGGCACTGAACCTGATCTATGTTCCCCGGAGGGCGAATTTTTACGGCAGCTCTGCGGTCATTTTGAGCGCCCTGGAAATACTCCTGGCAGCCTTTCTGGACATTACCTTTATCCCAATTTTTATATGGGTCTTTTTCTTTACCTTCCTGGCGTCCTGTTTTACCCAGCCCCTTCTTATCTGGCTCTGCGCCATCTTCAGCTTTCTCCGGGGGGCAGAGGCGCTCCGGGCCCTGTATCTCACCGGAAATACACAGTTTGAAACCCTCATCCTTTCGGGAAATATTCCGGTAATCCTCTATGTCGCCCTGATTTCTCTGCCTTTTTTCATCATCCTCAAGCGGGGCAGGGTTATACAGGGCAGGGAAAAAAACCAGCCCTGGCTTTTCAAGGGGGTCCCCGGTTTCACCGTTCTGGTATGCGCCGCCGCATCCCTGGGGACCGGCATATTTTTCCTGAACCGTATCCCGGCTTCTTTACCGATCCCCCCTAGGGAAGCCCCGGGCAGCCTGGATATGAAGGTGACAAGCCGGGTATGGCTGGAACGGCGGACCCTGGGGATCACCCTGGAAGCCCCGGGACATCCCCTGAAATTTGAGCTTTACCTGGATGGTTCCGCCGAAACCCCGGGGCAGGAAATACCCATCATTTATTCGGCCCCCATGCCCTTCCGGTATATCGAGGATGAGAACCTAAACTCTATGGAATTTGTTCTGGGGGAAGGCCCGCCCAACCCTTTCACCACTGAGATTGTGCTGCCCGTTAATTTCAATGGCTACCTCCGGGCGGAGGCAGTCTATTTAGAAGGGAAAGATGGGGATTATCAGCCCAGGCTCAGCCGCCGTCTTCCGGTGGGCGGGATATCACCATAATATATCCAAAACGACCCGACCGGGGGAGGAAAGCAGCTCCGCCATGGGTGAAGAATAGACAATACGGGAACCCTGGACCATGAGGGTTCCTGCGGGGGGCGCGGAAAGGACCTGGCCGTTTTCGCCGAGTATACGCAGTTCCGCCTCATTGGGCAGGGTAAGGCCGAAGTCCAGGGTATAGGATTCCATGGCCTCTGAGACCAGGGTCATAAGCTCCCGGTTTTGTGCCCCCGCAGCGCCGCTGAAGCCCAGGGTCATCCGGGTTTTCTCCCCTTCCCGGACCAGAGAAACCCCCTGGCCGGTGCTGTCCAAAAAACGTGCCAGGGCATCCAGGTTAGTAAAATTCAACTTCACCTGGGTAATACTATCCTGCCCCGTAATTTTTGTGTTAAAAGACCCCAGGGACAGCCCCTGAACCCGGGCAACGGTTCGCTCAAAATCCGCTTTTCCCACCGGCAGGGGAAGCCAGCCCTGGTTGCCGTCCAGTTTTCCCAGGGACTCAAGCTCCCGGGAAAGCCGGTATTCCAGGGCAATGGTCCCGCTCCCGTCCTTGCGTATGGTAATGTCCGAATGAACCCCCACGCAGGAGGCAAAAAAAAGGGTAAAAAACAGCATCGCCGCCAAATATACCCGCCCGGTGGGGCGCTTAGTGCAACGCAGTTTCCCGCATAAACAATGACCCATGGATCTCCCCTAAAATTCTTCCGAATGGATGCTCACATCCTGTATACGGACAGGCACCTCATTTTCTATCATTTCAAAAGCCTTGTGCAGCACCGATTCTCCAAAGACCTTGGAATTGGACACCAGGGCCCCCCCAATCTGGGCAAAGGACAGGGAATCCTGAAGATCCACCTCAGCGGCGCTCATGTGGAAACGGTGCTGGAGCTTATCCTTTACGGAACGGACGATCTGCCGCTTCGCTTTAATACTATCCACATCGGGAATTTGAAAAATCATCTGTATCATGGAAACAATCATTTTAATCTATCCCTCTATCCTTCCATGGCGGCGTCATCGATACTATCCTGACCGTCATCTTCCGGCGGTTCTTTTGCCTCAGCTTCAGCCTTTTCCGCTTCGGCTTTTTCCGCATCAAGCTTTGCCTTCTCCAGATTTTCAATGACCCGATGGATCTCATCCTTACTAGCTGCACTAATACCAGGTTCGGTAAGGAGGATCTCAAGCTTTTCAGTGTCCGAAAACCCGTCGGTTATTGCAGTTTCCAGTTCGGTAATCCCATCGGTCTTTTCAGGGTCCGCGATAAGCAGAAGCCGTGCAATGGTAAAACGTACAGAAGCCCTGTCCAGAGTACCGGGGACAGGGGGACTGGCAGACTGGCCTTGGGGCAGGGCATTGACCACAGTACGGTATTCCTCCAGGGCCCGGGCGTAAAACTGGGCGGACTCCAGAACCTGGGCGTATTCATAGCGCACCGTGTTGTCCGAATTGGTCTGGAGCCATTCATTGTAATCATCCACCGCCTCTACCTTGTTCAGGGCTTTCCGGGCCCGGGCCAGGAGCAGCAGGGTATCCTTGTTATCCGCCATGGCAACCTGGTACTTCAGCAGCACATCCTCTGCCTGTTCCGGCTTTTCCAAGGCCATAAGTACCAAGGCATAATTATACCCCTGATCAACGCTTTCCGGTTCCAGGGTCAGCACCCGGCTGTACAGACCTTCAGCCAGGACAAATTCACTGGTCTTTATCCGGGTATAGGCGGCGGCCTTCAGGGCCATTACATTATCCTTATCCTTGGCAAGAATCCGGTCAAAGTGCCTCACCGCATCCTGGTAACGACCGGTCTCAAAGGCTATCCTACCCAGGTTGTATTCAGAGGCTACCTTTGTTTTATCCATCATCCGGGCACGGTTCAGCCACTTTTCCGCTTCCGCATATTTCCCCATATCAAAATAGGCCATGCCCAGGGAATAGTATTCCTCCGCCGTAGTTACCCCCCCGGAAGCGCAGGAAAAAAAACAGAAAATTGAAAAAAACAGTAATAGTGCAGGTCGCTTCATTTTTGAAAACCAAGAACCGTATGCTCTATCTCCCGCAGCTGGGCCCGGTACAGTTTTGCTATATTAGAACCGTAATCGGCGATGAGCTGAATGATATTCCGGGGATATTCTTCCATATCCCGCCCGTTGATACGGTCCCCCGCATCCCCCAGGCCGGGCATGATATAGGCCGCATCGTTCAGAACCGGGTCCATCCAGAGGGTATAGACCTGACAGTTATCCAAAGCCCGGACCACCCGGAGAGCCCCCTTCAAGGCGGCAATAACGTTGAAGAACTGCACCGACCGGGGCTTGATCCCCTGATCCAGGAGGTACTTCACCACTGTCACCAGGCTGCCCCCGGTGGCATTCATGGGGTCCGCAAATACCAGGTCCTTACCGTCCAGGCTTTCCAGGCTGAAGTAGGATTTGTCCAGGTCCAGGATATACTCCATATCATTTTCGTGTTTTGAATCGTCCCGGCGTATCCTGAAAAGGGCAAAGGGGCTGACATACCCATGGGAAGAATATTCCTGTATTTCCTTTGACATGATCATTGAAGGGAGCAATGCCCCCCGGAGCATGACGCACATCACGGTATTCTCAATACGGCTGTCGATGTTAGTAATCTTGTGAACCGCATAATTTTGCACAGGAACAGTAACAGGGGTTTTAACAATAAGGTAGTTTTTGTTTTCCCCGGATTGCCCGCCATAGGCAAGTTTGAAAAGCATTTCGTAGGCCCGCTGTATGTAGTAGACAAATTCCTGGTTTTCGGTACGTACATCCCGGAGCTTCGCAATAAGCCGGGACGCCTCGGCGTGGCTTTCATTGGGGGTGAGGAAAGAGTATACCTGTATACCCGGGCTATTCCGGCAGATATCCTGCATAAGGGTACCCATCCGGTTATAAAAGGCGATGAGCTTATCCTCCGCCTGTTTCCGCTCGCTTACCGAACGGGTAAGGGTGAGGATGTTGAAACAATTCAACACTTCTTTGTAAATTTCGTCCATCTGAACCAGGTAGGCCTTATCAGCCTCGGTGAGGTACCCATCCAGGTCTTCCGCTTTTAGTACAATTTTGCTCATAGCAATCCTGCTGTTGGAATCAGTTTAGAATTTAAAAGAAACGCCCAGGGTTACAATGGACAGGGAACTGTAACCAAGCTCCAGAAATGCCCCGAGATTCGGCGTAAAGAAGTAACGACCGCCTATGGCAACACCAAATAACACCGCCGGATCGGTATCGGGGTGATTTTTACCTGCAATTTTTAAATTCGATGATTCTATTCCAACCCCCAGGGTCGCTACGGCATAGGTATCCAAATTGGGAACGGTCCAGTTGAAATGATACCCGAACCGGGCGCCGATATCAAAAAAAAGACCCGTGTATTCATAGGAAGTGGTCCATTCCTTCCAACTATCCCGGGAAGCATAAAACCCGAATATACCCCCCACAAAAAAGGGCAATCCGCCAAGGGGCAGGGCATAGTCTGCGGATACCGACAGAGGCGGAACCGTCAATTCACCATACTTAGAGCCAAGGGCATTTATACCTATACCCCCATTAATAGCAAAACTCCCTGCTGGTGTTACGTCGGGGTAGGTTTTAAGATCCTCCGCTTCAAACGCAAAAATCGATACCCCGGAAATTACCGAACACAAAAAAATCGCACTTAGAAACTTTTTCATACTATACTCCTCGTTTCTGTATAATAATTTGACAGACCCATTTAATCAAGGCATTGCGGATTAAGGCATCTCAATAGCCCGTTCCAGGAAGGGGCTGCGGAGCTGGGCGACGCTGCGGGTTGTCCATTCACCGGCCTGCCGGCGGGATAGGAAGGCCCATAGTTCCCGGGCCGGAGGCAGCCTGCCGCTCCCATTCAGGGCGGTTCCCAGGTAGTAGATAGTTTTGTAGTATTCAACATCTTCGATATACGCCTGTAGGGCGGGCCGCCGGGTGATCAGGGCACTAAAGGCATCCAGGGTGGTAAAGACAAAATCAAACTGATTTCTCTGTATCTCATCAACCATGGCCGTATTCTGTATCAGGAAGGCGAAGAGCAGGTGTTCCACCGCCCGGTTATGCCGGCCCGAAGCGTGGTAGTAAAGCCCCAAAAGCCGGTGTGCCGGTTCCACATCCTGGTTACTGTAACGGTAGAGGGTCAGAAAACGATTTACCCCATCATTCTCCAGGGTCCGCATCATGGCGGTTCTGACAAATGAGGATGCATCCTCTGACCAAAGGGTATCCCGCTTGAGTATCTCCAGAAGCCGCTCCTCCATGGCAACATACTCCTGACGAAGGCGGTGGACATCAACAATCTTATAGAGTATCTCCAAATCGAAGCCCGGGGTTTCCAAAAGAAGGCGCTGTTCGTAGGCCTTCTCGTACTGCTTCAGTGCTATGCCCAGCTCACCCTCCACCCGGTAAGTCTCCCCTATCCAGTATTCCGCATCAGGAAAATCCTTATACCGGCCTATGGCCGCCAGGGCGTTCAGGGCATTATCAGCCAGGGACTCCTTGGGGAAACGGTAGTAGCACTCTGTCAATGCCGCAGCGGCATCAATATAGCCCCGTTCCACAATGTAGGGTTCGATAAGTTCCAGGGAATTATTCATCCGGCGCACCTCCGGAAGGGAAAGGAGGGCTATCAGGTCCTCTTCCATCCGGGTATACATGACCCGCCGCTGATTCCGGGCGTCCTCAAAGGCAACCAGGGCGTCCCCGTATTCACCGTTACGGAAGTGAAGCTTCCCCCGTTCCAGGGTATACCAATAGGGACGCTGGACCCGGGTTTGGGCAAAGACCGCAGTACAGCCTAAGACCAGAATTAAAAAGGATAACACGCTCTTTTTTCTCACCACCGAATCCCCTACCATAGAAACAAAATGAACAAGAATTCCAAATTCAACCACGAAGAACCCGCTTACGCGGGGGAGCACACAGGCTACACGGACAAAAGAAAGCAGGTTCTTGTGGTTATTCCTAATTTAGACCCTATCATAGTGTATTCCAGGGCTGCAAAAAAAAAAGAGCCCCGGGCTATCGGGGCTTCTTTTTGGTTTGAATACGGGGATACTACAGCCAGATCCTAATACCTATTTCCCCGCCTATATCAAAGTCGATATCAAAATCGCTATCCGTCGAATTTGACCCAACCTTAGGTTTATAGGTTACCGATGCGTAATCAAAGCCCAAGGCGGGTACAAACCCCAGGAAAACCTCTACCTTCTTTACAAAAACAGCGGAAAGCCCAATAGGGAGCCGGGCTGCCGCATTAAACCCAAAATGGTTATAGTCACCCATATAACCGTCCCAACTGCCAAATGAAATTCCTGCGCCAATGCCGGCTCCCAAATACCAACCCAAGTTAAAATCGGAACTCCCGGTAAGAGATTCATCAAAAAAATAATAATCCCCCGCAAGGCCAATACCGAAAATATCATCGTCAATTTTCAGGTTAACGGACCAATATACCGGTACTGGCGCCAGTTTAAGGGACAACGCAGGGCCAATCCCGCCGCCGACTAAGCCATATTGGCCAACAATGCCGATTCCGGTTCCTTCGGGGTGCTGTGCGAATACTGCCGCAGTGCTCAGACATAAACCAACGATAAAAATAGCTAAAACCTTTTTCACTCTCACTCTCCAAAAATATTTTTGTTATCTCTTTTAATAACTTATATTAAGTCTAAATGATTTTTTCATAAATGCCATAGTTTCCAAAAAAAATCTTAAAAAATGAAGAACCCCTAAACTTGACCCACAGATTTATAATAGAATTTAATAACCTCAAAGGACACGAAGGACAGAGAGGAGAGGAAAAGATTACAGAAAAAAACTACCCAAAAAGTGCTGGATTGTACCTATCAGGGTTCAGATACTGACCTATACTATTAAGTTTTCCGAAATTCCTTTGTGTACCTTGTGGTAAAATTTTTCTTACTACTTGTTATTATACCCGATCCAACTCTTCCCGAAAAGCGGTATCCGCATCGGCAGCATCAATGGTGCGTATCACCTCGCCATGGCGGAAGATAAGTGCCTTATTCCCCGCGCCGGTTATTCCCAGGTCGGCGTGGCGCCCTTCCCCGGGACCGTTCACCGCGCAGCCCATTACGGCTACGGTAATAGTTTTGTCCATGGCGTAGAAAGTATCCAGCCAGCGTTGGGTAAAGCCGTGGGTATCAAAACTGTTCCTCCCGCAGCGGGGACAGGAAATAATGGTCACCCCACCCCGTTTCCCCTGCCGCTCCCGGGCGGCTTCGGAACCCTCCACTGCGGTGTTCAGTATTTCCCTCCCGGCGATCACCTCGTTTTCCATGGTGTCCGACAGGGAAACCCGGATGGTATCCCCCAGGCCTTCGCTGAGCAGGGCATGGAGGGCAATCGCGTTCCGGGTCACCCCGGCGATAAGGGGCCCCGCTTCCGTCACCCCTATGTGGAGGGGCGCATCGGTCCGTTCCGCCAAAAGCCGGTTTGCCCGTATGGTCTCAGCCACCGAAGAGGCCTTCATGGAGACCAGGGTATTGGAAAAGCCGAATTCGTCAAATATACCCAGTTCCCGTTCCGCCGCCCCAACCAGGGCCTCCGCCCGGCTCAGTTCCCCGGCATCAACCCGAAGACCAAGGTCCCTGGGCAGGCTCCCGGCATTTACCCCAATACGTATGGGGACGCCCTGAGCGGCAGCCTTGGACAGGACCTTTTCCACCCGGTCCCGGCCGCCTATATTGCCGGGGTTAATGCGTATTTTTGCTATAGGGAAATCAAGACAGCGAAGGGCTATTTTGTAATCAAAATGGATATCCGCCACCAGGGGCATGGAAACCATGGCGGCCAGATTGCCAAGCACTTCCGCGGCTTCCAGGTCTGGGACTGCAAAACGGAGCAGAGCGCAGCCCATGGCCTGGAGCCGCCTGATCCGTTCCACCGTCTTTTCACCGGAGGGGCCTTCCAGATCGGAAAACGAAAGGCGATCCTTCCACATGGTCTGGATAACCACGGGAAGACCGCCCCCAATAGAAACAGTCTGCATAGAACCGCCGGGGCTTTTTAAGCCGCCGACGGTTACTGTCCGCGAAACTCGTTCAGACAAGGTGAAGCTTGGGAATTCCTAGTTCAGGCTGATCATGGAAAGAACCATGGCGAAAATAGCAACAGTTTCGCAGATACCAACTATCATCATGTAGTTGACAAAGCCTTTACCGGTTTCACCTGTGGCATCCGCGCCTGCAGCACCCGCCTGACCCTGGGCAATAGCGGAACCGGCTATGGCAAACGCCGAAGCAATCCCAATGCCCAGATAAAGAGCGCCATTCTCAGGGTGCGCTAAGGCAGCGGGTTTCATAAAGAGCAAGCCCAGTATGAAGCCGTAGAAAGTCTGAGTTAAGGGCGCCCCGCCGAATGCGATCAAGGTCATGGGCGCAGGTTTATTGTTGAGATAACATTTTTTCCATGCCCCGATTACCGCCCGTCCGGCAATGCTGATACCCAATCCTGAACCAACCGCAGAAATGCCCAATACCAGACCTGCACTCAATAAACCTAAATTCATAAGTAACTCCTATATTAGCGCAGCTTTTAGCTGCGCAGTTCTATCGAAGCCAACCAAAGGTTGGCATGACTCCTATTTAACGCAGCTTAGCTGCGCAACTTGCAACGCAGTTTCCCGCGCAATTCTATGGAAGCCAAGCTCGGCCTGGCATAACTCCTGTTTCACGCAACATAAGCTGCGCAACTTGCAACGCAGTTCCCCGCGCAACTTGCAACGCAGTTCCCCGCGCAGTTCTATTAAAGCCAACCAAAGGCCGGCATAAACCCATTCTTTTTCCCAATCCCTCAAGCGGATTGGGCTTCATCTTTTACCCGTTTGGCAAAGGGCCTGTACGCATGGCCCGACCAGGTGAGTCCCACATGGCCTGAAAATTCAAGGGTATTGAGACGAACCCCGTGAACCAGTACGGACAGCACATTCAGTACCATATTAAGGCCATGACCGAAGATCAAAAGCGCAATACCAAAGATGAAAAACACCATATGCCCCAGCATGGGACCGGCCATGGAATTCACGGTCAGGGCAATAGCCCCGCCCGCAAGGCCCACCGCCCAAAGCCTGATATAGGACATAATATCGGAAAACACATTGGCAATATTGAGGATCACCGAAACCATGTTCTTGAGGCTTTCCATGATGGACCTGCCGATACTCCCGTCATAGTTGGCAAACAAGAAGTTAAGCACAAAACCCGCAGCAAAAGCATACACGGCGCTCATATAAAAGGGGATTTGCCTGGATGCATTGCTGGCTATCAGGGAAAGCACGATAAAGTACATGCCCCCCAGCATGGCCGCGGAACCCAGATCTCCCAGTAATTTGAGAGTTCGGCTCTTAAAGATTTTAATAATATGCCCTATGGAAAGCTGCAGCACCGCCAGGGAGAAACAGAAGATCATCAGATTTTGCTGAACAATGCCGCTGTAATACTCCGATTTGCCGGCGGTCACATTAGAAATAAGGGGCAGGGAGATGTTCTGAAGGAAAAGGGGCAGCTTGTCTGCATCCATCCCACCCCAGGTACAGGTCAGGATCCCCCAGACAAAATTTGAAAACCCTAAAAGCAGCACCAGCTTAAAAATCGCAGGCACCCCCTTCTTTGCGGTTTTCGCAATACCAATCAGGGCAATGATGATGAACAGGAGCCCATATACAGCATCCCCGAAGATCATGCCAAAGAAGATAGTGAAGAAGAACAGGAACCAACCGGAAATATCCGTTTCCTGGTAGCCGGGTACCACTTCAAGAAAGTCCGTCAGGGGATAGATGAGGCTTACCAGCTTGTTGTTTTTCAATTTAGTCGGAACATCATCATCCGGCCCGGGATCATCGGCGATCATGGCCCAGCCGTGTTCTGCGGCGGCCCGCTTGATGGCCCCCACATCTTCCTGGGGCGCATAGCCTGAGATCCAGGAAACAGCGTATTCCGGGGGAACCTCGTCTATCTGCTCCAAGGATGCCCGGGCGAATTCAAGATCCACCTGCTCCTGTAACTGGGCTATTTCATGGATAAGGCTTGATTTCCGATCCGCAAGTTTATTGAGCCTTTCTTTGATTCCCTGTAATTTAGCGCTTAATTCCGCCTGTTCCTGTCCCAGTTCGGAGAGGGATTTTTCCGGAAGCCTGAAGCTTTGGAGCCCCGGAATTTCCTGATCAAGGACCACCAGCCGTACCGTAGCCTTATCCTGACCTGAGATAATATACCGGATTTCCTCAGGAATATTAGCCAAAGCATTGGGGCTTAGTTCATAAAGGTGCAACTTGATCCCCTGCTCCGCCAGTTCCTGAATCAAGCCGGGCTTAAAGTCTCCCCATTTTTCCAGTCGCTGCTGCTCCCGGTCCAAGACTATCTTCTGATCCTCACAGGCTTTCTGATCCTTCCCAAGGTTCAGGATCAGGTCTACCAGATCCGGCCGCGCCGGGGCGTTTACCGCATCCGCTGAGTAGGGTTCCGTTTCTTCGTTACCCGCATCGCTGGAACGGCGGGTTTGATCAGCCTGGTTGCGGTTTTTCGCCGCTCCCTTTTTAGGCTGCTCCAAAAGCTGGAGTATACCCAGGGCGTTCTCCGCACTGGCTTTCTGCTCCAGGGCCTTGGAAAGGGCGTCGGAGGAGGCATCGCGCTTTTCCAGATGCAATACCCCGAGGCCCCTCAGGGTGGTAAGGGCTTCTACCTGGGTTCTGTCACGAACAACCAGGGATACCTTTTTCATGGGTACTATCATATAAGGAACCTCACGTGGTGAATGTTCATTTTGCCGCCTTCTCCAGTCCGCTCTTGGCGATCTTGCCCCGCACTACCGCCGAGGTCTGCTGATCCCCCAGGTATACGCCTATTTTCTTTATACTGCCCTTTGTTTCGGGGATCTTTATCTTTTCAAAGAGGTTAACCCGCTGGGTGGTGATCCGGAGTTCATGGTCCAGCCGCTTGCGCTGCTCTTCCAGAACCTGGGCTTCCAAATCCAGTAAAATTACCTGCTTCATCTTTTCTACCGCCAGATCAAGCCACAGTGGGGTACGGGCCAAATCATAATTGGCAGTCTCAAATTCCGCGCCCTGGAAAATGGGGATCGCAACCCCGGCTATATTTCCCTCGGAAGTTTTAATCCGGACAATGGACAAAATGGCGGTGGTAAAGATACCTTTTTCCCCAAAAACTCCAACCCAGTCTTTAAAGGTCTCATCCAGCAGGTCCCGTTCTTCCCGCAACTCCTTGATTCTCATCTCGGTGGTACGGATCTCTCCCTGGAGCTGCTGCTTCTTGAGCATCAGGGTCGGCAAATACCGCTGATACATTTTTAGAGAATCTCTCTGTTTTTTAAGCTCATTTTTGGTCAGCTTAATCTTTGCCATTGGGCGCCCGCTTAATCTTTTTTAGGCCAGAACTGATTGATAAGTTCCGTCCGCAATCCCGTTTCTTCGGGGCTGAAACAATCCGAAAGAATTTCCCAGCCCAAGTCCAGGGCCTTTTCCAGAGGTATATTAACCGTAAGGTCCATCATCTTTTTTTCAAAGAGATCCCCGTATTTGAGAAGCTTATCGTCCCAGGCGGTCATGATAAAGCCCATGGCCTTCTTTTCCAGGGTATCCCGGAAAGCGGAATAGAGCTTGATCATACCGTCCATCAGGGCCCGGTGGTCCGCCCGGGTTTTGCCGTTTACCTGCTGTTTAAGCCGGGAAAGGGAACCGAAGGGCTCGATACGGCCGTTTTTCAGGTAGTACTGGCCTTCGGTGATATACCCTGTATTATCCGGCACCGGGTGGGTTACATCGTCACCGGGCATGGTGGTAACCCCCAGGATGGTGATGGAACCGGCGCTTTCAAAGTCAACCGCCTTTTCATAGCGGCTGGCGAGCTGGCTGTACAAATCCCCGGGATACCCGCGGTTTGAAGGAACCTGCTCCTGGATAATGGAGATTTCCTTCATGGCATCGGCAAAGTTGGTCATGTCCGTGAGGAGGACCAGCACGTCCTTGCCCTGAAGGGCAAATTGCTCAGCCACTGCCAAGGACATATCGGGAATCATCAGGCATTCTACTGTGGGGTCCGAAGCGGTATGCACAAACATTACGGTCCGGGAAAGGGCGCCCCCTTCTTCCAGGGTATCCTTGAAGAACAGGTAGTCGTCGTATTTCAGGCCCATGCCCCCCAGGATGATGACGTCAACTTCCGCCTGCATGGCTATGCGGGCCAGAAGGTCGTTGTAGGGTTCACCGGATACAGAGAAGATAGGCAGCTTCTGGGACACCACCAGGGTGTTGAAGAGGTCGATCATAGGGATACCGGTACGGATCATGTTCCGGGGTATAATACGATTAGCGGGGTTAACCGAAGGCCCGCCTATGGGTATGGGGTTATCCGTGAGTGCCGGGCCGTTATCCCGGGGGGTCCCGGAGCCGGAGAATACCCGGCCCATGAGGTTTTCCGAAAAGGCTACCTGCATAGGGCGGCCCAGGAAGCGCACTGTGTCGCCGGTGGAAATACCCCGGCCCCCGGCGAATACCTGCAGGGAAACCAAATCCCCAGCCAGGCGGTTAACTTCCGCCAGGGAAGTGCCGAATACGGTATCTACCTCCGCAAGGTCCCCATAACGGATTCCTTCGGCCTTAACCGTAATAACGCTTCCGGTAATGGACTCAATTTTGCTATATACTTTGTTCATGGCTCCATCCTATTCCATTTAATCGCAGAGCTTTCCAAAGGAAAACTCCAGCATAAAAACCTGGGGTTTTTATGCAAGTACTTTTTCTGCCGCCTTATCCAGACCAGTGGATTGGGCAGACACGGTGGATTCAATTTCTTTTTGCAGGGAAACGAAACGTTCACTCTGCCATTCCGAACCGTTGAAGTCCAGGAATTTCTGCCTGAGCCGGTTGAACCAGCTGCGGGCTTCGTTTTTATCCGGAAACGTGAACTGGGACGCCAGGATGTGGAGCAGTATTGCAAAAATATGCTTCTGCCGATCCGGGCTGACCGCCGCGTCCACCGCATCAAAGGAGTTCTGCTGGAAATATACCGAGTCAATCAAATCGCCCTTGAGGTAGATCACGTAGTCTTCAATACTGGTGCCTTCTTCGCCGACGACCTTCATCATCTGCTCAACTTCACTGCCCCGGCGCATAAATCCGTGGGCATAGCCGACTTTTTCAGCGGCGATGATGCCCTTGTACTTGGACCAGGAATCCAGGGGGTGAATGGCGGGGAACTTACGGGCATCGGAACGTTCACGGGAAAGGCCGTGGAAGGCGCCGACCACCTTGAGGGTTGCCTGGGTAACGGGCTCTTCAAAGTTACCGCCTGCGGGACTGACCGTGCCGCCGATGGTGACCGATCCGATGGAACCGTCCCGAAGCCGCACCGTGCCGGCCCGTTCGTAGAAGCTGGCGATGGTGGATTCCAGGTAGGCGGGGAAAGCTTCCTCACCGGGGATTTCTTCCAGGCGGCCGGACATTTCGCGCATAGCCTGGGCCCAGCGGCTGGTAGAGTCTGCCAAGAGCAGGACGTTAAGCCCCATCTGCCTATAGTATTCAGCCAAGGTCACCGCGGTGTAAACGGAAGCTTCACGGGAAGCTACGGGCATGGAAGAAGTATTACAAATGATGATGGTCCGTTCCATCAGGGATTTACCGGTTTTGGGGTCAGTCAGTTCGGGGAATTCCTTGAGGGTTTCCACAACTTCACCGGCCCGTTCCCCACAGGCTGCAAGGATTACAATGTCGATATCAGCGTAACGACTGGTGATCTGCTGCAGCACGGTCTTGCCCGCCCCGAAGGGGCCGGGGATACAGTAGGTGCCGCCCCGGGCTACGGGGAAGAAGGTGTCAATGAGCCGGACACGGGTAACCATGGGTTCCGTGGGCTTGTACCGTTCAACAAAGCAGTCAATGGGCCGTTTGACAGGCCAGCGGAAGCTCATGGTGACCGGGATAGTATTGCCCTTTTCATCCTTGAGTTCTGCAATGGTATCCCGGATCGTATAGGAACCGGCTCCTTTAATAGAAGCTATCGTATAGGTTCCATAGAGGTTAAAAGGCACCATGATCCGGTGGGTAAAGGCCCCTTCCGGTACGGTACCCAGGGTATCCGCCCGTTCCACCGTATCACCAACCTTGGCGACCGGGGTAAATGCCCAGGAAATATCCACTGAAAGGGGATCCAGGTAGACCCCCCGTTCCAGGAAGTTACCCGCCACCGCCGCCAACTTGGGCAGGGGGTTCTGGAGGCCGTCGTATACCTGGCCTAAAAGGCCGGGGCCGACTTCCACCGCCAACATGTCCCCGGAGTATTCCACTGAATCCCCTACGGAGATACCCTTGGTGACTTCGAAAACCTGGAGCTGGGAAATATCACCCCTGATACGGATGACCTCGCTTTTAAGCTTCTTGTCTCCAAGTTTGACAAAGCCCACTTCGTTCATGGAAACGGCGCCGTCAAAGCGGACGCTCACCATATTGCCATTAACGGCGACTACTGTACCTTTTGTTCCGATCATTTAGCTTCTCCCACGGACTGTGCGCTATCCAGAATGGCAGCGTAGAGTGATTTGTATTCTTTGAATCCTTCTTCCGTTTTAAAGGACAAACGGCGTTCCAGGATGAGCAGCTTGAGCTTATAGGCAAAGATGATGTCCTGGCTAAAACTATCCAATCCTTGTATAGACCCGATAAGGTCCCAACGGGCCTTGTCCAGGATTTCTTCAGCTTCCAAGGGTGAATCCGACACCGCAACCGCTCTTGCGGCAGCTGCCGAAGCTTCCACCGGGAGCAGGGGGGGCTCCACCGAGACTACATTGTCCCGTTTGAGCCGCTGGGAGCGGTACCGAGCCAGGTTAAGCCTTAGCGCCCGTTCCCATTCCCGCCATTTGTCAATAAATTCGCAGCCCGTGGAGCGGGGAAGCTCAGCGTAGGAAGGCGTTCCATCACCCTCAGGCCCCAAGCTATCCGGAGCCAGGCTAATCATATCAAAAAAGGCCTTATCCGTAGCATCCAGAAATTTTTCGGCTAATTCTTCGAAATAACCAAAGTTTATGGGCGCACTCTGGCCATAGACGAGATTAGGAAGCTGGGCTGCTAAGTAATAATAGGAGCCCACCGTTTAATTTCCTTTTGCCGAAGACTTGAGAATCTCCGAAAGCCGGGGATTAAGGTAGGCTGACAGGAGTTCCGCCACGGATTCGGCGGAAAAGTCGTAATAAGCGGCCCCGTCCTTGCTGGCAATACGGAAACCGGCGCCCAGATTACGGTCCGATTTTAACTCCACCCCCTTGCTGATTTCAGAGGCGAGCTGTTCGTTGAAATAGCCCCGGAGTTTAGTGAGGTTATCCTCACTGAGGATGAGGTCCAGGGAATCGCTCCCCTTGGAGGCCCAGCTTTTTACCAATTCCGGAAGTATGGCCTTCAGGGTATCGTCACCATAGGAGCTGCCTGTCTTGGCGGCGACAATCTTGCTTAAAAGGGCATCAATTTCTCCCTTAAAGGCAAGGACCAGGTTCCGGGAAGCCTGCTCAAGGGCGGCTGTACCGGCTTTTTCAAGCCGTTCCGCATCGGCCTTAGCCTTGGAGACTATCTCCGCCGCTTCTTTCCGGGCACTTTCGGTAATGCGCCCCGCATCGGCTTCCGCCTGGGACTTCAGCTTGGAAGCTTCCTCAGAGGCGCTGGTAATCCCGTCTTTCTTAATTTTATCAATAAGCTCTTGAAGTTGTATTTCCATAATCTCCTCTTCTATAATATATATTTAAATTCAAGTCGTGGTTCCATTTGAAAATAATCTTCCACTAACAAACAAATTGTATCCGGTGAAAATGAAATATGCAATACCATTACATAAATATTTACCAATTTAATGAAAATATCGCTTTTTCGTGATATTCCCGCTGGGGCCCGAAGATACAACTGGGGAATTCCCCCCTGTTTGGTGAATCCGGCAGGTACTGGGTTTCCAGGCAGAACCCGGAATGCCTGGTATACACGGACCCGGCCTTCCCGGGCAGGTCGTCCAGAAAGTTCCCCGTGTAAAACTGGACTCCCGGCTGAGTAGTAAAGACCCGCATGGACCGGCCGGACCGGGGCTCCAGCACATCCGCACAGGGGCGCAGCTTCCCATTCTCCCCGTCCACCACAAAACAGTGGTCATAGCCCGGGCCTGATGACCCGTTTTTCCCCAAGGTACCCTGAAAATCCCGGCCAATGGGTTTGCGGGAGCTAAAATCAAAGGGGCTCCCGGCAGTTGGTGTAAGTTCCCCGGTAGGGATTAGAGAAGAATCCACCGCCAGGTAGGAAGAGGCGTACAATTCAAGTTCATGATCCAGAATATCCCCGCTGCCCTCCCCGGCAAGGTTAAAATAAGCATGGTTGGTTAAGTTGATCGGGCAGGGGGTGTCAACTTTTGCCCGGTAGTCGGCGATAATTTCATGGGATTTGGTAATGCCATAGCTCACCACCGCCTTGAGGTTCCCGGGGAAGCCCTGATCCCCGTCGGGGCTTCTCAGCTCAAAACGGACAAAAACCCCGTCCCTTTCCTTATAAGCCTCCCCTTTCCAGAGCAGCTTATCAAAACCCCGCAGGCCCCCATGGAGGCAGTGTTCCCCATCGTTTTTCGGCAGAGTATAGGTTTTCCCGTTAAGGGCGAAACGCCCGTCCCGGATACGGTTCCCGAAACGGCCGATGGTGGCCCCTATATGGGGCTTATTATGGGTATAGCCGTCCAGGGTGGAATACCCCAAAAGTATGTCCGCGGTTCCCTCTTTTCCGGAGGGTACTAAAAGGGATGTCCAAATTGCCCCAAAACTGGAAAGTGACAGGGTTAATTCCCCTGCTTTCAGGGTAAAAAGGGTCGCTTTTTTTCCGGTAGAAAGGATTCCAAAGGTTTTTTCAGTTATTTTCAAGGGTACCCCCATATTTTTTTCGTATTGTATGCGCCTAGGGGCATTACTTCAAGCTCTGCCATAAGGCCCAACAATTGATATAATTCGCATTTTTATACTATAGTAAAACCGAGGAAGAAAACAATGGCTAGACGGATAAGTATGAAAAACCCCATCGTAGAAATCGACGGGGATGAGATGACCCGGGTACTCTGGGCCCTAGTAAAGGAAAAGCTGATCCTCCCCCGGGTGGACCTGAAAACCGAATACTACGACCTGGGTCTGGCAAACCGGGACGCCACCGCGGATTCGGTGAGCGCCGAATCGGCCCGGGCCATCCAGCGACTGGGGGTGGGGGTCAAATGCGCCACCATCACCGCCAATGCCGCCCGGCAAACTGAATACAAGCTTCAGGCACTCTACCCCAGCCCCAATGCCACCATCCGGGCGATCCTGGACGGCACGGTTTTCCGCAAGCCTATCTCAGTTTCCTGCATCAAACCAAGCATCGCAAGTTGGACCAAACCTATAGTCATAGGCCGCCACGCCTACGGGGACATATACAAAGCCGCAGAAATGCGCATCCCCGGCCCGGGGAAAGTGGAGCTGGTGTATACCGGTGCGAATGGCGCGGAACAGCGGGTCCTGGTTGCAGACATGAAGAGCTCAGGCATAGCACAAGGTATGCACAACCTGGACGACTCAATCAGAAGTTTCGCCCGTTCCTGCTTCCTCTACGCCATTGGAGAAAAACTCCCGGTCTGGTTCGCTACCAAGGATACTATTTCCAAAACCTATGACGGCCGCTTCAAGGAATTGTTCGCTGAAATATACGAAACCGAATTTAAAGAAAAATGCGCCGCCGCAGGGGTCCAATACTTCTACACCCTCATCGACGATGCGGTGGCCCGGACGGTGAAAGGGGACGGGGGCTTTCTCTGGGCCTGCAAAAACTACGACGGTGATGTGATGAGCGACATGGTCGCCAGCGCTGCAGGAAGCCTGGCCATGATGACCAGTGTCCTGGTGTCTCCCAGCGGGGCGGTGGAATACGAAGCGGCCCACGGCACGGTGCAGCAGCATTACTACCGCTGGCAAAAAGGGGAAAAGACCAGCACCAACCCTGTGGCTCTGATCTTCGCCTGGACCGGCGCCCTGGCAAAGCGGGCTGAACTGGACAGCCTGCCCGATCTGGCAGCCTTTGCGCGTAACCTGGAAAAGGCCGCCCTCGCTGCCATAGAAGCGGGGGAGATGACCGCCGACCTGGCCCGCCTGGCAGTTCCCGCTCCCCCCCGGCCCCTGGACTCCTGGGAATTTATCGACGCCGTAGCGGCACGGCTCTAGGCGCCGCCCCTACTCCGTTTGAGCCACCCGGAAGCCGGTGTCTCTATCCGCCCGCAAAGGCCCATAACTGATGCTCCTTCCCAGGGCCATAGCACTTAGGTCATCCTCGAAAGATCCACCCCGGATTTCCCAGTGTGAAATGGCTGTTTCAATACACCATTCCTGGACATTTCCGCTCATATCATAGAAACCCAGTTGATTCGGCGCCCTTTGTTTTATGGTCAGGGCTGCCGTTCCGGAGAACACTGCCACCCGGCTGGTCTCATTGTTATTAGTGACAGGGTTCATTGCCCCGCTGGCATAATTCCCGGGGGTAAAGTAATACTGGGTACCGTTGGAACTGATGCCTATAGCTGCGGTAAAGTCGCGTTCTTCTCCCTGCCACCGGGCGGCAAATTCCCATTCTACGATGCTGGGTAAACGGAAGCCCTTAGCGCCGGGCTTTATGCCAAGGGTCGTAGTATTTACCGTACTATTGCGTACAACATTGTTTCCCCTCACATATACGGGCTCAAAGGAACTGCCGGTTTCGGCGTTATACCACTCGGTCATGGCATTGCACCATACCAGCGCATCATACCAGTTTACCTTGGTTATAGGCTGTAAACGACGGTTTCCCAGGGAAGCGGGAGTTATGCCCGGGGCATAGTCCGTACCTTGTACCGTTCCGGGATTGTCAAAGATATACCCATGATCTTTTGCCCACATCCGCACCCGGTACCAGAGTTCGTAGGTAACTTCCGTCTCTCCCAGGCTAAAATTATAACCCAGGGTATTGCGGCCGGTGTCTGAATCCCCGGTGGGGAAGGTGATACCCTGGGAAGGAACATGGAGCAGGGCAATATCGCTGTCAAATACCGCATCCATTGCCACGGTCCTGGCGGGCATGGCGAAGCTTGCGGGATTGGCGGTCCAGGGGATGACTACCGCCGCCGCCCCTTCCGGGGTATAGCGCAAACTGTCCGGGCGCAGGTGGTACACGTTGTTGGGGTTTACGGTGATCGATACCTGCTCGTTTTCAAAGGCGGCGGAAAGCATACTGATGTTCCCGTAGGGCATGGCGTTTTTTGTGATATCATACCGGTTGACCGCCAAAGAAACATGGGCATCCCCTCCCGCAGGAATACTGCTGCCATCCGCAGGATAGAGCTCAGGTTTACTGAAAAAGATGGCTCCCTCCTTTTCCAGTTCCGTCTTAATGTAGACCTTGCCATAGGACGAAGGTACAAACAGTTCCCATTTTCCCCCGCTAGCCTCCGCATCCGCAAGTTGATTGGTACAGTCCTCGCCCTGGTACACATACACCCACCGGGGGGTATAGCCGGCGGAGTTAGCCGTGCCCGCAAGAAATACGCTCTCCGCAAAATCATTCTCAGTAAAAGTATACTCCTTTGCCGTTTGGGTATCTGAATAAATGTGGACAATGTCCCCCCTGGCGGCGACCTGCTGGTTCTGGCGGGCGGTAACCCTGAGGCGGTAGTATCCCGGGGCCAGGGAGATATCCCCGCTTCCCTGGAGGAGCAGGTCTATGGGAGCAGTTGCCGTCCCGCTGTCTATGGGGCTCAGGGTAAGGCCGGCTTCAGTGATCGTAAGGCCGCTGTCAAACTGTATATCATAACGGAAGCTTCCATCTGCCAGGGTGAATGTAGTAAGCGGGTGCAGCACAACCCGCAGGGTCTTAGGGGCAGCCTCCTTGGTGAGCATACTGAGATGCATGGTATCCGATTCCGCTACCGTAATGCCGGCTTTTTTCCCCTCCACTTTGAGTTCCCAGTCCCCTTTTCCCAGCTTCACAAGGATATCAGTATCGGTGCATTCCTTTTTTACCTCCGTGTAGTCGTCGCTGGTAAAGGTCAGGGTATAGCTAAAAAGCGGGTCTGCGGGAACCACGGTTCTGGCACCCGGGGATTCCTCCCGGTCCCCAAGGATGACCCTGACCCAGGCGCTTTCTTCTTCCCCGGTTAGGGAAGGAGCGCTCAATGCCGGCGTGCAAGCCGCGATAAGGCCCCAGGCAATAGCCAGGGCAGGTATCAACAACCTCTCGGCAAGCCGCGAGGTATGTTGTTCTCTTAAGGAATTGGACTCAGGGGTTAAAATCTTTTTAACCCCCTCCCCACGAATCAACAACCTCGCCCAAAAGGGACGAGGTATGTTGTTCTCATAAGGTAGTTGTATTCGGGGTTTAATACCCTTTTTAAGCGCTCTAAAGGGCGGGGTATTAAACCCCTCAACACGAATAAAAAATTGTCCTGCAGTTTTTTTCATGGCTTTTTTCTCCTATTTCACAATGGTAAAGACCAGCTCTTTGCCGTAATAAATTCCTTCAAAGGTTTTTACCTCAATCCTGAGCAGATTATCGCTCAGGGGAAGGCCATGGGCATTGAGCACAAAGGTTTCGCTCAGGGAAGCAGCACTATCGCTGTTATTAATAAACCAGCCGTATTCCTCATATTCCAGGGACAGGGTCAATTCCACTTCAGAAGGAAAGTTAACTCCGGTTTTGGAAAGGGTAATATGCTCCGGCACTCCCCCCGGCGGTGCGTCAAGATAAATAAGTACCTGTACCTGGCCTTCCACCGTTATAGTAAAGCTGACCTCCAGATGCCGTACCTTCACCGTAATAATTTGGACATCCTGCAGGTCCTTATCGTAGCCGATGATATTATCCAAGGTGATGGTTTCTTCCCGTTCCACCGTGTTACTACCGTCATCGGTATAGGTCCCTATTACCACCAGCCCCTTAAGGTCCAGTTCATCGCCCTTGGTATAGATCTTTTTCAGCGGCAGGCTGCTTATCACAAGATCGATAAATTCCCAGACTTTTATCGTAAACACCTCTGTTTTACCGTCTATGGTTATGGTGACCGTCTGGCTGCCCATTGCATCAGGATCATAGCCGCTTATCATGCCCGGCTCCAGGGTTTCGATCCTGGTAACCTCTGTATAAGGATCATTGGGATCCACGTAATGCCCCGTTACTTCCATGCTGTCCAGATCAAGCTCTTCCCCCAGGACGTAATACTCTTTCCCTTTACCGGTTATTTCCAGCCATTCCAGAGGAAACACTTTTATTGCAAAACCAGCCGTCTTTTCCTTGATAGTAACGGTAACGGATTGTGGCGACGGTATTTCCATGTTATACCCGCTCAGATTTTCCGGGAAGACCGGCTCATTCTGTGATAAAAACGGACTGTCCTCATAGGCGTAATAGCCGATAATCTCCAGGCCCGTTATATCCAGCGCTTCCCCCTTGGCGTAATTGAGTTTTTGGGGCGTGGCGCTTACCGCAATATGATCAAGATCGCAGACTATTACCGTAAAGGTCGCAGTCTCTTCTTCCACCGAGACGGTGATATCCTGGGGACCCGGGGTTTCTTCATCGTAGCCGCTCAGGTTTTCCCGGTCTATGGGTTCGATTTTTTCCGTGTTGTCCGAATAAAGGCCGATTACTTCCAGCCCCTGATGATCAAAATCTTCCCCGATGATATAAAAACTTTTATTAGGTTCCTGGCTTATGCGCAGGGATTCCAGCACAGCCTTCGGTTCGGGCGGGATTTCCGGTTTTTTGGGGAAAAAAGGATTTGAACAGCCGCTTACTATAACTGCGGCAAAACTGATTAGTAACCAATAAAATTGCTTCATCACTCTTCCTCCCTAAAACGAATACCCGCCGGTAATACCAATACCGAAAACAAAGGGGTAGCCCAGACGGCCATAGGGTTCCAAAAAAAAGTTTTCCGAATTCTTCAGATATATACGGATACCCCCGCTTATACCGCCCAGGGGCAGCATATACAGCCGGGAATCAGCAAAAATAAAACTTGCCCCCAGGTCACCCTGGAGGAAGATACTTCCGGCCTCGCCTTGCAAAAAATACCAGCGGAAAAAACCTTCCGGTTCCAGAACCACAATTTCATTGAAGTTATAACTAAAACCATTTTTAATTCCTGCTGCAAAAGAAGATTTAATGGCATAATTCGCACCTAGGATTCCCCCAAGGCTGAACAAGGTACGGGCATTCATATTCCATTCCAGCCCGGCCCAGATACTTACTTTCAGTGTTTTTTTTTCAGAAACCGGCGTTTCCGCAGAAAGGGTTTGTGCTGATGCCAATCCGGTTAAAACTAGTAGAATTATTAAGAACGAAATTATTTTTTTCATACACTCCCCCAAAAGATATTTTTTATCACTTTTAGGTAGACAATGAGCTGTTCTGTCCATAAAACCGGCTGGCTACTGACAGGCAGCACAAACCACGATCGTTTTTTTACTCTGTCTTAATAAGTATATAAAAAAATAGCAGCCATTTAGCCTTACGGGTATTGAAAGCTGTAAAATTATAGGGAAAAACAAAAAATCAGAGGAAAAATTATCCCGGGTCGGGTTTTTCATGGACAAGATTCTAGGTGAATTAAATAAGCTTGAAGCACCGGTTTCCCGGTGGTTTTAGGTTTTTTCAAAGCCGTAAGTCTTTATGTTACAAAGACTTACGGCTTTGAGAGATACACGACTCGAACGTGCCACCTTCAGCTCCGGAGGCTGACGCTCTATCCAGATGAGCTAATCTCTCATTATATGACGGCGTAATCATTACATATCCCGATAAAAAAGTCAAGCACCCCGGCAAAGTTACTTTTTTAAATGAACCAGCCGTGACAAACCCAGCTCCATATGGTATAACAAAGACATCCAGGACCCATGACGATAAAACAGGACTAAAATGCTAAAGGATCTGCTCACCGGCTTTATAAAGCGGCATGCCCTCAGTTATACCGCAGGAATTCTCATTCTCTTTGGGTGCGCGTCTATTGCCATGAGGATTCCCGGGATGCTTGGGGGTATCACCGATGCCCTGGTTTCGCAGTTCCTGTCCCGGCAGGAGATACTCCGTCGGGTTCTGCTGGTAATGTCCTTGGCGCTGATTGTTTTTTCCCTGAAGTTTGTATGGCGCTGGTTTTTGATAGGAAACAGCCGGGCTGTGGAGGTGTACCTTCGGGGCGCCCTTTTCCGGCATCTGCAAACCCTGCCTCTGGGGTTTTACAGTGAACATAAGACCGGCGATCTGGTTGCCCATGCGATTAACGATGTCCAGGCCATCAGGATGGCCTTTGGCCCGGGGTTCATACAATCCCTGGACGGGATAACCACGGGAATACTATCGGTGTTTTTTATGTCCCGGCTGATAAACCCGCGCCTGGCGATACTGGCGGTGCTTCCGGTGCCTTTTGCAATCCTGTTGATGTTCATCCTTGCCCCGATGATCCGCCAGCGGTTTCGGAATGTCCAGGAAGCCTATGCGGCAATCGCAGATCGCATACAGGAAAGCATTTCGGGGATACGGATTATTAAATCATTTGCCCAGGAAAAAGACGAAGTAAAACGTTTCATCGGCCTGAGCGGGGAGCGGGTTTCCGCCCAAATAAGGCTGACCAAAATTTCCGCCCTTTTGACGCCTGGTATTCAAATCTGCTTCGGCTTTAGTTTTCTTCTTTTTATCATCTACGGAAGCCGGCTTATTCAGGCCGGGCAGATAAGTGTGGGAGATTTTATCGCCTTTAATTTATACCTTTTGGCGCTGATGGCACCGGTAACAACCGTGGGACGTATTATTGATCTTATTCAAAAGGGAAACGCCTCCTACAGCCGGCTGGAGGATCTTTTTAATATATCCGACAATAGGCTGCACCGGATAAAGCAGGATGCCTTTCAGCTGCTGGGGGCTATTGAATTCCGCCATGTAAGCTTCCGGTATCCGGGAGCGGTGGGACCTACCCTGGAAGATATATCCTTTAAGATAAAGAGCGGGGAAACCTTCGGCATCGCCGGTGCTACCGGGTCCGGAAAGACCACCATTGCCAACCTGATTCTGCGGCTCTACGACCCGGACTCCGGAGAGATCCTTATCGACGGGGAGAACATCCAGGATATACCGGTGGATGTGCTCAGGGAAAGTATTGGCTATGTTCCCCAGGACAATTTTCTTTTTTCCACCACCATAAAAAACAATATTGAATTTTTCAGCCAGAGTTATAAAATGGAGGAAATAGAGGAAGCTGCCCGTCTTTCTGAAATTTACGATAACATTATTTCTTTTCCCGATGGCTTTGATACCCTTGTAGGTGAGCGTGGGGTTACCCTTTCAGGCGGACAAAAACAGCGGGTATCCATAGCCCGGGCTCTGATTAAGGACCCGGCCATCCTTATCCTTGACGACAGTCTTTCTGCGGTGGATTCAAAGACCGAACAGGATATTTTAAAAAACATCCGGCGCCTGCTGGAAAAACGTTCCGGCATATTGATTTCCCACCGGCTCTCAACTATTGAAAAAGCGGATCATATCATATTGCTGGATCGGGGCCGTATCATTGAACAGGGGAGCCACCGGGATCTTATTCGGAACAAGGGGACCTATACCTTCCTGTGGGAAGTCCAATCCGGTAATGGGGGAAACAAACATGAGTAGCATGAGTCCCTGGGATTCACGGCCGACCAAGGAATACCGCTTTGGCAAGGATGAATTCCAGATAAAGCGCCGAAAGGGGGGATTTAAGCGGTTTAAACCCTATTTTGCGCCCTACCTTTTACCCCTCGCAGGCTGTGCGCTTATTGCACTGCTTATGAATGCGGCGACCCTGGCCAAACCCTGGATCATCAAACAGGTAATTGACGAATATATCAGCCAGGGCAGGGCGGAAGACCGGGCGGTGACGATCCTAGCCTTCGGCTACCTGGGGGTAGTAATCCTGGCGGCAGTGATGCAGTATCTGCAAACCAATTTTGTAACCCTGATCGGGCAGAAGATCATGTTCAGAATCCGTAATGATCTTTTTTCCCACATCCAGGGAATGTCCATGGGTTTCTTTGACCGGAATTCCTCCGGACGGCTGCTCACCCGTTTAACCAATGATGTAGAAGCCCTGAACGATCTGTTCTCTAATGTCTTTGTGAATGTATTCCGGGATTTTATCCTGGTAAGCGGCATCATCATCCTGATGTTCCGCTTTGATGTCATGTTGGCCCTGGTAAGCCTCATTTGTATTCCCCTGATTGTGACAGTTACCCTGATTTACCGGCACCTGGCACGGATAAATTTTACCAAGGTAAAGGGAATGATCGCCCGGATCAACGGCTTTTTGGCGGAAAATATTTCCGGGATGCGACTGGTCCAGATTTTTCACCGGGAAAAGGAAAAGGCCAGCGAGCTGGATAAACTGGACGGCGAATATGTTAAGTACAGCCTGCGAGAAGTTATACTGAACAGTTTCAGCAAGCCTGTGGTGGAGGTTATCAACAACCTTACTATCTCGGTCCTGTTAGTCGCCTGCGCGGGGAGCTCCATTGCAAGCAGTGTGAACGGGGTAAATTCCGGAGCCCTGAAAGTCGGGGTTCTATATGCCTTTATCAGTTATATTAAACAGTTGTTTGAACCGGTCAGTGCGCTTGCGGAACAGTTTACTTCGATTCAGTCCGCCCTGGTTTCCTCAGATCGGATTCTTGAGGTTTTTGAAAATACCGGAGAATTGGAGGACGCCGAATCGGGGATCAACCTTCCATCCCTGAAGGGCCGTATTGAATTCCGCAATGTCTGGTTTGCCTACGAAGGGGAAAACTGGGTTCTGAAAGACGTCTCCTTTACCATCGAAAGAGGCCAGACCGTAGCTTTTGTGGGGGCCACAGGTTCAGGCAAATCAACCGTGATAAGCCTGATCTCCCGTTTCTATGATATACAGCGGGGGGCCATTTTTCTGGATGGGAGAAATATCCGGGACTACAATATACTCAGTCTCCGCAAATCTATTGCAGTGGTTATACAGGATGTATTTCTATTTTCCGGGGATATCAAATTCAACATCCGGCTTAATAATAAAGCTATCGATGATGATCGGATAAAAGCTGCGGCCCGGTACGTAAGCGCCGACCGGTTTATTGAATCGCTGCCCGGATCTTATGACGAAATAGTCCGGGAACGGGGCTGCACTTTTTCTGCGGGACAACGCCAGTTAATTTCTTTTGCCCGGGCGGTGGCCTTTGACCCTTCGGTATTGGTGCTGGACGAAGCGACCTCAAATATTGATACCGAAACCCAGCAGATCATTCAACGGGCCATGGAAACCATCGCTTCCGGAAAAACATCCATCGTCATTGCCCACCGGCTGTCCACCATACGGAATGCGGATACCATCATGGTGCTCCGGGACGGCAGACTGGCAGAGTCGGGAACCCATGAAGAGCTTCTGGCCCGAAAAGGGCAGTACCATGAATTTTTTACCGCCCAGCTACAAGCTACGCCGGTTTGATCCTATTGCTTTTTTTCCGATGTTTTTTTCAAAAACCGTTCATTTTCGATGACAAACCGTTCATGAACGCCCTCGCCTATCTTTCCCGCGGCATCCGCAGCTTCTACCTTAAAACGGAGCCGTCTGCCGTCCACTTCGATAAGCTCAGCCCAGGCCCGGACCTCGATACCTAGGGGGCTTGCAGCAAGGTGCTTGATCTGTAGCTCCGTACCCACCGTAGAAATGCCCGGAGGCAGTTTGTCCTGAACCGCCGCAACTGCGGCTCCTTCCATGAGGGCGATCATAGCCGGGGTGGCATATACCGGAAGCTCCCCGCTGCCCCAGGACTTGGCGGTATTGCGATCCGTTACCTGTTCAGTCTTTTCAGCCCGGAGGCCGGCGGATAAAAACGTATTCAATTCCATGGCGGAACTATACCATAAAACAGCTTTTAACCCAAGGCCCGTCCCCTTTAGCCATATAATATGAAGAAAAATCAATTCAAGACCTCCGGGAATAGGCCTCAATATGAAAAAAAATATGAATTTTATGCACTTTTTTATGAATAATTATAGTATATTAAGAGATTATGGAACCGATAATTTTAGCCTCCGGCTCATTACGAAGACAGGAATATTTCAAACTTTTAGGGCTTCCTTTCAGCATCATGCCTGCCCATATTGATGAAATTCCAGAACGCGGCCTGGAGCCCAGGAAACAAGCAGAGAATTTTGCGGTACAGAAGGTCAACCGTATCATCGAACTCCTCTCTGCCCGGCTTCCGGGCTGGATTTTTGGGGCGGATACCCTTATTTCGGTGGACGGTGATGTTTACGGAAAACCGGCGGACCGGGAGGACGCCCGGCGTATGCTGAACCGGCTCCGGGGCCGGGAACATGAGGTTGTCACCGCCATGGCCCTCTACAACGGCAAGGAAAAAACCCTGGATTGCCGTTCCGTGGTGAGTACCCTGAGCTTTGCCCCCCTTTCGGACGAAGAAATTGAATGGTACATCAATACCGGGGAATGGCAGGGCGCCGCGGGGGCGTATAAAATACAGGGCTTGGCGGAGTGCTTTGTCACCGGTATAAAAGGATCCTACAGCGGCATTGTGGGCTTGCCAATGCACGAATTTTATGTCATGCTTAAGGAAAATGGCTATCCCTACGGGGATTAACCTTTTTTAATTCAAGATTTTAACAAAGTTAAAATCTTGAAGGCAGAAATCGGAGATTTCTGCCCATTTTCCACCGCCCCCTAGCGGGCGGTGAGATATAGGGAAGGCGTCACACCGGCGCCAAGGCTCTTTCTCCCGGATATAAACGCCGGAGCTAGGTCTTATGCCGGAAATGTTGATGCGGGAGGAAGCTGTGGCGGTAGTCACCATGAAGAATTTGCTTGAATCGGGAGTCCATTTTGGTCACCAGGTCAAGCGCTGGGATCCGCGGATGAAGAAATACATCTTCGCGGAACGGAACGGGATCCATATCATCGATCTCCAGAAAACTATCCAAGCCATTAAGGATGCCTATGACGCGGTACGGAAAACCGTGGCGGCGGGGAAAACTGTGCTCTTTGTGGGCACCAAGAAGCAGGCCCAGCAGGCAATCCAGAAAGAGGCCGAACGTTGCGGGATGTTCTACGTGAACAACCGCTGGCTCGGCGGTATGCTCACCAACTTTGTTACCATCAAAAAATCCCTGCTCCGTCTTAAGAAACTGGAAAAAATGGAAGTTGACGGAACCTTTGAAAATCTTACCAAAAAAGAAATAGCCTCCCTGGGCAAAGAACGGGCGAAACTCCAGAAGAACCTCGGGGGCATCAAGGAAATGAAGGATCCCCCGGGCATACTCTTTATCATTGACACCCGCAAGGAAGCTATCGCTGTGGCAGAAGCCGAACGTATGGGCATCCCCATCGTGGCGGTGGTGGACACCAACTGCAACCCCGAGGGCATCACCTACCCCATCCCGGGGAACGACGACGCCATCCGGGCGATCACCCTCTTTACCCAGATCGTCGCAAACGCGGTGGTGGAGGCGGACAATGAAGCAGGGCTCAAGATCATTGAAACCCTGGGGGATGAAGACCAGGAAACAGAAGAGGTCCTGACCGATGCCTCCATCAGAGAAGAGGACCGGGAGGTCGATATAGAAGCCTATTCCGGTGAAGCCCCTGCGGTTGTGCCCACCCCGGTGGAACCGGAGCCTGTGGAAGAAGATCTGCCGGTGGATGTGGATAAGGTTTTTGGAGAAGAATAAAAAACCCTCAGGTTTTTTATTCTTCTCTTGGAGTTTAGTCGAAGACTAAACTCCATTGAATATATGTATATACAGAGGAGTTTACGATATGGAAATCAGTGCATCGGATGTTAAAAAGCTCCGGGAAAAAACCGGGGCGGGTATGATGGAATGTAAAAACGCCCTGGTCAGCTGCGAGAGCGATTTTGCCAAGGCAGAAAAACTGTTAAAAGAAAAGGGACTCGCAGCGGTGGAGAAGCGCTCCGACCGGGCCACCAACGAAGGCAAGATCTTTGTCAAGGTTGCGAACAATACTGCGGCCCTGGTGGAGATCGCCACGGAAACCGACTTTGTGGCCCGGAACCCCGAATTTATTGCCCTGGGAGGGGTTATTGCGGATAAGGTCCTGGAAAAGGGCTATACGGAGCCCAACGATGAATTGGCCGGCCTGGTCACCGATTTGGCAACCAAGATCCGGGAAAACATGAGTCTTAAGCGGATCAAGGTCATCAAGGCCGGGGCCAATGAATATGTCACTTCCTACATCCACGGGGACGGCAATATCGGTGTGGTAGTAAAACTGGGGGCCGACAAAGCGGATGTGCTTCAGAAAGAAGAAGCCAAAGCTCTGGCCTTTGATTTGGCCCTCCACATCGCGGCCTTCAACCCCCTGGCCCTGGACAAGTCCAAGGTCGATCCGGCTTTCCTCAAGGAGCAGGAAGATATCTTCCGCAAGCAGCTTGAGCAGGATGAAAAGCTCAAGGGCAAACCCGCCAACGTGCTGGACAATATCCTTAAAGGAAAGATAAGCAAGTACCTGGCAGATATCTGCCTCATGGATCAGGGCTTTGTGAAAGACGAAAAACAGACCGTAGCACAAACACTCTCTGAAAAGAGCAAGCAGCTTGGGGCGGCCTTAACAGTCAATGAATATGTGTACTTCAAAGTCGGCCAGTAAGAAAACCAGGAGAGGATATGCACAGCGTCATTTCATCATCTGAAGAACGGATGAAAAAAACGGTCTCAAGCCTTAAAGACGGCTTTGCCTCCCTCAGAACCGGCAGGGCCTCGGCGGCACTGTTTGATAAAATCAAGGTTGATTACTACGGGGATAAATCCCCTCTGAACCAGGTGGCGAATATCTCCATCCCCGAAGCCAGGCTCATCGTGATACAGCCCTGGGACAAAAACCTGATCGGGGAAATTGAAAAGGCCATCCGATCATCGGAACTGTCCCTTAACCCTTCCAATGACGGCAAGGTGATCCGTATTTCCATCCCCCCGCTTACGGAAGAACGGCGGAAGGAAATTGTTAAGCTTGCTAAAAACCAAACCGAGCAGAGCCGGGTGGCGGTACGGAATATACGCCGGGACGGTAACGAGGAGATTAAAAAACTTCTCAAAGACGGGGATATCACCGAGGATGAGGAAACCAAGCATAGCGAAGAATTACAAAAGGTAACCGACAGCTATATTACCAAGATTAACCAGGTTTTGGAAGAAAAAGAAAAAGAAATAATGGAAGTTTGAGGAAAATTGCTTCGCAATTTTCCTCACTTATTTTCGAAAAGGGTTCGTTTGGCTTTGAGTGAAAAAAAAATAATCCCAGGGGCTTCGGTTCCTGTCCATATTGGAATCATCATGGACGGGAATGGCCGCTGGGCGCAGAAGAGGAACCAGAACCGGACCCAGGGACACCTGGAGGGGCTTAAAACCGCTAAGCGGATTGTAAAAGCCGCCGGGGATATGGGGATACGCTACCTTACCCTCTACGTTTTTTCCACGGAAAATTGGAAACGCACCGCCGAGGAAGTAGGGTTCATCATGGGCCTGGTGAAGCGCTACCTCATTGAGGAAATGGACTTCTACCGGCAGAACCGCATACGTATCCGCCATACCGGAGACCCCGGGGGACTTCCCCCGGACATTGTCCGGGAGCTGCGGCAGGCCTGCGATGACACCCGGGATTTTCAGGGGCTCCAGGTGATCCTGGCCCTGAACTACGGCGGCAGGGATGAAATACGCCGGGCGGTCCAGAGGATTGTCCGGGAGGGACCCGGCGAAATCACGGTAACCGAGGATTTGATCCGGAGCTGCCTGGATAATCCGGATATACCGGACCCGGACCTTATTATCCGGACCGCCGGGGAATTGCGGACCAGCAACTTCCTCCTTTGGGAAGCGGCCTACTCAGAATATTATATTTCTGATATACTATGGCCTGATTGGACCGAAGCGGAATTACAGGCTGCGGTATTGGATTTTCAGAGCCGGGAGCGGCGTTTTGGCGCCGTACCCGGAATTCAGGGGCGCATTAACCATGAATAAACTTATTCAAAGGCTTTTAGTATTCATCATCGGAGTTCCCCTCACGATCTGCCTGGTGCTGTACTTTCCCCAAAAGAACCATATCGCCGTCAATGTGGCGGTCATCCTGCTCAGCGCCCTGGGGGCGATTGAATTCGCCGGGATGCTCAAGAAAAAAGGCAGCACCCTGCCCTCTTGGGAGGCCGCCATTCTGGGCAGCCTGGCGCCCCTGGCCATGACATTGATGGTCAGCTTCGGCTGGAGCGGTCAGTCCATCCCCATGGCGCTTACCTTAGGCGCCGCCTGGCTCTTGGTTTCCAAAGTCTTTACCGGGGCGGATAAATTTCAGGATATCAACAACCAAGTCGTAGGGGGCTTCGCGGTAATGATCTACCCCGGGCTTTTTATGGCCTGGATTATCAGGATGAGCCTGATCCCCCTATCGGATATGGTGATCCTCATGTTTCTCCTCATGGTCATGGGCAACGATTCCCTGGCCTGGGCGGCGGGGATGCTCTTTGGCAAGGGTAACCGGGGCATCGTTCCCGCAAGCCCCAATAAGAGCATCGCGGGCTTTATCGGCGGCTTTATTGTGTCGATCCTGGTGGGCCTGGGGGCGGTACTTTTCTTCCCCCTGGAGTTTTCCCCAACCCGGTTCTCCGCCCCCCTTTCCGGGATTTTACTGGGGCTTATTTGCGGTATTGCCGGTACCCTGGGGGACCTGGGGGAATCAGCGCTGAAGCGAAGCGCGGGCACGAAGGATTCGGGGACCATCATTCCCGGCCGGGGGGGAATTCTGGATACCATTGATTCTATAGCCCTGGCCGCACCGGTGTATTACGGATTATACTGGCTGCTTTTTAATTAATTAAGGGAGGGCAATTGAAAAAACGGGTTGCCGTTCTTGGCGCTACGGGTTCCATTGGGAAAAGTACCCTGGATGTACTGCGAAATGGCAAAGACGATTTTGATGTGGTCCTCCTTTCAAGCCATACCTCATATCGGTTACTTAAAGAGTCGGCTCGGGATTTCCCTGATGCGGCCTTGGTTATATCCGGCGAAATTCCTGAAGGAACCAGGGCGGAGGAAGGAATAGCCTGGTACGGCCGGAAGGGGCTTCTCAGGGCCATCGCCGAAGCTGGGGCGGATATCACGGTGAATGGCATCTCAGGCGCGGCGGGGCTGGAACCTTCCCTGGCGGTGCTGGACACTGGGGCGGATCTTGCCCTGGCAAATAAGGAAACCATGGTCCTGGCCGCCCCCCTGGTAAATGCCCGCTCCGCAGAGAAAGGGGCCCGGATTTTTCCGGTAGATTCTGAACACGCCGCTATTTACAACCTATTACGGGCCCACGGGCAGGAAAACCTGGAAGAAATCCTCCTCACTGCCTCCGGGGGGCCCTTCCGTACCATACCCCTGGAAAAAATGGCTGCTATTACTCCGGAGCAGGCCCTGGCCCACCCTACCTGGAATATGGGCCCTAAGATCACCATAGATTCCTCTACCATGGCGAATAAAGGCCTTGAGGTGATTGAGGCAGCGGGGCTCTTTTCGGTCCCCGCAGAAAAGGTGCGGGTGGTGGTCCACCCCCAGAGTGTGGTCCATTCCATGATCCGCCTGAAAGACGGGGCAGTTTATGCCCAGCTTTCAAAGCCTGATATGCGGCTCCCCATACACCAGGCCCTATACGGGGACGACTGTGTCCCCTGCCCCTTCGGCCGCCTGGATTTTGACGCCCTTACCCTGGATTTTGAAAAACCCGATTTTGATCGCTTCCCTATGCTTGCTCTGGCCTATCAGGCCTCTCGTAATGGGGGGCTGTACCCGGCGGTCTTTAACGGGGCCAACGAGATTGCGGTGGCTTCCTTTTTAAAAAAGGGGATTTCCTTTCTTGATATACCCCGGATAGTCGGATATGTTTTAAATAGGGACTGGAAAAACTCAGGGGTTACTATGGAAGCCATCCTGGAAGCGGATTCCCGGTCCCGGGCTCTTGCTGAATCGTATATTTTGCACTCACTGGAGAAATAGATGCTTGTTGTAAAGATACTATTAGGTTTATTCGGCCTGGGAATCGTGGTCTTTGTCCATGAACTGGGCCACTTCCTCGCCGCCCGTCTGGTGGGCATTGACGTGGAAGCTTTTTCCATAGGCTGGGGCAAGGCCCTGTTCAAAAAGAAAGTCGGCGCCGTTGAATACCGGGTCAGTATGTTCCCCATAGGGGGCTACTGCAAGATGCGGGGGGAACATGAATTCCAGGAAGCCTATGAAAATCAGGCCAAGTCCGTAGCACCGGTGCCTGGCACCTTTTACGGCGCCACACCCCTGAGGCGTATTGTGGTTGCCTTTGCGGGCCCCTTTTTTAACATACTCTTTGCGATCCTGGTTCTTTCGGTGATCTGGGGCATTGGGTTTGAAGTTACTACCCTGGATAACCGCATAGTCCTGGTTTCGGACATCAACCCCGGGGAAAGCTACCCCGCCGACCAAGGGGGGCTGAAAACCGGGGACCGGATCATCAGCATTAACGGCAAAGCTACCGCAAATTACCACGATATTCAGGAACAGATCGCCACCAACCCGGAAAAAAACCTGCCCATACAGGTGGAGCGGGCGGGGAGAACCCTGGATTTTACCGTGCGGCCCAGCCTGGACAAAAGCTCCGGGGCGGGAAAAATCGGTATTTATTTCTGGTCAGACCCAATTATCAGCTCTGTAGCCGAGGGGAGCCCCGGGGAAATAGCGGGGCTGCGGAGCGGGGACCGGATTACCCGGATAAATGGGGAGGATTTTCCCTATTCAGTGGCCTTTTTCAGGATACTCAAAGACCAGCCCCCGGTACTCGCCATAGACTATGAACGGGATGGCCGGTCCATGCAGACCGATGCAGTTCTGAGCTATACCAACGGAAGCGCCGATTTAGGGGTGAGCTATGCGGCCATTCAATTCCATACCACCCGGTTTTCACCGCTAGGCGCCCTGATCAAGGGGGCCCGGGAAACCTGGAAAACCTTTACCCTTTCTGTCAAAAGCTTTGGCCTCCTGTTCCGGGGCATTGATTTAACCCAGGCGGTTTCCGGACCTGTACGAATTACCTACATGGTGGGGGACGTGGCTGCCGAAGGGTTTGGGCAAAGTATAGGCGCAGGTTTCAGTTCCATGGCGAATTTCCTGGCCCTGATTTCCATAGCCCTCTGCATCATGAACCTCCTCCCCCTGCCGGTACTTGATGGGGGACAGATAGTTCTTTTTATTGTTGAAATAATTAAGCGTAAACCCCTGCATCCCAGGATTATAAACGCCTTTCAGACCGTAGGGGTGGTATTAGTCTTCGGGCTGATGCTTTTTGCAGTTTTTGGTGATATTTTATTTTTAACTCGCCGGTAAATTCGTTGAATAATCCGCCGATAATATTAAAAATCCGGCGGAATTTAAAGAGGAGTTTTGGGTGGAACAAAAAAAGGAAGTAAAATGAAACACTATCGCCACGTTATAAAACCCGGAATATTCATCCTTATGATTCTGCTTGCTGCCCCCTGGGTGTATTCCCAATCCGTTGCCATAGCCGCAGGCCATTCCGGTACCGTATCGGTGATGGCCTTTGACTCGGCCAGGAATTATATTCTCAGCGCCGGGGCGGATGGGTTTCTGGGAATTTGGAGTATCCGAAATAATTCGGCGATAGATCGTTTTCAGGTAAGCCCCTACGGGATCCGTTCTCTGAGCCTCAGACCGGGCAAGTCCCAGGCAGCCATAGTAGAAAGCGATGGCGTCGGGGTCTATCGTATTTCCGCCTGGGATTATGTGGCGAAACAGAACCTGTTCACCCTGCGCTTTCGAGACCCCATAACCTTTATCAATTATTCCGCTGCGGGAAATTTTCTTATTGTAAGCCGGAGTGGCAGAACCGGAGTGGTGTTTATTCATCCCGAAACCGGAGAAATTTTAAATTCTCCGCCTGATATGACCGGAACTGTCAGCTTCGCCGCCACGGGCCGATCGGAACGCACGGTAATGACCTATACAGCTTCCGGACAGATCAACTATTGGGAACTGGATTCCGGAAGGGAAGTCCAGAACGCCATGACCATCCCCAATCTGGGAAGTCCCATCCTGTTCGGTAATAACCGGTATCTCTGCGGCATAGACCCCGACGGGCTTGTGGTTCTGGACGCAGTAACAGGAAAAGAAATCGCCCGGGACCGGGATGTGAACCGGGGAAAACTCTTCACCGTTTCCTCATCGGATCTGCTTGAATTTATGTACCTGGGTACCCTGAATAACAGCGCCGCCCGGGGAACCATTAACCTTACCCATTACATCATCACCACCCAGGGAAAGCTGGAAAAGCAAAATAAAACCACCGCCTCTTCCATGCCGATCATTTCCAGCGGAGTTACCGCCCAGGGTGGCGCCGTTGCTCTGGGAACCGTTGACGGAGGGGTTTGGCTTTTCGGGGAACATGACCTGGAACCCCGGGTGCTTAACCGGGTAAAGGTTACCCAGGTATCTGCTACCGCCGTCTCGGGAGACACCCTGGGTATTATTACTGAGGATAAATTTTTAAGCTTCCTGCCCCTGGACTACCAATCCATCAGGGACCGGGCTACCATTACCCTGGAAAATTCCCGGGGTTATACCCAAATATACGGGGATTCAGGAATACTCCCGGGAACCCCCGGCCGGTTTCTGCTCTGGCAGACCGAAAATACCCGGTCCTATCCCGAAATCATCATAGGCGCCGGCACTGAGGACCGTAAAGACATGATCCTGGGAAGGTTGAACCTCAGGCATCCCCTCCGTAATGCATCTCTCCTGGGAAGCCAGGCCCTCTTCCTTGATTCTGTGGGAAATATCACAGTTATGTCCACCGAAACCGGGAGCAGTAAATTTACCTATACCGCCACGGATCCCCTGGATATAGCCTTCCTGGATAATGAGAATGTTATCATCGGTCAGACTAATATCGCCCAAAATGCACCTTTCCTGACGGTGAATATTACTACTGAGGAGACGGTTCCTTTTAATTACCCATCCACCGTGGGCGCCAAATTATACCGGGGGCCTGAAGGGGCCGTGTACGGCGGCGTGGTTGAAGGGTCCTCGGACAGCGCTATCTCAGCACTGCTCCTCCTGGATATTGATAACCCCTCAAGCTCAACACGCTTGGTTGAATACCGGGGAGAAGATACGGGCTTTATTATTGCCCAGAGCGGCGAATCCGTGGCTTCAACCATAGGGGGCAACGGATCGACCCTTCATAGCAACCGGGGCTTCATACCCTTTGAACGGGCGCCAAGCCTACCAATTAACCTTTTGGGCTGTGAAGATTATTTTATTGTCCTTGGCAGGGACGGCACCATAAGCTGGCATGACCCGGCCACGGGGTTCCTCCTTGCACGGATGCGGTTCCTGGAAACAGAGTGGATACTGGAAACCCAGAACCGGAGCCGGACCATCCGGGGACCCCTGCAGAAGAAGAATTAATCGTGGGAGGGGTTTTTCCGAACCTTTTCTATGGCGTTTGATACCGCTTCCCGCACACTTTCAGCATAGGCCCCATCGCTCATAGCGCTGGATGCCCAGAGGGTACCCAGCAGGGAATAGCGGTACAGGGGCTTAACCGTATTCAAAGCCATGGCAGCCATATCCACCACGCAGTCATTGCAGAGGCAGATTTCCCCCTGGAAAGATTCAAGCTGGCGGCCCAGCTCGTCATGGACCAGATGTTCCGCCTCGTTTGCCAGGTTTTCCAAATTATAACTATCAATAAAAGCCATACGCCCTCCCTATGCTATTCTATACAATAAAGCAAATCGCTTTTTTTTTCAAATACTCCTGGTAAGCAGCAATTCAATTTATAACAATTGTATTGGGTTACTGACCGGGAGGGGTGGGGATTACCTCCGGCCCCCTCCCTCGCGCAAGCGAGCTCTTCCTGGAATTCCCTGCTGGAGGAGACCTACTGGGCTCCGCAAGCAGACTCTACAGGTTAGGGGCCGGGGGTAATCCCCACCCCTCCCGGAGAATGAGCTACCTTTGTTTAAACTGAGAATTACTGCCTGGTAAGGGGGGCAAATTTTGTATACCTGGGCAGGAAGGCGATTTCTATGGTGCCCACCGGGCCGTTCCGCTGTTTCGCGATGATTAACTCCGTAGTGGTAACCTCCGCATTTTCACGTTCCGTGTTTTTCTTGTCCGACTCCCGTTCCCGGTGCAGGAACATCACCACATCCGCATCCTGCTCAATGGACCCTGATTCCCGGATATCCGAAAGGTTCGGCCGCTTCCCCTCGGCGTCACGGCGCACCTGGGATAAGGCTACTATGGGGATACCCAGTTCCCGGGCCAGGCTTTTCAGGGAACGGGAGATCTCGGCGATCTGCTCATGCCGGGGGAGTTGATAATTGTCGGAGCTGATCAGGGTAAGGTAATCAATAAAGATAATCTCCACCTTCTGCTGTACCCGGAGCCGCCGCGCCTGGGCCCGCAGATCCAGGAGCTTCATATTGGGCATATCCACAATGTAGAGGGGCGCCTCGTAGATCCTCCCCGCCGCAGTCATGAGACTGCTAAAATCGCTGGGTTTCAGGAGACCGTTCCGTATCTTGTTGGACTCAATATTCGCCTCGCTGGAGATGAGCCGCTGCATCAGGGCCTTATCGGACATTTCCAGGGTAAAAAAGGCGGTGGGTATCTTCCGCTCCTTATTATTGATCGATATATTCGCCGCCATGGTTAAAGCCAGAGCGGTTTTCCCCACCGAAGGCCGGGCGCCGATGATGATAAGCTCAGAGGGCTGGAAACCCGAGGTCATAGAATCAAGTTCTTCAAATCCCGAAGGAACCCCGGTATAGGCGTCCTTGGAGTGGTACAGTTTTTCTATGGTTTCAATAACCTGGGGGAGAATTTCCTTGGCGCTCTTAAAGCTTAAGGGTTTCCGGCCCTCGGTAAGATCAAAAATCCGCTGCTGGGTTTCTTCCAGGATTATCCGGGATTCCTGGGATTCATCAAAGGATTTGACGCTTAGCTCATTAGCAACCTTGAGCAGGGCGCGGCGGAGTGAACAATCCTGGACGATTTTCGAGTAAAAATCCACATTGGCGCTGGAGGGCACCACATGGGTAAGGGAGGATACATAGGAGGAGCCCCCGGCCTGTTCCAGTTCCCCGGCCTGGCGGAGCTCCTCGGTGATGGTGATAATATCCGCTTTCCGGCCCTGGTTAAACAGACTTAGTATGGCCGCATAAACCCGGCGGTTGGCGTTTGAATAAAAGTCATCGGGCCTGAGGTACTGTATAACCGTGGTTATCCCGTCCTCATCCTGAAGCATCGCCCCCAAGGAAGCCTGTTCCGCCTCATCGTTGTGGGGGGGAGGCTTCGGCCCCCTGTCCGCCGGGTTTCTGCCTGAGTCTGTCAACGCCGGGGAAGCCATTTATTCTTTGTCGGCGACCGGTTCCTGAGCTGCATCCGGGGCCGGACTTTCAGCCGGCGCTTCCGGCGCAGACCCGGGCGCCGCTTCTTCATCCCGGCGCCGGCGGTCCCGCCGTACCGGAGCAGCCGTGGGGGTTTCAACCTTTAGGGGCTGCCCCTGCACCACTACAGTCAATTCCGCTGCGGCACTTTCATAGAGTTTTACCGCTACCTTGTACTTACCCACGCTCTTAAAGCTGTTGCCCGGAAGTTCAATTCGCTTCCGTTCAACCTGGAAGCCCTGCTTGCCCAGTTCATCCGCCACGGTCTGGCTGGTAACTGCGCCGTAGAGTTTCCCGTTAGCCCCCACAGGCATGGTAAGGATCAGTTCAAGGGCCTCGATTTTTTCTTTAATACCCGCAGCATCCTTGCGCTTCTCCGCCTTCCGGGCTTCAATTTCTTCCCGGCGAGCTTCAAACAGTTTTACTGTGCGATCCGTATAGGGCACCGCAATGCCCCGGGGGAAGAGGTAGTTCCGGGCATAGCCCTTGGCAACATCCTTTACATCCCCTTCTTCACCCAGGGGTGATAGATCCTTGTTGAGAATAACCTTCATAACACAAGCTCCTGGAGAAAAAGCTTTGCTTTTTCTCTTGGAGAAACCTTTGGTTTCTCCATGGTTTTGGTATACGGCCTTCATATAACGAAGGCCGGGCAACGGCATGGGAAGGTATCACCGAGACCGGCTGGTCTTGCGGCTTTTATTCCCCCATCCCCGGAGTAGAGGATGGGCCGTTTGTTTTTGGCGCCCGGAAGGGCACCCAATTTTCAGCGATACCCAGGAGGATTAAAACCCCCAGGGCGACCGCGTTAATACCAGGACTGAAAATCATCACCAGGATCGCCAGGTTCAAAAAAATCCGTAGCGCCGGAGACATGATCCGAGCGAAGAAAAAAAGAGCTATGCCCACACCCTGGGCCATGTATAGGATTGCGCAGATTACCAGCACATTCCAGGCCACAATTTCCAGGGGGGCGATCCCAAACCGCATTCCCACAAGAATTGACAGAAGGGCAAAGGACAGGACCCAGATACATTCCGCCCTCACATGGAAACCGACGGCGGAATTTACAACAGGCTTGTGCCGGACAAGCCAGGTAATCAGCAGGGATATCTGCCTGCTTACAAAGAAAAGCAGCATACAGGATACCAAAATACCGCCCCGGAGTCCGACCACCCGCAGGGTTTCCAGGATAATATCCGCGGTCATGTACTGGGCCGACAGGGATTGCTGTACCACATCCGCCCCGGAGGCTCCCGCATAAAGGGATGCAAGGGCCTCCGCCTGCTCCCTGATAAGCGCATAAAACCCCCAGTCATCCCGGGCAGTGTAGATCACCAGAGCAAAGGCAAGGGCCCCTATCACGGAACCGGCGATGAGCCGGTACACCGTGGGCATCCTGAAAAAAGCGGGCCCCCTGGCCGGAGGCGCCGCATGCCAGGTAAAGGCCGTGGTAAGCGCCGTCAGGTACAGGATGTCCGCCCAGAGCTCCCTCGGGTTATATCCCCCGGAACCCGTAAACAGGGTAAAGGCGGTATTTCCCAGGATTACCAACACTGCACAGATCCGGGCGTACCGGGGACTGAAACAATAGGCCACAACCCCTATGGGCAACAAAAATAAAAAACCCAGAAACCCGCTCCGGACCAGGGCTACGGAAACCGCAGCCCCGATCACGGCGGGCGCTACTTGCAACACCGGCTTCAGTCGGCCCGACTGAAGCCGGCCCGACTTTAGTCGGCTAGTTCCTCGCCCATAGGCCAGGGGTTCCAAATCAGTCCGCTACAAAAGGAAGCAGCGCAATAATCCGGGCCCGCTTAATCGACAGGGCAAGCGCCCTCTGGTGTTTGGCGCAGGTACCGGTAATGCGGCGGGGCAGGATTTTGCCCCGTTCAGTGATAAACCGGCGCAGCACATCCGCGTCCTTATAGTCTATCTTGAGTTTCTGAGTGCAGAACTTGCAGACCTTCTTCTTGAAGAATACCTTGCCCTTTCCGCCCCGGCCGCCCCGGTCCTCACCATCCCGGCCATCCATGGGAATATCCATCCCCCGATCTTGCCTGGAAGGACGTTCATATTGCTGTTCATCAGACATACTTAATTACTCCTATAGTATTATCAAAAGGGGATATCGTCGGCAAAGCCGTCGTCGCCCCCGGCGGGGTTGTCCCGGGGAGCCTTATCCCCGTAGGAATCACCCCGCTGAAATCCGCCGCCATTGGCAGAGCCACCGGATCCCTGTCCTGCGGCGCCCCCGGGGCCTCCCCCGAGAAGCTGAATGTTAGTGGCCACAATCTCCACCTTTGAGCGGTTCTGGCCATCCTGTTCCCAGCGATCCTGGCGGAGTTCACCATCGACCCCCACCATTTTCCCTTTAACCAGGTACTGATTGAGGGACTCGCCCTGCTTGCCCCAGACGACGATATCGAAAAAATTCGCCTCGTCCACCCACTGATCTCCGTTTTTCCGACGGCGGTTTACCGCAATGGAAAATTTGCAGACCGCTTGGCCATTGGCAGTGTATTTAAGCTCCGCATCCCGGGTTAATCGTCCAATCAGTACCACATGGTTTAAATCTACCGCCATGCTTCCTATTCCTCAATATTTACAAAAAGGTACTTGAGGAGATTGGCGTTGAGCTTAAAGCTCCGGTCTAAAATGGCGACTTTTGCCGGATCCAGCTTGAGGGTGAACAGGACATAGCGTCCCCGCCTCCGCTTTTTTACCTCATAGGCGAGATCCCGATCCCCGACTTCGTCGGTTTTATCGATCACCGCCCCGTTTGCATTCAGGTCGGTGAGCAATTGCTCCCGGCCTGCCTTGTTTTGGTCTTCTTCCAATGGAAAAATAACCGTCAGTTCATACTGGCGCATGGGCCCTCCTTACGGACTTACATTTGGCCCGTCCCAGGGACGGGCAAAGAGGTTTTAGAAGCTTACACGAAGACCACCGGAAGGTCAAGGGACAATTACCGCGGTAAAACAACCAGAAAACGCCCCCGGATCGCGCGGATCATAAAGTCCCCCTCCAGGGCGACATTGCTGAGGCCAAAAAAACCCCGCTCCCAGGGGAGACCCGACAGGGGCCACTTGAGTCCCCGGCTTTCCAGCTCCCAAGGGCCGATTCCCAGGGGAAAAACCGAGACCAGGCTGCCCGGGGCCTGGCCGCCTGAGACGGCCTGAGCTCCGGCGACTTCCAAGGGGTGGCCGGCCCGAACCTGGCGTATGTCCTCGGCGGCGGTAATCCAGCGGTCCGGGCTCTTTTCCCGCTCAAAGAGGGCCTGGATGGCCAGCAGATGATCCGTCCGGCCTCCCCCACCGCCTAAAAGCCAGAGCTCATCGCAGCCCTGTTCCCAGAGCAAGGAAAGGAGCAGCTCCGTGTCAGTATAGTCCTTGTCAGAGGGGTAGCGGAGGACCCGGTCAGGGGGATAGCGATCCAGCCGGCTGAGCTCACCCAGGGAGTCCATGTCCCCCACGATCCAGTCGGGCCGGAGCCCCGCGGCTTCGGCAGCTAAAAGCCCCGAGTCGGCCGCAGCGATGAGGTCTGCCCCCTTTGCCAGGATCGCGCTTTGCTCGTATCCCGGTCCTTCTCCGCCGATAAAGCCTATTCCCCGCACATTTGCTCCTTATTCCTAATACTTTTTGTCAACCCTAAAACCTTGAAGGCCTTTTCCCAGATCCCATTTTCAGAACCTCATAATTATACTATACTATCTTTTCATGGATAATGCCGCTGTTCATCCTATACTGAAAGAAGTTGCCTCAGTGTTTACCCGGGCGGGGAAACAGGTCTACCTGGTGGGAGGCGCCGTGCGGGACCTGCTCCTGGGTAAGGAAGCCAAAGATTGGGACCTGGCCACCGATGCCCGGCCCGAAGAAGTTATTGCCCTGTTCCGCCGGGTGATCCCCACGGGGATAAAGCACGGCACCGTCACGGTCCGGTATAAAAGCAACTCCCTGGAGGTAACCACCTTCAGGACCGAGTCCACCTACAGCGATGGACGCCGGCCCGATCAGGTAAACTATGCCGCTACCATCGAAGAGGACCTCTCCCGCCGGGATTTAACCATGAACGCCATTGCCCTGTCCCTCCCCTCGGGAACCACGGTGGACCCTTTCAAGGGTATTGAGGATATACAGAATCGGCGTATACGCTGCGTGGGCAATCCTGAGGAACGGTTCGGGGAAGACGGGCTGCGGCCCCTGCGGGCCCTGCGCTTTGCCTCGCAGCTGAACTTTACGGTGGATGAGGCAACCCTGGCGGCCATACCCGGGGCCCTTTCCACCACGGTCCGGGTTTCCCCGGAACGGATCCGGGATGAACTGGACAAGATCATCAGCTCCGACCGGCCTTCCATCGCCCTGCTGCTCATGGAAAAAACCGGGCTTCTGGAGCTCATACTCCCGGAACTGGCCTCCTGCCGGGGGGTGGAGCAAAAGGGCTTCCACCGTTTCGACGTACTGGACCATTCCCTCCTGGCCTGCGACTATGCCGCCCGGCTTAACGCCTCCCGGGAAGTCCGCATGGCAAGCCTCTTCCATGACATCGGCAAACCGACGGTATGCCGGATCGACGAATCCGGGGTCAGGACCTTCTACCAGCATGAACAGGTTTCCGCGGACCTGGCCCGGAGGATCGCCCTCCGTCTCCGCTACCCCAATGCACTGACCGAGCGCCTGGTCCACCTGATCAGGGAACATATGTTCCACTACGAGGAATCCTGGACCGACGCCGCAGTGCGCCGTTTCATCATCCGGGTGGGTGAAGAAAACCTCAAGGACATCTACGCCCTGCGTCAGGCCGACGCCTTTGCTACTGCGGGCATTGAGGGCGAACCGGGTTTCCTCGCACCCCTGGTCAGCCGGGTCGATGCCATACTCGCAGAAAGCCGGGCCCTGTCCCTGAAAGACCTGGCAGTTTCCGGCGCCGACCTTATCAGTGCCGGAGTTCCCAAGGGTCCCCGGCTGGGTATCATTCTCAAGGAATTACTGGAAACAGTACTGGACGACCCGGAGTTGAACACCCGGGAAAAACTGCTGGAGATTGCGGGGAACCTGAACCGGCGGTATACTTCCCCCTGATTCCAAGAATTATTTTATCGTTACATAAATATCGTCTTTCTCTATTCTCTTTTCGATTTTTACAAAATCGATGGGAAAATCAGAATTCAGCGTAAACTTAGGATTAGAGGTGTATATTTCCGCATCAAGGCTTTCAAATTCCTTAAGGGTTACTATCGTCGATCCGCCGTTGTCAATATAACTATCAGCTGTAAGGGTTAGTTCAAAAGGCAGGGTATTTACTACATGGAGGATAATCGGGGAAACATCTTCAAATACATAGAGATCGTTTTTTCGTATGAGTGTAACACTTACCGGGCCGGAAGGAACTGTTGAAATATTGTCCGGATAGGGGGTGTATGCCTCTACACGGTATTTCTTCATATAATCCGGGCCTAAAATGTCCGAGGAGCCATTATACGAATATGCAACTGTTTTTGATGAGTAATTGGCGATGCTTACCGTGTAATACGAAGAGCCGCATCCGATCATCAGGACCGGCAATAAAACCAGCAGGTATTTCAGAGGGGTTTCCCGTTTAGTCATTCCTGTCTCCCTTTGTTCATTATACCTTACCATTAATAAGGGGTAAAGTAAACAATCCTTTCCCGGTTATCGTTTTTTGTCAATCTTTGGAACTATCCGCCGGGGTTTTTGTGTCCCCTATTTCCTCATAGGCAATACGCGCCGCTTCCTGTTCCGCGGCTTTCTTGTTGCGCCCCATGCCGGGGCCGAAGGTTTTGCCCTCCACGCTTACCTCGATCCAGAAGAAACGGTCATGTTCGGGGCCGCTCCGTTTTAAAACCCTGTACACCGGGTAATTGCGGTAAAGGCCCTGGGTAAGTTCCTGCAGGAGGGATTTGTAATCCCGGTAGTGGCGGTTGTCCAGAACCCGAGTGATTTCGGGGCCCATGCGGTGGCGTATAAAGTTAAAAGCCGCTTTGTAGCCTGAATCCAGGTACAGTGCGCCGATCAAGGCTTCCAGGGCATCTGCCAGGATGGCGTTTTTGGTCCGGCCGCCGGAAAGCTCCTCTCCATGGCCTAAAATCAGCAGCCCGTCCAGTTGCAATTCCCGGGCTACCCCGGCAAGAATATCCTCTGAAACCACCACGGACTTGATTTTCGCCAGATCCCCTTCGCTCCGGTCCGCCAGCCCCTGGTACAGCAGGGTAGCAGTCGCGGCGCCCAGGATAGAGTCCCCAAGGAATTCAAGCCGCTCATTATTGCAACGGTAGCCCGATTCGTTGGTCATTGAGCGATGGATAAAAGAAAGGTTCAAAAGCTCAAAGCTTTTGAACCTGATGCCGACGGCTTTTAAAAAGGCCGCCAATTCTTTTTTCCGCGCCGAACTCAGCTCAGGAAAAGCAGGAACTTCCAAGGAGATTCCCCGTTTTCCGGGGGAAGTTTCACTGGAAGAATCGGGCTTTTCCGAGCCGCCGCTCTTATTTTTGCTGGGATTTGATGAAATCGTAGGCATCCCGGACAGTTTCAAATTCATTGGCCTTCTCGTCAGGAATAGAAATACCCATTTCTTCTTCGATAGCGTATACCAATTCATAGGTATCCAGGCTGTCCGCGCCCAAATCCTGCCGGAAAGAAGCGTCGAGGGAAATCTTCCCTTCGTCAATTTCCAGCTTATCCGCTATAAGCTTCTTAATCTTCTCAAACAGTTCATCCATAATCTTTCAATCCTCCAAATTTCTACTTTTAAACGCCCTGCCCAGGACCTGGGAATCAGCGCTAAACCTTTGATTCAGGAATAATTACCTGCTTTCCCCGATAAAAACCGCACTTAGGACACACCCGGTGGGGTAAAACCCGATTACCGCAGGTGCTGCATTCAATCAGAGTAGGGGCGGTAAGTTTCATATTAATTGACTGCCGGCGGCGGGTCCGGGCTTTCGACGTGTTCGCTCTGGGTACTGCCATATTATAATCCTCACTTATAAAATCTTAAAGTCCAGACAATATATCAAATACTGTCAAGTTTGACAAGCCCATTTTCCTGGAGATATCCATTTTCCTGGGGAGTCAGGGCTTTTTCGCTAATACGCCGACGGGGGGCGGAACAGCCTCGGGGGCTAACCTGTAGAATTCCCCTCCGTCAGCCCCTACGGGTCTGCTCCGGGGAGGAATTCCAGAGACGCCCCCGAGACTGCCCCGCCCCCCGTCGGCGCCTTGGTTACAAGGTCTGGTTCAGAGGAAAAAGGGCTTCTCTTTCGCGGTATGCCTTGGTTGCTATCAGAGACTGCCCCACCCCAGAACCAAGTCACCCCCCGAACCAACACGCCGCTGTGGGGGGACGAAATCCCCTACCTTTTAACCATGGCGCTGGCGGGGGGCAGGAGGGCGTCTCCGGAAACTGCCCCACCCCAGAACCAAGTCACCCCCCGAACCAACACGCCGCTATGGGGGGACGAAATCCCCTACCTTTTAACCAAGGCGCCGGCGGGGAGCAGGAGGGCGTCTCCGGAAACTGCCCCACCCCAGAACCAAGTCACCCCACCGAACCAACACGCCGCTGCGGGTGGACGAAATCCCCTACCTTTTAACCAAGGTGCCGGCGGGGGTGGGGAGGCCATCGGGGGGCGTCTATGGAATTCCCCGCCGTAGCAGACCGCGCAGCGGGCTGACGGAGGCGGACTCAACATGTTAGCCCCCCGATGACCTCCCCGCCCCCGCCGGCATATTAGCAAAAAGCTAAGAGAACTTCTTCTTCAGCGCCTCCACAACCAGAAGCGGCGCATAAGGTGAAAGATCTTGGTGAAACGATGCCAGTTCCTTCAATGCCGAGGAGCTTAGTAAGGAGTACCGGGGGTCGGCACTCATGAAAATGGTCTCCGCTTTGGGATTCAGGGTTTTGTTCCATATAGAAAGGTCCAATTCCTGGGAGAAATCGTTCACCCCACGAATACCACGGATCAGAAGCCTGATGTCCCGGTCCCTGATAAAATCTGCAATAAGCCCGTCCCAGCTTTCTACAGTTACATTTTTCCAGGGTTTTACCAGTTCCGCGACCAGGGCGATCCGCTCTTCTACGGTAAAAAGGCCTTTTTTTTGCCGATTGGCCCCCACTACCACCACCAGTTCATCAAAAAGGGCGGCCCCACGGCCAATGATATCCAGGTGACCAAAACTGGGGGGGTCAAAGGATCCGGGAAAAGCGGCTTTTAACATATACCATTATATTACTTGTTTTATTTACTATTTTCTAGCCTTTCTTTTAATTTTGTGGTATGCTATTATAGAGTTGAATAAAATGAAAACTTTAATTTTAATTATACCTTTAATCGGTCTCCTATCCTGCGCCAGTAAGCCGGAGTCTCCCCAGCCTGTGGCAGCGCCGCCGATTGTTGCGGAGGCGCCGCCTGCTGAGCCGGTTCCTGAGCCTGTTGCGGCGCCAGTGGAAGAGGTCTTTGACCCCGCCACCGTGACTGTTCAGGAATATACCGTCACTAAAGCGGAGATAGAGCGTTTTGTAACAGCCCTCAACGGCATAGTCAAGGCGGGGAACTATAACGGCTGGCTGGCCTATTTGGCAAAAGCCTACATCGACGAGATCAGTTCGCCTGAGTTTTTGGACCGTATGTCAAAAACTGCGCCCCGGCTGGTAAGCCAGAAAATTGTCCTCAAATCCGCACAGGACTACTTTAACCATGTGATTGTACCTTCCCGTGCCAATAGTCGGGTTGACGATATCGAATTTGTCACCCATACCCGGGTAAAAGCCATTACCGAAAACCGTATAACCAAGGAGCGTCTGCGGCTCTACGAGCTTGAACGGATCGACGATCTTTGGAAAATCGTAAATTAGGGCCGGAAGATTGCGAAATTATGGGTTCCTGGGGTTTTTTATCATGACTGGCTTTGCATAACTTGAAAGTATTACAATTTGAGAATAAATTTACGTATATTTGAAAAAGGAGTTTACAGTGAAAGCTATCAAGTATGTTATTGCAGCTGCGGTGGGGCTTCTGACGGTGTCTATGGTAATGGGGCAGGAGATGTCCGTAGAAGAGTCGTACCTTCAGGAATCGGTGGAAAATATGATCATCCGTGAGCAAAGCCAGGCTGCCGGAAGGGATATGAAAATGGTCGCCCTGGAATATATCGGAGAAGCGATAAATCACGGAAATACCAGCGAAGAGGTGCGTAATGCCTTGGAGTACCTTTCCCTGGAAGGGGTTACCAACCAGACCCGGGAAAACGGGCGGCTGATGAACAACTTCCCGGATGTACGGGCCAAGTCGGCAGAATATCTAGGGGAACTGGGCGGCCCGGAGGCAAAAAACGCCCTGCTCAAGATCATGCTGGCGGACCCGGAACCCATGGTGCTTACGGAAGCAGTTAAATCCCTGGCAAAGATAGGCCTTAACGATAATGAAGAAACGGCGAATACCATCTCCTGGGTGGTAACCCGCTTTGATGTACTCACCCCGGACAACCTCCTGGCACTTTCAGCCCTGGAAGCCTTTGAGATACTGGCGGAGAAAAACGGCGGCCTTCATGACCCCTCGGCGATACGGGCCATACTCCGCATTGCCGACGGCCGCTATATTAAGCCGGTCCAGGACCGGGCCCGGCAGCTGATCTTCGATCTGCGGAAGTACAGTAGCGGCAGCCAGACCAGCTCCGCAAATAATACCAGGTAAGGTCAGATAAGGGGCAGCGAGGAGGCGGGAGGGATGAAAAGGCGTCTGTTACCCCTATGGGCGGTGCTCGGTGCGGGTATTTTAGCTACCGGGGCCGGGATACTGTCCCCGGAAACGAGTCAGTCATCGGGTAATGCCATGAAGCTAGCCAGTGTTCCGGAGCGGACCCTGGCGGGAATCTTCCCGGCGGCAGCCGTGGGGGCCACGGTGTTCCTCAAGGAAAACACCGACGGAACCGACGATGGGGTGGCAAAACTCCTGGGTGGCCTGGAAGGGGTTTCCTTCTATAAAAGAGGAAATGCCCCCGGGCTTATTGGCCCGGAGGACGTGGTCCTGATTAAGATCAATTCCCAGTGGGCGGAACGGGGGGGAACCAATACGGATCTCCTCAAAAGCCTGATACAGTACATTGTGAACCACCCGGACGGGTTCCGGGGCGAGGTGATCATCGCCGACAACGGCCAGTCCATGTTCGGCTCCCAGCGCACCGGGGGCAGCCTGGACTGGGACAATACCAATTCCAAAGATCGTACCCAGTCAGCCCAGGATGTGGCTGATTTTTTTGAGCGCCAGGGGAAGAAGGTTTCCGGGGTGCTCTGGGACAAACTTACCCGTACCAGGGTGGGTGAATTTGACAGCCGGGACACCAACGACGGCTTTGTGGTGGAAGACGGGGCCCTTTCCACGGGCCTGGTGGTCAGTTACGCTAAATTTACCACCAAATACGGGACCAGGGTTAGTTTTAAAAAGGGTATCTGGGACGGCAGCCGTTACGATTCTGAAAAACTCAAGGTAATCAATGCTCCGGTGCTGAAATCCCACGGACAGTACCAGGTAACCGGGGCCATGAAGTCCTATATGGGCACCCCTTCCAACTCCCTGACCAACATGGCCCCCCACAACAGCGTGGGCCGGGGCGGCATGGGCTCCCAGATGGCCAATACCCGGTTCCCGGTCCTCAATATCCTGGACATGATTTGGATCACCCCCGAGGGCGGCCCCGGCTCTTCCTACGCCCGGGCAGTCCAGAAAAACATGATCGCCGCCAGCACGGACCCGGTAGCCCTGGATTACTGGGCCAGCAAAAACGTGCTGATCCCTGCCGCCCAGGCAGCCGGAAACCGGCGCGCAGTCTCCATGGACCCGGACGGGACTGAGCCCGGCTCCTTCGGTTATTGGCTCAGGCTTTCCATGGCTGAATTGCAAAAGGCTAATATCCCCGCTACCATGGATGAGGGCAGTATAACCCTGCGCCGCATACCCTGACAGGAGAGGCGGAACCATGGCCAGCGCATCCCAGTTTCTGGAAAAGTACGGTAACCAGCCTCTTACCTGTACCCCCTATGTGCTTTCAAAGCTGGGTGTGGACCGGAATAAGTGTTTCCTCAAAATAGAAGAGTACAGTATCATCTGCATCCCCGTTCAGTTCGGCTTTAAACGATCCCTGTTCCTGGCGACCCTGGCCCAGCAGGAATTTGTTTTTTTCAATAAATACATCAATACCCTCATCAGCCTTTCCATAAGCTTTGCCCCAGCAGGCCGGGCGCCGGCTAAATTCCATCTCCTGAGCACCCTGGTGGCCCTGGAACCAATGAAGGGGCGGGAACGGGTGGGGGTCTTTACCATTGACTTTAAATCCATCTCAGAGGAGCTGATCAATTTACTGGGAGGTTTCCAGGAGACCCAGGAACGGCTCCAGCGCCAGTATGAAGAACATGGGACCTTGTTGATACGGATGACCCTCCCGGTGGCCAAGCAGTTGGGGTATACCGCAGAATCGATCATCTCCGAGGCGGGCAAGGAAACCAAAAAGATACAGATCCTCAGCCTTACCACCAAAAGCATAGAGCATATGGAGCCCCTTGGTTCCCCCTTGCGTATCCCCGGGACCCCGGTAGCCTATGAGATCATCCTTAAAAACACCCGGCTGCTCCTGACAGGAATCGTGGCCAACGCCGATACCCTGCCCCAGGGCATGGTGCGGACCGTATCAAACCTTTCCTTCTCCCCTGAATTAGTAGAAATAATCGCCGACTATTGGTATACTATCCGGAATCCGGTGAAGATCGCCAAATGATTCACCCCCCCTATTGGGGAAATTTTTTACACACTTCGGAGTATATATGGCCTCTATAATTGAACCAAAAATTTTAAAAGGTTTCCGGGACTTCCTTCCGGAAGCGGAAATTGAACGCCGGAATTTGGTGGAAAAAATCGAGGCATCCTTCCGCTCCTACGGTTTTGTCCCCATCGATACCCCCGCCCTGGAGTATGCGGAGATACTTTTGGGAAAGGGGGGCGGCGAAACAGAAAAGCAAATCTACCGCTTCACCGATAACGGGGGCCGGGACGTGGCCCTCCGCTTCGACCTCACGGTTCCCTTTGCCCGCTTCCTGGCGGAACACCGCTCGGACCTCACCCTCCCCTTCAAACGCTACCATATTGCAAAGGTCTGGCGGGGAGAAAACACCCAGCGGGGCCGGTACCGGGAATTTACCCAGTGCGACTTTGATACCGTAGGCTCCGACACAGCAGCAGCGGATTTTGAAATACTCCTGATGATGCGGAATACCCTCAGGGCAATAGGCGCCGGGAACGTGAGCATACGGCTCAACCACCGGGGCCTTTTCAACCGCTTCCTAAAAGCCCTGGGTGCGGCGGAAGTTTCCGCAGAGGTGCTGCGGATCGTGGACAAGCTCGCCAAGATCGGGAAGGACGCGGTGAGGGAACAACTGGAAGCCCTGGGTAATCCGGGAAATGCGTGGGAAACTCCGTTGCAAGTTGCAGAAAAAATCCTGGACTATATTGAGCCTAAGGGGAGTTTTGAAGAAACCCTTGAGGCAATTACCCGGGCCGCCGGGGGCCCCTGCCCGGAATCGGAACGGCTTGCCCTGATCCGCCGCTTCATGGTTGATACAGGGACCGCCGATTCCTTTACCCTGGACCCGTCAATTACCCGGGGACTGGATTACTACACGGGCATCGTGTATGAAACCTTCCTTGCGGAACTGCCGGAAATCGGCTCCGTATGTTCCGGGGGCCGTTACGACGATCTGGCGGGGCTGTACTCCAAGGAAAAACTGTCCGGGGTGGGCTCCTCCATAGGGCTGGACCGGCTCATCGCCGCCCTGGAAAGCCTGGGGAAACTGGAAGGCCAGGGCAGCTATGCAAGGGTTGCCATTGCCTGCGTCCGGGAAGAGGACGGCGGGGTCTACCAGGCCCTGGGCGCCCGGCTCCGGGAAGCGGGCATACCCTGCGAAGTGTTTTCAGAACCAAAAAAACTTACCCAGCAATTTATGCTGGCGGAGAAACGGGGCATACCCTGGATGATCATCCCCGGGGAGAGCGCGGGACCGGTCTTTACAGTACGTAATCTTTCTACCCGGGAAAACCGGGAAGGGCTTTCCCCGGAAGAACTAATAGCTTTATTCGTGAGTCCGGTTTAATACCCCGGAGCTTGCCCTGGGGCGGCAGAACTTACCAGTTCTCCATGGCTTTCCCAAAGGCCTCCCCGGAAGCGCGGATGACTTTTTCATCCACGCAGTAGGCGAAGCGGATCCAGCCGGGCTGGCCGAAACCGGCCCCCGGGACCCCCAGCACCAGGTACTGTTTGAGGTGATTCACAAAGGCGCCGTCATCCCCGGCTGAACCGGCGGGGGCGCCCTTTTTTGGCGGGACCTTGGCGAAAAGGTAGAAGGCGCCTTCGGGTTCGGCGTATTTGATGCCCGCTTTGTCCAGCACTTCCTTAAAAGCGTCCCGGCGGCGGGCGTAGATATTCACATCCACCTTTTCTTCCGTAAGCTCCGCCACAATACGCTGCATCAGGGCCGGTGCGTTTACGTAGCCCAGGATACGGGTGGCGTAGACCAGACCGTTCAGCAAATCTGCTTCGTCCTGAATGCCCGGGTTCACCGCGATAAAACCGATGCGCTCCCCGGGCAGGGAAAGGCTCTTGGAATAAGAGGTGACACTAATAGAATGTTTGTACACGGAAAGTACCGGCGGCACCCCCGAGGGCAGGTAGGCGATTTCACGGTAGGGCTCGTCCGCCACCAGGAAGGGATAGCGACCGGTTTTTTTGCCATGGGCCACCAGAATTTCCGCCAAGCCGCCTAGTGTTCTCGCGGGGTAGATGCGCCCTGTGGGGTTGTGGGGAGAATTGATCAGTATTGCTGCGGTCTTTTCGGTGAGCGCGTTTTTGATTGCCCCCAGGTCCAGGTTGAAGTCAGGCAGGGAATCCACTTCTTTCAGGACCCCCCCGTGGTTGGAGACATAGGATCGGTATTCCATAAAATAGGGCCTGGGGACCAGCACTTCGTCACCGGGGTTGAGTAAGGTTTTAAACACCACGTTAAGCCCCCCGGCGGCGCCCACGGTCATGATAATGTGAGACCCCTCCAGGGCAACCCCCTGTTCACGGGAAGCCTTCTTTGCCAGAGCCTCCCGCACCGCCGGAAAGCCGGGGTTGGGCATATAGCCGTGGGAACCCGGAGCCTTACCCGCAGCGTCCTCCTGAGCAAGCCGCAGAAACACCCGATGAAACGCCGGGGGAGGCTCCACATCGGGGTTCCCGATGGAAAAATCAAAGACCTTATCGGCCCCGTGCTGCTTTTTCAGGAGGTTGCCCTCCTCAAACATCTTCCGGATCATGGACGAGGAACTTAAAGCGTCTTTTACGCCCTTTGCTATGGACATAGGATTCTCCTTGAGGGCAGTTTAGCATATTATGGAGCAATATTGAATAGATAATCAACAACCCCGCCACAAGCGGGGTTGTTGTTCTCATAAGGTATTGGATTCGGGTACATACCCTTATTAACCGCCCTGAGGGCGGGGGTATGTACCCCTCACCACGAATCAACAACCACGCCGCTAAGAAGAGCTGCCAGGATGACAAAAACGATATAGAAGATGAAATTCCTCAGGCCCAGAACTATCTTCAGGGCCCCCAGGTTGGTGATCTTCGTGGCAGGGCCGGTGATCATAAAGGCTGTCGCGGAGCCCAGGCTCATGCCGCTGTTGAGCCAGGCAGAGAGCAGGGGGATGGTGCCGCCTCCGCAGGCGTAGAGGGGCACACCAATGGTGGCGGCCATGAGGAGCCCGAAGCCCCGACGGTTACCGAAGAGCTTTGCCATGGCATCCGGGGGCACGTAACGCTGAAACAATGCGGAAAGGGCAACTCCGATGATGAAGTACAGGGCGGTAGCTTTTATGTTCCGGCCCATGTTTTTAAGGAGACGCAGAAACAGGTTCGGGTCCGTATCGTGGTTTGACTGTTCAGCGAACCGGGTAAAGGAGAAAAAACCGGCGTTCTTAAAGAAAAAGCGTACACAAAGCCCCGCCGCAGCACCACAGAGAAAACAGGAAACAAAGCGGATCAGCAATGCTGCAGGCCCCAGGGCAACGCTGTATATAAGGAGCTGGGGGTTGAGCAGTATAGAACCCATCATAAACGCTGCGATCCAGTCTTCCTCCATGCCCTGTTCGGCAAAGGAGGCGGCGATAGGAATAGTGCCGTACATGCAGAGGGGGGATGCAATGCCCAGAAGAGAGGCGGGGATCACCCCCAGGGCGCCGAGCTTTTTAGAGCGAAGGGCGGCGAAAAGCCCGTGGATCCGGTCTTTGCCGAATACGGAGATCAGGGAGCCTAAGGCCATGCCCAGGACATAGTAGCCCGCTATCTGCCTGAACTGGACATCGAAATAATACCAGAGGTAGATAAGCTCCCGTTTGATCACATCAGCCATTGATCACCACAAGTTCGTATTGCTGACTGCCCAGGCCCAGGGCTTCCGCATGGTCCAGGGTGAGCATGCCGTTCCTTGATTCAATACGTTCCCGCAGGGAGGCACTCCGCCGGGTATCCGATGCATATACCTGGTCAACACAGGCCTTGTCCAGGGCAACCGGGTCAAGGGATGCCAGTATACCAATGTCGTCCATTTCAGGAGGGGCAGGATTATCGGAACAATCGCAGTCCACCGACAGATGGTTCATCACGCTGATATAAACAATCCTGTCGCCCATGCTGTTCATCACCGCCCCTGCAGCTTCCGCCATGGATTCAAGGAACACATCCTGGGGGCCGCCCCAGGGATTAGTTTTACTCTTTCCTGCGCTGTGAATCCAGGCTTTCCCCTGGGTAGAACCCATGCCGATGGATATATTTTTTATTGCCCCGCCGAAACCGCCCATGGCATGGCCCTTGAAATGGGAAAGCACCAAATAGGAATCGTAATTGGCAAAATGGGAACCCACAAAATCTTCAGTAATGTTTTTCCCTTTGGGAAATGGCAGGCTGATTGAGCCTTCCTCGTCCATGATGTCCACCGGGGCTATGGCGGTAAAACCATGATCGATGGCCACCTGCTTGTGCATGGCGGTATTCGCACGCCGGCCCCCGTATGCGGTGTTACATTCAACAATAGTGCCGTTCACCGACTGGACCAGGTCTTTAATCAGGTCCGGAGAAAGAAAGTGATGGCCCCCGGGTTCCCCGGTGCTGAGTTTTACCCCCACTCTGCCGCTCACTTTGCGCCCCAGGGCTTCATACATGGCCTCCAATCCAGCGGGGCTTATATCGGTGGTCATATAGACCTTTGGTGTCCCGGCACTTCCGGTGGCCGCTGCAGGAACTGCGGAATCAAGCTGGGCGGCTGGCTTTGCGTCACCGGAGGCGCAATTTGAAAAAATCAAAGCCCCCAGACAAAAAATTACCACTAAAACGGGGTATCCCCTTCGTTTTCCATTCAGGATGTTCATGCAATGCCTCCTCAATTTACTACTATAATAGGCTGATATGTACTATTGGTAAAGACGATTTTTAAATTTTACAATTATAACTTAACAAATGTATGGTAATAAAAATGTCTACTCTATCCAGCAGCATCGTCCCAGTTTCCCCATCCACCCGCAGTGGCGCTCGTAGTTAGCTTTACTGTTGCAGATCCAGAGGGTTTTCCGGGCTATGGCCGGGGCAAGCTGGGGTATGGGGGCGAAACCGTCGGTAAAAACTATAAGGCCGTCGTAGTTTTTATGGTTCTCCGAGAAATAGTTGAACAGGGGCTGAAAACTGGTACCTCCCCTCCCAGTCACCTCAATGGCCTTCCGGGCCTTCCGCATCAGCACCGGCTCCCCCTGGATAAGGGTATCAAATTGCAACAGCTCCAGGGTGTTAACCCCGTAATAGAAAAACCGGTTCATGGCTGAATAAAACAGGTCCAGTTCCGCCCCGGAAATTGAGCCGCTCACATCCACCCCGATTAAAAGCCGGGTAGTAAACTGATTCTTGCGGCCCAGGTACAGAAGGCCGTAACGCCGGCTCTGTTTGGTCCGGGTGAGCACCTTTTCCCCGGACAGGACCATGGCCCGAAAGCCCCGGAGTATCTTCCGGTAATCCACTGCCGGGCGGAGACTTGCGACCAGGGTTTCTACCAATTCCCCAGGGAGGCTGCCCCAGGTTTTGTTCAGCGCCGCCTGGGAAACCATGCCCTTCATCTTCTGATCCATGTAGTCATCGTCGTCCCAGAGCGCGGCCTCTTCGGCATCCTCACCGCTGTCAGAATCGCTGCCTAAACCTTTTAACTCCCGGTAATAAAATTCAAAATTCTGCTTCCTAAACCCAGGGTCCTCCCAATAATCGGAAGCCCTGTAGGGGAGCTCCTTGAAGGCATAGAATTCGTTCAGGGTAATATTACTGGCAATAAGGGAAAAGGCCGGATCGTTTTGGGGCGGCCTGCGGTAGGGGTGGCGGAGCAGAAGCCGCACTGTTTCTATCTTTATCTTTTCTTCCAGTTCCGGATCGGAAAGGCCTTCCAGACAGGCGGGATTGTACTCTATCATCCCTTTCCCGGATCGCAGGGCTTTGATAGTATCGTTGGCCACAAGGCGGTGGGACAACAAGGTGAGCAGCAGCAATGGCTCCCGCATATACCACCTGCCGCTTATCTCCCTGATCCGCTCATTAAGACCGCTCGAACTCACAATTTGATCCCATCAATAAAACTAACAATGTTCTGGAAAATATAAATAGAATTGCTCAGTATTGCTACTTTGGTTTTCGGGTACAGAGAGGATTCGTAGAGGGTGGTCCAGTGGGCCAGGACTTCATTCCGCTTTTCCCCGCTCAGCCACTTAATGTACTGTTCCAGGTTTTCGATATACTGCTTTACCCGTTCCCCGGTTTCTTCAATTTCGATAATCCTGAAAAAACTTTCGTTCAATGTGGTCAGCTCGTGGACATCCATGCGTTCCAATTCTTCCCGTTTGTTCTCAAAACCGGAAAGAACTGTCCGGGGATCCAGGCCCGTATTGTTCTTCACAAATTCAGAAAACTTAAAAGCCGCACTTATACCCACAATGCCTGAGATGATTCGTTCCAGGGTTTCGTCAATTTCCCCGGCCCCGGAAAGGATCTCCGAAACCCTGACCCAGGACCGGCGGTCCGCCCCCTTTTCCAGCCCCGCATCAAGCAGAATTTCCCCGTCCAGGCAATCCTGATTCTGCTCAATAAAACTAATGATCCGCTGATCCAGTTTCCGCTCTGCAGCCCAGAGCAGCCATTCGCCGGGGGTAGGGGAAAAATAGTAAATGTTAAACCGGGAAAGCAGGGCCGGGTCAAGGTCGGTAAGTTGATACTCCTCCCCCTCGTTGACCGCAGAAATGACCCGACTTCCCCTGGGCAGGGTTTTCCCCGCCAGGGTTTTGGTGAGGATCAGGTCCATCACGGTCTGGAGTATTTCCGGCCGGGCGCGGTTCAGCTCGTCCAGGAAAAGGACCACCGGCTTGCCGTCCAGGGGAAACCACCAGGGGGGCCGGAACTCGGTTTTCCCCGTGGAGCTGTCCAGGGCTGGCAGCCCGATAAGGTCACCGGGATCGCTCATCTGGCCCAGGAACAGGGTTACTACCCGGGCTGCCCGTTTGGAAAAAAATTGTTCGATGATCTCCGACTTGCCTATGCCGTGCCTGCCCACCAGCATGATGTTCTGGTGGTCCGGGGTTAGTTCCAGAATTTTCAGCAGTTCCCCGGTATTGATTTTTACTCCCATTGTTCCTCCCCCTCGTGATCCCGAATCGCCCTGATCAAGCCCGGTATTGTTTCTTGAAAGGAACTATAGTACACGGGCAGTTCCAGGATCCGGCGGTTTTTCAGCTCCACCTTCAGGGTAATCCTATCATCTTCCTTTTCAGTGCGATATGCCCAGCCCCCGTCCTTCAGGACCGCATCAATCCAGGTAACAATACTGTTCCTGGTAATTTGCAGTATCCTCTCTTCCTTCTCCGCCTTTGCGGCGTATTCCAGGTACTCCCGTTCTATGGTTTCCAGCCTATCCAGAAACAAATGGATAAACCCGGTCTTGTAAATATGCCAGCCCCACTGGATTTTAAAGATATCAAAGTTCAGGGCCAGCCTTTTTTCCGGCAGGAGCCCCCGTATCATCCTGGTATAGAATTCCAGGTTCAGCCCGTTGCCTGCGGTATTTTTTACGCTGTAAAATTGATAATCCTTCCGGTAGGTAAAGCGGTTTTCCAGCCTGGTGGTGATAAACCCGGGAACCTGCAAGCCCGGGCCGCTGACCTCGTCGTAGAGATCGTCTATCAACTCATTGGTATGATCCAAGGGGGCGTAGATTTCATTGGCCTTTTTTCTGAGGAAATCCTGTTTTTTTTCACCCAGGGAACGCATGGGACATCCTTGCATAAAGTATGGGGGATTTTTTCTTTAGCGGCAATAGGACGTGAACCTAAGCAATATAAAATATGGTGCTATCCCATCAGGCCTTTCCCCGTAACGCATCCCCCTTGTCACGCAACATTTAACAAATTTTTAACAACCTTTTTTGTAATTTATGATAAAATCCACCTTAAGGAGGAATCCCATGATCAACATACTGGTTGTTGAGGACGATGAAAAACTAAACCGCCTTGTCTGCGCCCATCTAACCGAGCATGGCTACAAGACAATCGGCTGCCTTAGGGCGGTGGAAGCCTTTGATCGCATGATAGATACCGTCATCGACCTCATTATTTCGGATATCATGATGCCGGAAATCAACGGCTTCAAGTTCGCCGCCATGGTGCGGGAACAGGATAAAACAATCCCCATGTTCTTTATGAGCTCCCGTGATGACATTGCATCAAAGGAGCAGGGCTTTCGTATCGGCATTGACGATTATATGGTCAAGCCCGTGGACATGAATGAATTAACCCTGCGTGTGGGCGCGCTCCTGCGGCGGGCGAATATCGCCAATGAAAAAAAACTGAGCGCCGGAAGCCTCGTCCTCAATGCCGATGAGATGACGGCGACCCTGGCCGGGGAAGAAATACCCCTTACGATCAGGGAATTCAATGTCCTGTTCAAACTCCTGTCGTATCCAAGGAAAACCTTTACCCGGAACCAGCTTATGAACGATTTCTGGGGTACGGAAAATGAAAGCACCCCGCGCACGGTAGATGTGTATATTACTAAACTGCGGGAAAAATTTGCCGCTTGTAAGGATTTTGAAATTGTAACCGTCCATGGGTTGGGTTATAAGGCGGTACTCAAGTGAAGTGGGAGACCATCTTTTTTTGGAAAAAAAATGCCGATAAACGGGTCAATGCCAACACGGCATTCAAAGACAGTCTCCGGATATTTCTTGCGTTGGTAGTGGTTAACGGACTCCACATGTATGTTTATCAACAAATCATACTTGACGGTCGGGATACGGTTGAGTTTTTTATCATCGCGCTGACCGGTTGGCTTGTTTTCAGTGCGGCGGTACTGACGGGGTTAACTACTTTTATCCGCTATTGGTCCCAGGGGCGTCCAATACGGCGTTTAAGAGAGGCGGCGAAAAAGATAGCTGCTGGGAATTTTGCGATTCGGGTTACTCCGATCAGTAAAGACGGAAAAAAAGACTATATGGCAGTTTTGTTTGATGACTTCAATACCATGGCTGAGGAACTTGAAAGCATCGAAATCATGAAAAATGATTTTATCGCCAATGTATCCCACGAAATCAAGTCCCCCCTTTCGGTTATCCAGAGCTACGCTGCGGCATTACAGAACGAAAACCTGGAACCGGAAGAACGGCATGAATACATCAAAACTATCGTCAACTCCTCCCAGAAACTCTCCGCCCTGGTTTCCAATATTCTCAAGTTAAATAAACTGGAAAACCAGAAAATTCTCCCCACCACCTCTTGCTATGAACTGGGCGAACAGCTTCGTCGTTGTGCCCTTGCTTTTGAGGATATTTGGGAACAAAAAAGCATCAATTTCGAGGCGGCTCTGGACGAGATAACCGTTTCTTATGACGAAACTATGCTGGAAATTGTCTGGAACAACCTTATTGCCAACGCGATCAAATTCACCGCCCCCAAGGGAGTCATCTCCTTGAGCTTAAAGAAAGCGGCGGATGGCTTTGCTCGAATACAAATTACAGACTCCGGCTGCGGCATGGATGAGGAAACGCAAGAACACATTTTCGATAAATTCTACCAAGGGGATAGTTCTCATTCACAGGAAGGCAACGGCCTGGGGCTTGCGCTGGTGAAAAAGGTGATTGATATGACCGGCGCCGAAATAACGGTTAAAAGCAGGGCCGGGGAAGGTACAAGCTTTACGGTCCGTCTGAAAATCGGGGAAAAAACGTAATTGAAATTTTCCTCTTGTCATGATGAATAGTTTATGTTATCTTTAAGTAAATATCTTAACTTTTAATAGTTTAATAATTACGAGGTAAACAATGGCGCAAATGGGCAATAAGAACTTACATCTAATGGAATCAACGCCGGTTTGGACCGCCATTATCCGGCTTGCGCTCCCGATGATGTTCAGCATGATCGCCCAGTTGGTCTACAATATGACCGATACATTTTTTATCGGGCAAACCGGAGACCCGAACATGGTGGCTGGGATTTCTCTGGCAATGCCCCTTTTTATGGTGTCCCAGGGTATCGGGAACATATTCGGCGTGGGGGCCTCAAGTTATATTTCCCGTATGCTCGGCGCACGGGAAGCAGAAACCGCAAAACGTACTAACGCGGTATCTTTTTACACAACTATCATGGCAGGCTTTGTTATTACGATTGCGCTGCTTCTGTTCCGTAAGCCGATTTTACATGTCATCGGAACGAGTGACGCAACATTTGTACACGCGGATAGTTATTTTTCGATTATTTCTTCGTTTATTGTAATTGCGCTGCTCAATATTTCGCTGGCGGGACAAATCCGGAGCGAAGGTGCTACCGATAAGGCAATGGTTGGTACACTCATCGGCATCATCATTAACATCATTCTTGACCCGGTGTTTATTTCGGTTTTAAACATGGGAACCGCAGGCGCGGCATGGGCCACCGTGATAGGACAGGCCGCTTCGCTTGGGTATCTCCTGTGGTGTTTTATATCCCCCCATACTATGCTTTCGATACACCCCAGGGATTTTAAGCCTTCCGGGAAAATATACAGAGAAATTCTTAAAATCGGGCTGCCCGCAGCGCTTTCAAATATTGTGATGAGCTTGGCAATGGCGGTGCGGAACCTTATGGCCGCAAGCTACGGGGACATGGTAATTGCCGGTATGGGGGTTACCATCCGGGTTGAAAGTTTAAGCTTCATGTTGATAATGGCCCTGGCCATGGGATACCAGCCCTTCGCCGGATTCAATTACGGGGCTAAAAATTATGGGCGCCTTAAAAAGGGCATGAAAATAACCCTTGTATATACCACCGCTTTGGCGTTATTTTTTGTCGGTGTCTTTGCCCTGGCAGGCCGCAGCATCATTGCGCTTTTTATCAATGACGCCCAAACGATTGCGGCGGGGGCAACCTTTTTACACGCCTTTTTATTCGGACTCCCTGTTATGGGGATTCAAATGACGATTATGATAACCTTTCAGGCCCTTGGCAAGCCGGTACTGGGGACGATTGTATCCCTGGGGAGACAGTGTTTGTTTTATATTCCCCTGGTGTATGTACTTAATCATTTTTCGGGATTCGAAGGCTTTGTGTATTCACAGCCCCTTGCGGATATAGCTACTACCGTGGTCGCGCTTATTTTGGTGTCCGGCCTTTTAAAGGAGTTAAAACACCATGAAAAATGAACTGCACAATGAATTACTGCGATCCCTTTTCATGTTAAAAAAATTTACCCATACCTTCCACCCGGCAACCCTTGCTAAAGAAGATGAGATGAACCTGGCGTCATTTACCCTGCTCTATTATATTAAGGAACACAGCGGGGATTTGAGCGGTGAAAAAATCAGAAACGAACTATCGGTTACAAAACCCGCAGTTTCGCAAATGCTTGCTTCCCTCGAGAAAAAAGGTTTTTTAACCCGTGAAACCAACAAAGAAAACCGGAGATGCATCGTGCTTTCCCTCACCGAAAAAGGAACCAACTTTATCGAAAAGACGGAAAAGGAAACCGAAAAACGACTTGCGGGAATTATCAGCCGCTTTGGCAAAAACGAAACCCGCAGCCTGATAACGCTGATCAACCGTTTCTTATCAATCACGGGAGAACCCGGCATTTCTGATCAGTAAAAAACAATTAAGAACGTAATGTAGTTAAATCATCTAATAAATTTTGTAACGTACATTGGGTTAAATTACTTTCCATGGCATTTTGGGCTTTTTGAAAATAAGGATCAAGCAAGGTTATAATATTTCCACCGACAGGGCATTGGGGCGTTGAATTTTTATGTATTTTAAAAAGACTGTCATTTTCTACCGGTTCAATAGCACAATAAATATCATATAATGTAATTTGTTCAGGCGGTTTCATTAATGTAATCCCGCCGCCTTTCCCACGGGCTATTTCAATTAAACCGGCTTTATTTAGAAGTCCCATAAATTTACGGATTATTACCGCATTGGTTTTGGCACTTGCCGCTATAAAATCACTGGTAACTTTATATTCACCCTTAAATACTTCAACACACAATAAGATATGTATCGCAATAGAAAATTTCGTCCCTATTTGCATTAACCGTTTCCTTTTGCCTATGCCCCGCATTTAAACGGGACATAGGTTAATGCTTAGAGTGTATAACTTTTCGAACCATCGGTAAAGCTGAAGGTTTCCACTTCTTCGGCTTCAATATAGAAAATTTTGAAGGTGGGGTTATCCGGTGTTTTAAAACGCCCCTTTATCATGGGGTTTTCGTCAAGAGCACGAGTTTTGAGCCCCAAATCTTCGATAAAAACCGCCCTGCCGTTGACGGACACTACCGGGTTAAAGTCCGCCGGATAGGTGCAAAACGATACCTGTGGGTGCGCTTTGAGCTGGGCATAGACCGGCTTTTCACTGTTGGTGGAGAAATAGACTTTTTTCCCATCCGCAAACAGGTATTGGAAAACCCGTGTCCTGATTTTCGCGCCGTCCTGTGTCGCCAACACTCCGTTGGGGTTCTTCTTCAATACCGATTCAAAATCAAACATACGAAACTCCTTAAAAGGGAAAGATTTAATGTAACATTATATGTTACAATTTGACTATACTATCGGCTTAATGTAATGTCAAGTGTTACATATACGGAAAAATCGTAAATATCCAGAAATTTCCCCAAATTTAATATTTTACTAACAATTCCTTAACATCTCGCAACATCCATACAGGATATTGGACTTATGAGGAAACCCGGTTGGTTTCCTCATAAGTCTCGCAAAATGTTTCACATTTTGCTATTTCTAGCGGAACTTGTTCAGAAACTGAAGTTTCCGAACAACTCTATTAAGTGAAAATGGCCATTTGGCCGTTTGAAACAGGAGTTTTGTATGCGTAATGCCTTTTTGTTGATACCTGCCCTGGCGGTCTTACTGGCGGCTTGCTCCGCCGGTAAGGACAATCTAGCGGAAGCTAAAAGCATGGAACAGCTTTATAGCGAAAACGGGTTCCCGGTCAGGGTGCGGCGGCTTGAACCGGAAGATTTTTCGGTTTATCTGAAATATCCCACGGTCCTGGACGCCCAGTCGGAATCCACCGCCTACGCTTCCCTCAGTGATGTGGTCAGGAATATAGCCGTAAAAGTCGGGGATCAGGTCAAGCAGGATCAGGTGATTCTGTCTTTTTCTGAAAACAACCGGACACTGCAGCAAGCCCGGCTCAGTTATGAAAATGCCGAAGCCGCCTATAAGCGGAGCGAAGTTCTCTACGCCACCTCAGATATTTCCCGCCAGGATTTTGATAATTCCCGAATGCAGTATGAACTGGCTAGGGCCAGCCTGGATGCGGCGCGGGACATGATCTATGTTAAAGCACCCATAGCGGGAACCCTTATCCATCTGAATGTCCGGGCAACAGAAAATGTGAATCCCGGGACGCCCCTTTTTACCGTGTCCAATCAGAATGGTTTGGTTACCCGTTTTTATGTAGGGGTCAACGAAATAAACCTCATAAAGAACGGGGCCAGGGTTTATATTGACGGGCTGGAAAGCGTCGACATTTCCAATTTCAACTGGAAGCTCAATTCCCAGCAGGTGACCTTTGACGGACGGGTAAGCCAGGTTGCCCTTTTGATGGACAGCAGGAAACGCGCCTTTCCGGTAAGCGCTTTTTTTGACATTACCGACCTTATGGCGTTGAATCAGGCGCGGCCCTTTATCAGCGGCATGAGCATTGATATTGTGGTAGAAACCTACCGGAACGAAAAGGCCCTGGTGGTTTCCCGCAAAGAATTGCTAAAGACCGATTCGGGATACGCAGCGTATGTCGCTCGGGATAACAAGGCGCAACGGGTCGATGTGCAGGTGGGGCATGAACGGGGCCTGGATTTTGAAATCACAGGCGGCCTGGAAAGCGGTGATCTCCTGATATATGACGGCATACAAAGTCTTTCTGATAACATAAAACTTAACATTGTAGAAACAGCCCAGGCGGTAACCCGATGAATGCAGTCGATCTTTCCATCAAGCGGCCGGTCCTTACCATTATGGTTCTTCTGGCTTTTGTAATCTTCGGTATCCTGGCCTATGTTTCCCTGCCCGTGAGCCTCTTCCCCGATATGTCGGGCGCCATGGTAACAATTCAAACCATATACCCCGGAGCAAGCCCCCAGGTAGTAGAAACCCAGCTTACCAAAAAGATAGAGGATCAGGTCTTTGCCATCGGGGACCTCGATTCTATAACATCCTATTCCATGGACAGCGCTTCGGTGATTACCGCTTCCTTTAAGTTTGGGAAGGATGAAAATGCAGCCCTCCAGGAAGTGAAGGATAAAGTTGAAGTTATTATCGCCGATCTTCCGCCGGACGCCAAAAGGCCGGCAATTTCCAAGATAGATATTGCATCAGCCATCCCCGTTATGCAGATCGTGTTAGAAGGCGACATGGACAGCACGGAACTCTATACCCTGGCCTCAACTACCATAGGGGATCAGCTTTCCCAAGTTTCCGGTGTCGGGAGCATAAACCTTTCCGGTGGGGACAAACGGGAAATCACCGTGGAACTGAACCGGGCCACGGTGTTTGAACGCGCGGTTCCCATTGAACAGATTGCGGGCCTCCTGGCGGCGGCGAATCTGGAACTTCCCGGCGGATCAATTGAAACTGCGGATCAGGATATACCCGTCCGGTTCAAGGGGGAATTTACTTCCCTGGAAGAAATTAGCAATCTGGATGTTCCCACCACCGAGGGGGTTTTCAAACTCCGGCAGCTTGGGGATGTCAGGGATACCCATACTGTTGTCAGGGAGCGCACAATTCTATTGGACAAAGGAGCGGGAACCCGGAACGAGGGCGCCATCCTTTTAAGTGTGGTTAAGAACCCTACCGCCAACAGCCTTGATGTGATCGACGGGGTGATAAAACGTATCCCCCGGATTGAAGCTGAATCAGGCGGCCATATACGGCTTAAGGTCATTCAGGAAGACGCAACGTTTATACGAAATGCAGTAAATGATACCCTGGGCAATGTGGTACTGGGCATTATCTTTACAGCCCTTGTACTGTTTTTTTTCCTCCATGACGCCCGTTCTACCCTCATTGTCGCCCTGGCCATGCCTTTCTCCGTTATCGCCACCTTCTTTATCATGAAGCCCCTGGGCATCGGCATCAATGTGCTTTCCCTCATGGGCCTTTCCTGCGCCACCGGAACCCTGGTCGCCAATTCAGTGGTAGTACTGGAAAATATTTTCCGGTATAAGGAGCAGGGTCTGTCCCGGCATGAATCGGCGTCCAGGGGAACGCGGGAAGTGATGCTGGCGGTCTTTGCCTCCACCCTGACCAATGTGGCGGTATTTGTCCCCCTGGGTAATATGGGCGGCGGCATGGGAAAGATACTTTCCGACTTTGCCTTCACCATTGTTATTTCCACGGTGTTTTCCATTATCGTCTCCTTTACCCTGACCCCGCTTATGGCATCCCGGATACTGCCGGCAACGGTTAAACAGGACGGCCCTCTGGGAAGAAAACTGGAAAGTCTATTCAAAAAATGGGAAGATCTGTATGGACGTTCCATTTCATTCCTGCTAAAACGGAAACGGCGCAGCGCCCTTGTAGTTGCGGTAGTATTGGTGGTTTTCATCCTCAGTATTGCGGCTTTTCCCCTGCTCAACATTGAACTCATGGCCAAGAGCGACGGGGGAAAAATTCAGGTTGATGTGGAACTTCCCCAGGGGAGCGACCTTGACGCTACCGCAGCGGTACTCGCGGAGATCGAAGAACGGCTTGCCGCATATACGGAAGTGGAGACGGTCCTTACTGCTCTGGGCTCCATGGGTTCCATGACACAGGATGTGAGCGTTGCGCGGGTAGACATAGCCTTGGTCCCCAAAAAAGAGCGGACCCGGAGCAACAGCGATATTGCCGCCGCCATGACCGCAACTTTGAAGGATATACCCGGCGCGGCTATCCGGGTTTTGCCTCCATCGGAAATTGTCATAAGCCAGGGCGCCCCCATCGACCTGTACCTCCAGGGAACAGATAATGAAGTTCTACAGGACCTTGGGAATCGGCTTAAGAACCGTATCGAAAAAGTCCCCGGCGCCATGAACGTCATGATGAATTCCAAAGCGGGCAAGACAGAACTGCTCTTTGAACCAAACCGCAAACGGCTTTCCGAGGACGGCCTTACGGTACAGGCCGTGGCAGTTTCCCTGCGGGCCGCAGTGGACGGCCTGGTGACAACCACTTATAAAGAGAACGGACAGGAATACGATATACGGGTCAAACTTGCCGATTCGGCCCTTACAGATATTGAAGATCTGCGAAACATACCCATCGTTTCCCGCGCTGGGGTCAATCCCCTGTCCTGGTATGCGGATATACGCTTTGACAACGGCTATAACATGATCATGCGGGTAAACCGTTTCCGCACCGTGGAAATCACCTCCGAATTATTGCCCGGTTATTCCCAGAGTTCTTCCCTCTCTGCGGTTATGAAAGCTGCCGGGGAAATAAAACTCCCCGAAGGGTACACCTTAAAACAGACCGGTATGTCCGAGGCCATGGGAGACTCCATCGTGGATATGCTTTTGGTATTTGTGATCGCAGTACTCCTGGTGTATATGCTCCTTGCCGCAGTCCTGGAAAGCATCATCCAGCCCCTGTTCATCCTTGCCACGGTTCCCCTTTCCCTCATCGGGGTTATTGTGGGATGCCTCATAACCAATACGGTATTAAACGTGGTTTCCATGCTTGGTATTATCATGCTCGTGGGTGTGGTAGTAAATAACGCTATCCTTATTCTGGATTACTATAACAAGCTCAAACGGGAAGGAAAAGGGGTACAGGAAGCGCTTATTAAAGCCTGTCCAACCAAGCTCAAACCAATCCTGATGAGTAATATTGCCATCGTCCTGGGTATGCTCCCCATGGCTTTAGGGATAGGCGAATCAATGGCGGAGATTAGGCAGCCCATGGGGGTGGTTATCATCGGCGGTATTATATCCGCAACCTTTCTGACCCTCTGGCTTATCCCATCACTGGAATATGTGCGTACAAGCCGTTCAAAGTTAAACGTTCAGGCGAACAAGGAGGGTATCAATGCTGCGAACTAACATTGTACTTGCGCTATTATGCGGATTAGTCGTCATGACGGCTAACGCCGGGGAATATGACCTTGAGTCTTATTTAAGAAGGGTTGAGCAAAACAACCCCGACCTTTCCCTTGCATACAAAGAGCTTGATCTTGCAAAGGAAAATGTCGTACAGGCGCGATCCGCCCTGCTGCCGAATATAGGCGCACAGGGCAGTTATACCCGCAATTTGCAGGACATTAAACAGTCAGCACCGGTAGCCGCCGACCTTACGACCGGACGCATTATCCGGCAGGACATTGATTCCAATTACGACAATGAGCTTACCTTGGGCGTTGGCGTTAACCAAACCATTTTTGATGCCGCCGCCCTGTCGCGGTATAACCAGGCGCGAAAGGGCCGGGAGATACAGGAGCAAGCCTTGGAAACAAGGCGGCAAAACCTACGGGCCGCCGCAAAAAAACTGTATGCCCGAACCCAGCTTGCGGTTGCAGTGGTTCATATCATGGAAGCATCCGAACATACCAGTGAAGAAATCTACCAAAGCATTGAACGAAAATACAAGGCCGGGGTAGCCACCGAGTTAGACCTTCTTATGGCGGAGGTAGACTGGAAATCGAAAATCCCCACCACCGCCGAATCCCGTAAAAACGCCGAGTTGGCAACTATCGCTTTTAAGAACCTTGGGTGGATTCCCCTTTCGGAAGAGGTCGTTCTTACTGAGACCGACGAAGCCCTGCCCGTCATTCCCGGCACGCCGCAACTGAACGCCGTATTTTCAGGGCGTCCCGATTATCGTGCATTGCTTTTGAACCGCGAACTGAGCGATATAGGTCAAAGGGCGGCGATGAGCGCGTTTCTGCCCACTGTCTCTGGCGGCTTTTCTTTTGCTTTCGGCGGCATGGGAAATGATTCGTTAACCGGCGATTATGATTACACCTCCATGCAGCTCAAGCTCGGCGTAAACATACCGCTCTTTGCAGGCGGATACCGACTTTCCCGCATGAAAAGCGCCAAAACAGAACAGGAAAAAGCTGCCCTCAGCTTGATAAAAAAGCAGATGGAAATAGAAAGTGAACTGATTGAAATACGGTTAAACCTTGACGAGGCATCGGAGCGCATAAACTCCGCCCGGCTTATCGAAGCCATGGCTCGACGGGCGGTCGCCCTGGCGCAGACCGCGTATATCAATGGAGCAGCCACACAACTATCCGTAACTGAGGCAATCAACAAGCTCGATCAGGCAAGCCTGGGGCTTCATAGCGCAATATTTGAGTATCGTTCGGCCTATTACGACTGGGAATTGGCCACAGGAATAGTGAGGTAGGGGGAAACCCCTAAAAATAGTATTGGAGGTTTTTATGAAAAGCAGATGGTACGGATGGATGTTTTTTGCGGTATTGACCGCCGGACTATTGGTTTCCTGTATGTCCACAGGAGAATATAAGCCAATATCTCAGAATGTAAATGTGGAAGTAATCGGTACGGTTCAGACCACGTTTATTTCCACGCCGGGATTCAGTAAAGAACCGATTAATATACAGGCTTACATTAAACTTTTAGAAGAAGCCCACAAAAGATATGAAGGCAATATTGATGTGGGTGATATAATATGGACAACCAGCAGGACAATTGGCAATTCACCGAATTATGAATTTGCTGCCAGCGGTAAGGTGATATTGAACAGACAGGGAGAATGATGGATAGCTTTGGCAAACATACATTTCTCCCCTTTTTCTGTCTTTTGTATGTATGTATTAGTCCGCTTAATACAGGGTTATTATTTGCTGAAAATACCATTGTCCCATTTGATGAAAAGAAAGCCCTGAATTTTTCCGGGAAATATAACATGGGTATTTTTCAACAACAGGCAGCAGGATACAGAACAGGCAAACCATGGGATATTGGTTTTGGCATTCGATATAAAAGCATTGCCGCCCAGCTATATATGCCTATCGCTTTCAACAATGATTCATTTGATGTGGCGTTAAATTTCTATTTTGAGAAAATGTATTATGAAACATTCATTAAACATTATAAAAATTTTTATAACGGCGATGACAAAACCGGTGAACATGAAAATGTTGGATTGGATATAATGAGCGGCGGAATAATGGCCAGCTGAATATATAATCATAGAAACCATTCGCTCCGTTCAGTATTTACCATGTCTGAAAAACAAACAGTATCAAATGGAAGTTTGCTTTACGGTTTCGGGGTATTTTACACGTCCATATATTCAAAGAACGAGGACATGGCACGTTATAACGAGCGGATACATATTGTGCACTTTGGGCCAACGGCAGGGTATTCATACACATGGATACTTCCGGGAAATATGTTTTTGAATACAGGTCTTAATATTGGGGCAAACCTGGGAATAAATACAACTGATACGAAAATGCTTTTTATGCCCCAGATAAATCCCAAAATTACCTTCGGTCATCACAATGCTTCATGGTCAATCAATATGGTGATGGGCTGCAATGCATCGGTACTTTTATGGAACATGGGCAATTTTGATGTATTAATCCCGGCTACCATGAGCATGACGTTTTCAAAACGATTTTAGTACATGAATTAAGATAACCTATTCCTCATTAGCGAGAGAAAAAAGGAGGATCCATATGACAAAAATTATAATCCCGTATACCATAGCGGTATCAGACTGCTATATCATCATGCGGAAAATCGGCAGCGCCGATTCCATGTTATACTTGACCGATGGAACCATATCAAGCCAATATCCTGAATTCCAGAGAATCCGATATATTGAAAACTTCGAAGCATTGCAGCGATACCATTCACCCGAATTAAACATAGATAGCAGTACCACGACAATAGCCGAAACAGTAAACAATAAAATTGCATTAAACAGGGCATTGTGTGATAAACAAAAATACCAAATTTGCGCATTGAAGTGGTCCCGGCTTACCGCCTTTAAGTTTAAATTCGGTTACATACCGGCCCATTATATTGCTCGTTTTAGCCCATTACGTTTTGTTGATATGCCAAAAACCCGCACCATTACCAATTTTGGCGAACGTGCTGTTTTGACGAATAGTGCCTATATAAATACTATCTCCACTTAGAGGTAATCGCATTTTCCTGAACCGTCATTTCCGCCGTATCATCCTGGTATAGAACAGCAGGACTGCGCCGGATATCTGAAGGGCACCGTAAAAATAACCGAGTTTTTAGAGGTGCCCAATAGTTATAACGTAATGGTTAATTTACCTTCGATTTTATCGTTCTGCCAAACATTGGTAGTTTGTCTTTGCCATTTAAAATGAATTTCAAGTTTTGAATTATCATCAAAGGTAAAAATAGCGATATGATCATTTATGTCAGGATCCAGCTCTAAATGCTTAATAGAAACAGATAGGACGTTTCTTGTTTTTGTGTCTGTGTATAGGTTGCCATTTAATTTTGAGGATCGCGTTATGGCATAAGTTCCTGTAGCAGATATTTCTGTGCCAAAATTAAGCCCGTGGCCAACAAGGCAATTATATATATCAATAGTTGGTGTATTTTCAGGGAATTTATATCCGCCGGATATTTGATACAAGGGAATATCGGTTTTCGGCAAATCTGTCACCAGGCTTTCGCATCCCAGTATCATTAACACCGGCAATAATGCAAGTAACCATTTCACAACTACCTCCATGCATAGTGCTGAATAATAGTATACACCGCCTGGAGAAATTCGTCAATTTAGCCCCAGGTCCCCTTTTCCTCCCGTTCGAAGCCGCTCCCACTTGGTCGCGGCATCTAAAGAGGCGGGTTAAACCCTTCAATCCCTATTGCCGGAATATGTTCGGTCGTATTTAATCTTTTCTAGCGGCAATAGGGATTGAACCTATCCAATATAGTATCAGTAAATACCCCGTAAACCCTTCACATATCATATTTTACTATAGGGTAAAGAATTAGTGCAATAGGTAAATTCATATTGTATCTGATAATATCAGTTAAAACGCTATTTTTTTTGAGATTTGTGTCACATATTTGGTCACACGGCAGCGTTGTAAAAACAGCCCCTAGGCAAGGGCGGTTTCAACATACGGTTACTTGCCGATAAGGAAAGCGGCTAATTTCTTGTTAGCGGCTATACCGTAACCTTGGGCTGGATTCTCCCCTGCCCAGCAAGATTAACAAACTGGGGGGTAATCCCATGCCGGGCAAGTGTTTCCCGTGCTTTATTGTTGAGGTAGTCGCATTTTTCCTGAACCGTCATTCCCGCCGTTTCATCCTGAAGCTTGAGCCGGGCGGCATGGATTTCCTTTATTGGCCCATCCTCCATGTAGGGATCGTTGAGTATCCGGGGATCGCTCATGTATTCGTCTATCGTTTTCATAATTCTAATACCTCCGCTGGTTTGTATATGCCAATGCCTTTATAATTCTCCGGATATTGACCCGGCGGACCCTCTCAATGGTCCAGGCCCTGGCAATATGCCCAAAATTAAGGCTTACAATAAAGTCTAAACCATTGACTGCCGTAATAGCAATATGGGCTGCATCCGTTTCACTTAAAGCCGTAACCGCTTCCTCTTTGATGTAAAGAGTCGCAAGCCGATCCACCTCCGGCGTTATGTCAAGAAAACGAATGCCAAATTCAGGGATAAGCTGTCGCATATTTTCCAGTTTCTCAGGGTCTTTTTCGTTTTCCATCTCATCAGTAGCAAAAGTAGAGGTATACGGCTCAAACTTCCCCGCCTTTATCATGTCAAAGACTTGCCGGGTCTGGGCCTTCAATTCCTGGTAATGCGGATCTTCCCGTTTTTCGTAATAAAAGCTAAACATCGTCGTTTCCAAATAAACGCGGGGTATGCTCATTGTTCTTCCCTACTCAGTTTTGTTTCAATCGGGGGACCGTCGATTTCCGCTACCGGGATCCGGACAATTTGCCGGGAAAAACGCCGGGCCTTTATCGTCCCTGTCACCACCCACCGCCACACGGTACGGTCTGACACGCCGAATTTTTCGGCGACTTCCTGGTAAGTGTAGTATTCCTTCGCTGGTTGATCCATATCTCCTCCCTATGAAATCCGCTGCATCGCTACCCCCGGACATCTTCACTTATGGCCCGATACTGTAGACCAGCTTTTCCGGACCCATAACACCGGCTTCTCCTCGAAGTCCAGGGTTATATCCTCCAGCCCTATGGCAAGTATTTCTCCCAGGCGCATCCCGGTGGCGTGCGAGAGCGCCACAGCTAACCTGTGGGCTTCCGTCTCCCAGGGTTCTGCAAAGAGCTTTTTCAGTTCCGCGCTTGAAAGGATCCCCCGGGGATCGTCATCGCGCCCAAGGCCGCGAAATTTTTGCGCCGGGTTATGGGATACTCTTCCAACCCTGAAGGCTTCGCGAATTGGTATACAGACAGCGGCCAGGATTGAATTGACGGTCTTTGCCTTGAGTTTGGTTTCTTTTTTAATCTGAAGCTGTAACCGATCCAAATCCTGGGCTGTCACTTCCCGCAGATGTAATCCCTGTACGCGGGGCTTAATATGGCGTTCAATAAAACCGTGATTTGCATAGCAGTATTCACGGCCTATGGCCTGGCCCCTTTTCCTCCCGTTCGGTCGGCGGGTTAAACCCTTCAATCCCTATTGCTGGAATATATTCGGTCGTATTTAATCTTTTCTAGCGGCAATAGGGATTGGTCTCCAGGCCTCAGCATCCTGCTTCGGCCTTCCGACCCGGGGTTTAACCCTGACGGGGCCATCCATGGCCCCTTCTCCTCCCATTCGGTCGGCGGACTAAACCCTTCAATCCCTATTGCCGGAATATGTTCGGTCGTATTTAATCTTTTCTAGCGGCAATAGGGATTGGTCTCCAGGCCTCAGCATCCTGCTTCGGCCTTCCGACCCGGGGTTCAGTCCTGTCGGGGCCATCCATGGCCCCTTTTCCTCCCGTTCGGTCGGCGGACTGAACCCTTCAATCCCTATTGCCGCAATCTATTCGGTCATATTTACTTTTTTTCTTTAGCGGCAATAGGGATTGAACCTATGACACTACGGATATGAGCCGTATGCTCTACCAACTGAGCTATGCCGCCGTTATTTCTAAAGTAACTCTTTAGAGTTACTTTAGAAATAACATATAATCCATTCCGCTCGGCACACAACCCGCAGGGGCGCATGCCAGCGTAATGAAACCTAATTTACCAAAAATTATCCCGGCATGTCAACACGCCGGACGCGCCCTATTCTCCCGCAAAAATATGGGCGTACTCGTGAAGCAGTTCCAGGGCTTTTTTCTTGCACTCCCCTTTGCCGCAGCCGGTACCGATCTTGGTGGCCGCCTGGAGATCCTCCCAGGAGCGGGCCCCCTTGTGGTAGGCGTCTTCCAGGTCCTTGTCGGTGATGCCCAGGCAGGTGCAGATCACCGTGGACGCTTCCTTGAGCAGCCCCGAGCGGCCTGTCTTGTCCAGGTAGTCGTCGATGGCTTTACGCAGGGCCTTGTCACCCAGGACGGAGCAGTGGATCTTGTGGGCAGGCAGGCCGCCCATCTTTTTCACCAGTTCGTCGGGTTTGACGTTGTAAGCGTCCCTGATGTTCATACCCTTGATCACCTCTGAAAGCACGCTGGTGGAGGCTATGGCGCTGGCGCAGCCGTAGGTCTTCCAACGGACATCGGTGATGATATCATCCTTAATCTTCAGCAGCATCAGCATCTGATCGCCGCAGATGATATTTCCGGTCAGCCCTCGGGCATCGGCTGGATAGGAAGATTCATCTTCCATGAGCACGTTCCTGGGGTTGGTAAAATGGTCTTTAACCGTATCTGAATATAACCAGTCAGACATACAATACCTCTCTCTGCCGGAACCTTCGTTTCCGGCCTTACTGTTTTGACGGTACCGTTGACATAGCCCGGAACCGGGCGATTATGGGCGGCACGGTTTCTATAATATAATCAATATCCTCTTTTGTAATACCCCAGCCCAGGCTGAAGCGGATGGAGCCGTGGGCCAGTTCCGGCCCTACCCCCACTGCCATGAGTACATGGGAGGGTTCCAGACTGCCTGAGGCGCAGGCCGAGCCGGTGGAAGCCTCAATGCCACTGAGGTCCAGGCCCAGCAAAATCGACTCCCCCTCCGCGCCGGGGAAGGAAACATCCAGGGTATTGGGAAGCACATCCTCGGGATGGCCGTTGATAGTGATGTCCGGCACATTTGCCAGGAGCCCATCCCGAAGCTGATTCCGCAGGGGGCGGATTTCCCGGTTGTAGGCTGCCAGGTTCTGCTTGGCCAGGGTTGCGGCTTTGCCATAGCCCAGGATGCCGATGTTGTTGTAGGTACCGGCCCGGAAACCGTCCTCCTGATGCCCCCCGTGGATCAGGGGGAACAAAGGCGCCCCGGCGCGCACATAGAGGGCGCCTATGCCTTTGGGGCCGTATATCTTGTGCCCTGACATGGTCAGGTAATCAACTTTTAGATCTTCCACATTCACAGGGATCTTCCCCGCCGCCTGGACCGCATCGGTGTGCATCCAGGCTCCAGCTGCCTTGGCCAGGTCGGCGATTGCCCTGATATCCTGTATGGTCCCGATCTCGTTATTGGCCATCATTACCGAAACCAGGAGGGTTTTTTCGCTCAGGGCCTTCTTATATTCATCCATTTTTATCTTGCCATACCCATCCACAGGAAGGAAAGTCACCTTGAAGCCTAAAGACTTGAGATAGGAAGCGGAATTGAGTACACAGGGATGCTCAATGGCGGTGGTGATTATTTCGGTACGCCCTTCAGTAAGAGATTTCCCATCCGGGCCTGAAGCTATGCGCCGCATGGTCTGGAATACTGTATTGTTGGACTCGGAACCCCCGGAGGTGAAGATCACCGTATTGGTAGGCGCCCCTATCAGGTCAGCCACGGCCTTGCGGGCTTCTTCAACCCGGGCATGGGCATGCCGGCCTGCGCTGTGCATGCTTGAGGCATTTCCGTAGATTTCCAAATCCTCTATCATCGCGGCCTTTACCTCTTTATTTAAAGGGGTTGTCGCGTTATAGTCCATGTAAATCCTTTTTTCCGCCATAAGCTTCCTGTCCTTCTTTATAGTTTATCAAATCCTATATATCATATACAACTAATATACTTTATTTTTTGTCCCTTGACCATAGTTTAAGTATACCTTTTCAGTCAGTTACATGCAATTCCCAGTATAACCGGAAGGTATTATTTCGCCTATAGCAACGGAACAAAAAAACAAGTATACTTGATCCCCCGTGCGTTGAAAGGCGCGGCCGAGGAGTTTACCCTATGGCGATACTGCTTAGGGCGGGTGATCCCGCTTTGAATGACCCTTTCCTGGACAAAGCCCTGGAGGGGATGATCCTTTCCGCTTCGGGCTGGCGGGGAATTTTCGCTGAAACCGGTAATGAAGAGGATACCGGAGACGCGATAAAGCCGGTCCATGGGGTAATTGCCGCCCTGGCCGCGGAAGTTTTCGCGGGCTACCTGATCCGCAAAAACTCGGGCTTGAAAAAAGCCCCTGTGGTGATCCTGGGAATGGATACCCGGCCTACCGGGCCGGCCATTGCGGATCCCATGATCCGGCTGCTCCTGGTTTCAGGCTGCCGGGTTCGGTACACCGGGATCACCGCCGCCCCGGAAATCATGGCCTTTGCCCGGCTAGCCCGGGAAACCCCAAACTTCGTCAAAGCCGACGGGTTTGTGTATATCTCCGCCAGCCATAACCCCATCGGCCACAACGGCCTGAAATTCGGCCTTGACGACGGGGGGGTACTGCCGGCTTCGGAAACCAAGCTCCTGATCGAAGAATTCCGCCGCCGCCTGGCTGAGCCGGACCGGATCAGCCGAATTGTGGAAGCCGCAAACCAAGCGGATAGCCTTGCCCTGGACGAAGTGTACGCCGCTGAAAAGCAGGTCAAACAGGAAGCCTTCCAAGCTTACCTTGATTTTACCCGGGAAGTATGCGCCGGTTCAAGCGACCTTCCCCATGAAGGGCCCGGGGAGATTCCTGAGCTTATCGCCCGGGGATTGCAGGACCAGCCCCTGGGGGTGGCGGCAGACTTTAACGGCTCAGCCCGTACCGTATCCATAGACAGGGAATTCCTCGGCTCATTGGGGGTCACCCTCCATGGTATGAACGATAAACCCGGCGAAATCGCCCACCGTATCGTTCCCGAGGGGGAGTCCCTAGATCCTTGCTGCAAATTTTTAGAAAAACTCCACGAAAATGATCCATCCGTAATGCTCGGCTATGTCCCTGACTGTGACGGTGACCGGGGCAACCTGGTGTTCTGGGACCATGGGGAACAAAAGGCCCGGGCCTTGGAAGCCCAGGAAGTCTTTGCCCTGGCCTGCGTGTCCGAACTGGCCCACCTGGTGTGGACCGGGGAACTGAAATACGACAACAAGGGCAATGCCCTGACCAAGGCAGCGGTGGCGGTGAACGACCCCACTTCCATGCGCATAGACCGTATCGCCCGAGCCTTTGACGTGTCGGTGTTCCGCGCCGAGGTGGGGGAAGCCAATGTGGTGGGCCTGGCCCGGAAACTGCGGGAACAGGGCTATCTGGTCCGTATCCTGGGAGAAGGCTCTGCCGGGGGCAATATCACCCACCCATCGGCGGTGCGGGACCCCATCAACACCCTGGTATCCCTGATAAAACTCCTGGCCATACGGAGTGAGGGGGAACGGAAGGGCTTCTTTGAACTGTGGTGCAACCTCTCAGACCAGGCGGAAATCTACCGGCCGGACTTTACCCTGTCAGACATTATCGCCGCCCTCCCCGCCTTTATCAGCACCGGAACCTACACACCCGAGGCGGTGCTTCAGGTAAAGACCACGGATCATGGCTTACTGAAAAGCCGGTACCAGAAAATTTTCCTCCGGGAATGGGAGGAGCGGAAGGAACTGCTCAGGACCCGCTACGGCATTACGGGCTGGGAAGCCGCCGTATACAACGGCATGGAGGAAAAGCGGGGGATCAGCGATTTTTCCATTGCCGGCAAGGGGGGCCTCAAGATTAGTTTTATTAACAAGACCGGTCATGCCGCCGCCTGCATCTGGATGCGGGGCTCGGGCACCGAACCGGTGTTCCGGGTGATGGCAGACGTGGAAGGCTCGGACAGGCGTATAGAACGGGCCCTCATCGAATGGCAGCGTAAAATGGTAAGCGAAGCGGACAATACAAGAGGAGTAGTATAACATGGGAATTCGGGGAGAGCTATTTTCGACTACGGTCGCTCTACAGAACAGGACCTATTTTTTTAATGTGAAGGAAAACCGTTTGGGGGATCTCTACCTCAATATCGTGGAGAGCAAAAACCGTGATACCGGCGGCTTTGACCGCCAATCGGTGATCCTCTTTGCGGATGATCTTACGGAATTCCTCCAGGGCTTTGACGAATCCCTCAAGGTTCTGGAAAAGGCGGTAAAGGAAAAACGCCGCGCTGCACCACGCAAGGCCCCGGAATCCCGGGGTGACGGTGAAGGCCGGGAAGACCGCCCTCCCAGAAAAGCTTCGCCCGGTGGAACACGCTCCGATGGAGCCCCGGCAAAGCGCTTCCGGAGTAAACAGGAGCGCCCCGATAGCCCCACAAGCCGGGGCAGGAAGGAAACCGGTAAAGCAGCGGGCAGCGGCAAAACCCCGGGCAGAAAGCCCGCGGCCGGTAAAACAGGCCCCCGCAAACCAGGCGCTTCCGGCGCAGGGTCCAGCCGGCCGGCGCCCAGGGGCCGCGTGGTAGTCCGAAAACGGGATCGGGACGAATAGTCCCTTTCATATCTAAAAAAAATTAAACCCTCTTGACAGGTTATATTTATATGTGATAAATACTATATAAATACTAAGAAAAGGAGAATCTGTATGAAAAAATCACTTATCAGCCTGCTTATGGCGGGCGCCATGGTTCTGTCTCTGAATTATTCCGTAGAAGCCAAGGGGAATCAGCAGAAATCAGCCACCACCCTTTCGGTAGGGGTTAACCCCGTACCCCATGGGGAATTACTGGAATTGATAAAGGACGATCTAGCCGCCCAGGGCATTGACCTGAAAATAGTGGTATTTACCGACTATGTTCAGCCCAATTCAGCCCTGCTCCAGGGGGATTTGGACGCCAACTATTTCCAGACCATCCCCTACCTGGAATCAAGCGAGGAATGGAAAAACGCCCTATCCTTTATCTGGGCCGTCCATGTGGAACCCTACGGGCTCTATTCGGAGAAGTACAAAAACATCAACGATATCCCCAACGGGGCCACCATCGCCATTAACAACGATCCCGCCAATGAAGGCCGGGCTCTGCTCCTGCTTCAGGCAAACGGGCTGATCACCCTGGCCCCAAATTCCGGTTTGCGGGCAACCCCCCAGGATATCACGGTCAACCCCAAAAACCTTAAGTTTCGGGAACTTGAAGCCGCCCAGCTTCCCCGAGCCCTGCCCGATGTAGACGCCGCCACCATCAACGGCAACTACGCCCTGGAAGCAGGCCTTAACCCGGTTAAGGATTCCCTTGCTATCGAAGGCGCCGAATCCCCCTATGCAAACGGCCTGGTCGTGAAAAAGGGGACTGAAAATGATCCCCGTTTTGAAGCCCTGAAAAAGGTCCTTCTTTCCCAGAAAGTTAAAGATTATATCAATAGCCACTACAACGGCGGGGTTGTAGCGACATTCTAGGCCTCAAAAAGCCGGCGCTGAATACCCAGGTATCCCCGCCGGCTTTTTTTGCCATTACTTTGCCCCCAAGCTATTATTGACTTTTATATTGATTTAAACGTATTGTTAAATTTGGGGACCATTGTGGCAAAACGAAAGATACCTGCTACGCCTTCTGTACGCCGGCTGCCCTCCTATTTACATGCTATCCGGCAACTACAGAGTGAAGGCAGCGAATATATATCGGGAACACTAATAGCTCAGGAATTGAATCTGGAACCTATTCAGGTGCGGAAAGATCTGGCAATTACGGGGATTTCCGGAAAGCCCAAGAAGGGCTACCCGGTAGATGCCTTGATTGATGCTATAGAACGGTTCCTTGGCTGGGCTTCTATGCAGGATGTGATTGTGGTAGGCGCCGGCAACCTGGGGAGCGCCCTCATGGGGCACCAGGAATTCCGCTCCCATGGGATGAACATTGTGGCAGCCTTTGATAAAAACCCGCAAAAAATTGGAACCTCTATACATGGGATACCGGTGCTGAACCTGGATGATCTTGAAACCGAGATCCATAAGTCCGGGGTAAAGGTGGCTATTTTGGCAGTCCATTCCGAGGCGGCCCAGCAAACAGCGGATGCCCTGGTCAATGCGGGTATCCAGGGAATATGGAACTTTACCGCCATAAAGCTTAAAGTACCCGAACCGGTGGTGGTGGAAATGGAGGACCTTTCCTCTGGATATGCCATGCTCTGTGTCACCTTGCAGGCCCAGGGGGAAGAGAATGGCGGAAATTCCCCATGACCCCGCGCCGGACCTGAAGACAGCCGCCCAGGGAGAAATGCTGGAAAACCGGCTGCGGAAACGGTACCGACACCTGCGGAAATGGGCAAAGCGCTTGGAAACCGGCGCATTCCGCCTCTATGACCGGGACATCCCGGAAATTCCCCTGGTTTTGGATTTATATGGCGATTCAATCGCCGGCGCCCTCTACGAGCGACCTTATGAAAAGGACCCCAATCAGGAATTGCAATGGCTCAGTGCCATGGAAGGGGCAATTTCCCGGGCTCTGGATATCCCAACCGAGCGGATATTTCTGAAAGAACGGGGCAAGCAGCGGGGCAAATCACAGTATGAAAAAACCTCAGGCGACCATGTTATGAAGGAGATCGCTGAAGGTGGATTGCGTTTCCGGGTAAACCTGTCGGACTACCTGGATACGGGGCTCTTTCTGGATCACCGGAAGACCCGCTCCCTAATCCGGGCAGCCGCTGGGGGGAAGCGGGTGCTGAACCTGTTCTGTTATACCGCTTCCTTCTCGGTGTACGCCGCAGCCGGTGGCGCCCTGGGAGTGGATTCGGTGGATATGTCCAACACCTACCTGGACTGGGCGGCGGCGAATTTTACCCTAAACGGCCTGGAAACCCGGCAGGTCACCCCAAGGGACTTTAGTCCTCAGGACCTGGCCGGCCTGAAAGATGCCCTCCCCTCCTGCCGCCTCATCCGGGCGGATGCACTCCGCTTTTTGGAGGGCGCCAGAGAGGCAGGGCTCAGCTGGGATCTGATCATCCTGGACCCCCCGGCCTTTTCCAATTCCAAAAAGATGAACGGGGTCCTGGATCTACGGAGGGATCACGGTACACTTATTACCAGCTGCCTCAAGCTCCTGTCCCCCGGGGGAACCCTCTGGTTCAGCGCCAATACCCGGAGTTTCAATCTGGAAAACGCGGACTTTCCCGGCATAAAAATTGAGGACATACGTGAAAAAATTCGTGATGAAGACTTTCGGGGGAAACGGCTGCCGGCGGTTTACACCTTCACCCTTCCCCCGGATTCCCGGTTTAGGAAGAGGTAAAGCTAGTATCCCGCTTTTCCTGGGCCCGCTCTTTTTCTTTTACATCCTTGACCTTTTCTTTTTCCTTGATGATCTTGGCGTCAAGCTTTCCCAAAAGCTTATCAATTGCGGGATTGAGCTCAAAATCCTTTTCTTTTACATGTATTGAAACACCCCATCGGAAGTTAACCTTAGCTTCGGCGGAAAAGTCCTTGCCATCTTTAGTAAGGGTAAAGAGGAGATCGATGATCATATTTTCCGCATTGGGAATGCGGGCAATTTTCTGATCCAGATACTCCCGGGTATCATCCCGTAAGGTAAAATGGACTGCTTTGACTTCAGTATTCATGGTTGCCTCCTGATATTTTTATGGGTCTATCGGGTGTACGATGATCCCAGATCCAGTTCGTTCCGGTACTTGGCGACGGTCCGCCTGGCCAGGGGGATTCCCTGCCTGGCCAGAAGTTCGGCAATTTCCTGATCCGAAGAGTGCTTCCCCTCGGTGCTGATAAGTTCCCTTATTATCTCCTTAACCCCCTCCTTTGAATACCGGGACCTGTCGGATCCGGTTCCACTGATGGAATTGGTAAAGAAATGGCGAATCTCAAAGATACCCCATTCGGTTTGCATATACTTTCCCCGGGCGGCTCGGGAAATAGTTGACTCATTCAGCCCCAGTTCCTGGGCTATATCCCGCAGGGTCAGGGGTGCAATGTCCCGGGGGCCGTTCACAAAAAAAGCCCGTTGAAACTCCACTATAGCACGGGATACCCTGAGCAGGGTGTGGTTCCGCTCGTTAATCGACTGGATAAACCACCGGGCTTCCTTAATATTTTCCCGGACAAAATCCCGGGCGGACTTATCCTCTCCCTTTTCACCGGAAATTTTCATAAAAAAAGGATTTAAGCCCAATACGGGGATCTCCTCGTCATTGAGGATGATGACAAATTCCCCCTCTTTTTTGATAACCTGCACATCCGGAACCACATAGCGGGTATTGTCCGATGCAAAACGCCGACCCGGGAAGGGGGACAGTTCCTTGATTTGCTCAAATATGGCCAGGACTTCAGCTTCGGAACGGGCCAGCTTTCGGGCTACTTCGGCAATTTTGCCCCGCTCGAGCTGTTCCAGGTAATCCAGGGCCTCGATGATGCCCGGGGGGGGCGCCGGAAGGAGTTCCGCCTGCACCCTGAGGGATTCCCGGTAATCGGCGGTACAGGTCCCCACGGGGTCCAGGGAGCGGATTATGGCCAGGGCCCGGACAATATAGGCAGGATTATTTTCCTTAAGCAGGGCATCCAGGGGTTCCTTGTGGAAGCCGTTTTCGTCCAGGTTTTGAATTAAACGTTCCCCAATACGGCGTACCGGTTCCTCTGCAATTTCAAGCCTAAGCTGCCAGAGCAGGTGCTCCTGGAGGGTTTCCGGCCGGGACAGGGCCCCTTCCAGGAATTTATGCCGCTCCGCAGATTCCTCATCCCCCCCCTTGCTGACAAAGCCCGAATCCGAACTGGTTTCAAAGTAGTCATTCTCTTCTTTGCGGGGAACATAGGCTTCATCCAGGGAAAGGACCGTATGATCCGCCACCACTTCCAGGGCAGGGTTCCGCTCAACCTCTTCCTCGATTTTCTCCCGCAGATCCATAATGGGCAGCCCCATCATTTTGATAGACTGAATCTGCTGGGGATTCATTTTGAGACGCTGTTCCTGGATAAAGGACGGACGCTGCAGCTGCACGGAATACTCCCAAAGGATCGAGTGCCCGGCCTGTCAAAATCCAACAGGCCTTGATAAAACTATTGTTCCATGCGGGTTCTTTGTCAAGCGGAAAGAGATTGGACTTGTTTGGAAACCCGGTTGGTTGCCGAATAACTCTATTGTAAAAAACCGGGGTGATCGGTAAAGTACCTGACAGGGAGGCTCTTCAATGGCAGATTTAGAGCAACGGCTTGCGGCATTAGGCACGGTTATACCCGAAATTGCCCTTCCCCGGGGGGATATTGACCTGGAAAAGTGGGCGGTTATCGCCTGCGATCAGTTTACCCAGGACCGCAGCTATTGGGAAACTGTCCGGAAAACCGCCGGATCCTCCCCTTCCACCCTAAATTTGATCTTCCCCGAAGTCTATCTGGAGGATCCTGACCGGGAAAACCGTATCAAGGTCATCCATAAGGCAATGGAATCCGTTTTTTTAGAAGGAATTCTGGCCCCTCCCCGGAAAGGTCTGGTCTATATTGAACGGGGCACGGCTCTGCACCCCCGCCGCCGGGGGCTGGTTCTGGCCTTAGACCTGGAAGAATACGACTGGGCCCCTTCTTCCCGGCCCCTGATCCGGTCCACCGAAGGCACGGTCCCGGAAAGGCTTCCCCCCCGGATGGAGATACGCCGTTCCGCCCCCCTGGAAACGCCCCACATCATCGTACTTATCGATGACCAAGAGGACACCCTGTTCCCAGGCCTGGGAGAGCGGGCAAAGCAAGTTCAGCCCTGTTACAACACCCCCCTCATGGGCGGCGCCGGGACAGTAAGCGGCTGGTTTTTGGACCGTGAAGAGGACTGGCGTTTCCTGGCGGAGGGCCTGGAGACCCTTGCCCGCCGGGCGGTCACCCGGTACGGTAACACCGCGCCCGGAGACCACCCCTTCCTCTACGCCATGGGCGACGGCAACCACTCCCTGGCCACCGCCAAGGGGGTCTGGGAGGAGTACAAAAAGCAGCATCAGGGTGAACCGGGGCTTGAGAAACATCCTGCCCGGTATGCCCTGGTTGAGCTGGAAAACCTCTACGATCCGGGAATAGCCTTTGAACCCATACACCGGCTTATCTTCGGCGCCGGAGTGGAAGCGGTCCTGGAAACTCTGAAAAAGCTCCCGGGTTTCTCCAGCCGCCCCATCTCCGGCCTGGAGGAACTTTCCCGGCTGGTCGCGGAGGAGACCCGGGGAAACCGCTACGGTCTCATCTCAGCCGGCCAGAGCATCCTGGTTGAAACCAGTGCCGCCGGAATAGCCACTGAACCCCTCCAACCCCTGTTGGACAGTTTTATTAGCGAAGCCCAGGGGCGCTCCATTGACTACATCCATGGTGAAAAGGACCTGACCCGCCTCGCCTGGGCGGTCGGAGAAAAGCCCGCAGTGGGCATACTCCTGCCACCGGTGAGGAAAGACGGCTTATTCCGCACCGTGGCCCGCTCCGGCCCTCTGCCGCGGAAAAGTTTTTCCATGGGGGAGGCGGAAGAAAAGCGCTTTTACTTGGAGTGCAGGAGACTTTTCGGGTAGAGGCTTTTCTTTTCGAAAAGCAATTTTACTGTTACTATTTCTGCCAGTGACGGGTTAGGCATTTCTCACTACTTGACTATCCCCCTTGTTTGGGAATAATAAAGGGGTCCCTTTAGCCTACACGTACAAAGGAATAGACCATGAAAAAGAGATATGTTTCGCTTTCATTGCAGATTCTGTTACTGTGTCTTGGTTTGGTACTGACGATTTCCACGATTTTTTCCGTAATTTTTATGACCAACCTGTCCAAGATTACCGAAAAAAACCTCCGTTCCAATGCGGATATCACCATGCGTTACCTGAATGCGGACATACAAAACGCCCTGGCCCCGGCTATTCAGATGACCACCCAAGCGGCCGCCTTTGCGGCGGGCGTTCCTTCCCCGGAATCCCTTGACAGCATCCTCAAGGATATACTTTCCACCAATTCCACGGTCTTTGAAATGTACTTTGGGACCATTGCTTCCCGTTTTGACGGGGGCTATTTTGTTACCGCCACAGACTGGGCGCCCTATGTAGATTCCGAAACCTGGGATCAGGTTAAGCGCCCCTGGTTTATAAGCGCCATACAGTCCCCCGGTCAAATCATTATTACCGACCCCTATGAAGATTCTCAAACCGGAAAGATCTGCGTCTCCATAGTCCGGACCGCCGAAGATGCACGGGGGCAGATCGCCGGGGTAGTCGGAGTCGATGTGTTTATGGATGTCCTGGTGGATCTAGTCAACGCCCGGAAGATCACCGATGACGGCCGCAGCTTCCTTGTTGATGCTGACGGCTTGTTTCTGACCCATAGCGATCCAACGTATATCATGCAGCGCAACTTCTTTGACATGGTTGACAAATCTATCAGCCTGGAATCGGTATTAACAAAGCTTGGGACAGTTTCCCTCACCAGGGATACCTACGTCTGTTCTTCCCCGGTAGCCGGGACAGAATGGTTCATGGTTTCAACCGGTTCTCTTGCGGTACTACAGAAGGACGCCCAGGCCCTGCTGCGTCTCATCATTTTAACCGCCGTTTTAATAGCAGTATTAGTATCTGCCGCCGCAATTTTTATGAGTACCGCCATCACCCGGCCTTTTAAAGAGCTGGTAAAATGTTTCGATGTTATTGCCGGCGGGGATTTAAACATTGAATCCGGGGACTATAGCTCTAAAGAAGCATCAAGCCTTTCCCAGGGCTTCAACAATTTTACCGGGGGTATCAGCTCCATGGTAAAAAAAATACAGGATTCTTCGACTTCGATACAGCAGATCGCGGATAATTTATCAAGCTCTGCGGGGATAACCAGGGAAACTATTTCCAGCGCCAGGGAAGTGGTAGAATCTATCCGTGGGGACATAAACCGGGAGAACCAATCCATCAGCGAATCCGAATCCAAGGTTCTCAATATCATGAACGAGATAGAACGGCTCAACGAAAAAATAAACGGCCAGGGTGATGCCATAAGCGCCGCTTCTTCGGCCATGGAAGAGATGGCCGCCAGCATTCGTTCTGTAGAACAGAGTGCCCTGTCCATGAGCGCCAATGTGGAAGAATTGGTAGCCTCCTCGGCGGAAGAAAAAAAGCGGCTATCGGAAGTAGCGGAAGCGACTAAGCAGGTTGAGACAGAATCCCAATCCCTGGCGGAGATGAACAAGGTTATTTCCGATGTAGCAACCCAGACAAACCTCCTGTCCATGAACGCCGCCATAGAAGCGGCCCACGCAGGAGAAGCGGGCCGTGGTTTTGCGGTAGTCGCCCAGGAAATCCGCAAACTGGCAGAAGCCACCTCCCAGCAGTCAAAAAATTCCAGCGAGGCCCTCCTGTCTATTCAGAAAAAGATCCGGGGTATAGCCGCCGCTTCCACCGAAGTAGAGCAGTCCTTTGTGGAAACCATTGAAAAGATCCATGATGTTGAAAAGATTGCCACCCGTTTACACGATGCCACCCGTGAACAAAGCATAGGAGCAGAACAGATAGTACGCTCCAACCAGATAATCAACACCATTACTGTGGACGTTAAAGACGGCGCCGCAGTTATGAAGACTGAAGCCTCATCGGCGTCAAACCTGTGCCGTTCCCTTACGGAATTAAGCCTTGGGGTAGCGGAAAAGGTTACAGCCTGTGAACAGGATTTTAACACCCTGTCGGATAATTCCAATTCGGTGGTCCAGTTCGCAGAAAGCGCCGGGCGCGGCGTGGTGGATTTGGACGAGTCGATTAGTATATTTAAGGTCAGAAGCAGCTTTTGAAAGAAGTGCAAGGAAGGTTGAATGACCAACGAACAGCTTAAAAACCTGAAAGACACCCTCTGGAGTACCGCAGACCAGCTCCGCGCCAACTCCGGCCTAAAATCAACCGAATACGCTACCCCCATACTCGGCCTCATTTTCCTCCGTTTTGCAGAAAGTAAATACACCCAATATGAAGCGGACATACAGGCTGAATACAACAAAAACAAAGGTAAGCGGGCCGAGCGGCCCATCCATGAAATCGCCATAGAGAAATGCGGTTATTATCTCCCCGATGAAGCCCGTTACAGTTACCTGCTTAACCTGAGCGAAGATACCAACCTCGCCGAAAAAGTTAAGAACGCCATGATAAAACTGGAAAAATATACCGTAGAGCTTGCCGGAACCCTACCCAAAGATGAATACTATCGGGTCAACAGTGAAGATGACCCCCTAGTATTGGCAAAACTCCTCAAAGCTTTTAAGGATATTCCCACCGATGTAAGCCTGGATATATTCGGTGAAATCTACGAATACTTTCTTGGCGAATTTGCCCTTGCCGAAGGCCAAGGAGGGGGCGAATTCTTTACCCCATCAACGGTCGTCCGCTATATGGTAGAAGTGCTTGCTCCCGCGGAAGGCAAAATCCTTGACCCCGCCTGTGGTTCTGGTGGTATGTTTGTCCAGACTGCCCATTACATAACCCGGCATCGGAAAAAGGGCAGGGATATAAATCTCCGCGCCTATGGTGTTGAAAAGACAGCCGCCACGGTTCGTCTGGCAAAAATGAACCTGATTCTGAATAATGTCCGAGGCGAAATTGTAGAAGCAAATTCCTATTACCGGGATCCCCACAATAGTCTTGGCGCTTTTGATTATGTCATGGCAAATCCACCTTTTAACGTTGACGAGGTAGAACTGGATCAGGTAATCAACCAACCCCGCTTTAACAGTTACGGTGTTCCCCGGAATAAAACAAAGCAGAAAAAAAAAGACGCCAAGGAAACAGTCCCCAATGCCAACTACCTTTGGATAAACCTCTTTGCCACTTCCCTGAACGATCAAGGCCGGGCGGCTCTGGTTATGGCAAATTCTGCGTCCGATGCGGGGCATAGCGAAAAGGATATCCGCATAAAATTGATAGAATCCGGTGTCATCAGCCAGATGGTAACCCTGCCTACCAATATGTTTTCCAGCGTTACCCTTCCCGCAACCCTCTGGTTTTTCGATAAGGCAAAACATAAAAAAGATGAAATTCTTTTTATAGATGCCCGTAATATTTTTACCCAAGTGGACCGGGCTCATCGCAAATTTTCTGATGAACAGATAAAGAATTTGGGAATCATTACCCGCCTTTACGAAGGAAAAACCGATGAGTATAAAGCCCTCCTTGATGAATACAAGGCCGCTAAAGAAAAGGCAAAAGATAAAGAAGAAAAAGCTTATTGGCAGTCAAATATTGATTGGCTCACGGAACGCTTCCCCAGGGGTAAATATGCCGATGTAATCGGCCTCTGTAAAGCTGCAAAAATAAAAGGTGAGGATGGCATAAAGGATCAGGATTATTCCCTTAATCCCGGCCGTTATGTCGGTGTAGTTATCGAAGATGATGGAATGACCGAAGCGGAATTCAAGAATGAAATGCTTAATTTAAATGAAGAACTTTCCAAACTTAATGATGAAGCAAAAAAGCTGGAAAAAAAGATACGGGTGAATTTGCAGGAACTGGTGGGCAGTAAATGAACGAGCAGATTTTACGCATTGATTTACGGAACATCAAGATCTATAAATATTGCAAAGCCTATTGCGGCAACAACCCAGTCATAACGGACGATAACGCCTATTTCAGGTTTATTTTACCGGTGCCTTTCTTCGATGGTACCCCTCAAGCTACCCCTCAAGCTACCCCCCAAGCTACCCCCCAAGCTACCCCCCAAGATACCCCTCAAGGTAGTGATCAAGATGCAAGCAGGGAAGAGCGTATATTGGTTTTCTGCAACACTCCAAAAAGTGCTGACGAAATACAGAGACGGGTAAATATTAAAGATAGGAAATATTTTAGAACTGCAATATTAAATCCACTTATTGAAAGCGGGAAACTTGAGCGAACTATCCCCGATAAGCCTACCAGCAAAAATCAGAAATATGTCACGGTGGGTGGAAAATGAGTAAGTGGGAAGTAAAACGGGTAAGTGAAATTGTAGATATTATTAATGGAGGAACTCCAAAAACCGAAGTATCAGATTATTGGAATGGGGGTATTTATTGGCTTTCTGTTAATGATTTTTCAGGGGATTCAAGATGGGTCTATAAGTCGGAAAAAACAATCACAGATAAAGGGTTGGAAAACAGTGCAACAAATCTATTGGAAAAAGGGGATATCATTATTTCTGCAAGAGGAACGGTCGGTGAAATTGCCCAAATAGGATTGCCAATGGCTTTTAACCAATCGAATTACGGGCTGCGAGCAAAATCAAACTATTCAAATGATTATATTTATTATTCCTTAAAACATCAACTTAAATATTTTAAACAAATTGCAAATGGTGCCGTCTTTGATACAATAATTAGAGCTACTTTTGATCATATGAAAATTTCCGTTCCACCTCTTCCCACCCAACACCGTATTGCCGAAATTCTCTCCGCCTATGACGATCTTATAGAGAACAATAGTCGCTGCATAATACTTTTGGAAAAAGCTACCCAGGAATTGTATAAAGAGTGGTTTGTCCGATTTCGTTTTCCAGGGTATAAGAAAACACGGTTTGAAGACGGTATCCCCAAGGGATGGGAAGTTAAGCGATTGGGAGAAGTTGTAAATATTACTTCCAGCAAACGAATTTACCTGTCCGATTATGTAGACAAAGGCATCCCCTTCTATCGCTCAAAAGAAGTCATACAATCCGCAAATGGTGAATCGCTAACTGAACCATTGTATATTTTAGAAGATAAGTATAATGAGCTGAAAAATAAATTTGGTGTACCATCAAAAAATGACATCCTTATAACATCAGTTGGTACAATTGGAATATCATGGCTCGTTGATGATCGTGTGTTTTACTTCAAAGATGGAAATTTGACATGGTTACAAAGCGGAAAAACACCGCAAAGCGCTTTATATATTTTTCTTTGGCTTAATTCTGATATTGGTAAAAATGCATTATTTTCTTCGACAATCGGAACATCTCAAAGTGCCTTAACTATTGAAAATTTGAATAAAATCAAGCTCATTATGCCGGAGGTCCACATTTTGGACGTGTTCTATGAAAAAGCCGGAGCTTTAATTAGCCAAAAACGTATATTGCAAACTCAATCCCAAAACTTGGATCGCCAGCGCGATCTCCTCCTTCCTCGCCTGTTAAGCGGTAAACTTGAAGTGTGAATTATAAAAACTATTTACTTGAATACCCAGTTTTGTGCCTGCAAGAATCCTTGCAGATCAGTGTAGGGTATGGAAAAATGTTTGCAAATATTCGGAATCTTTGCCCCATGGGGTTTTAGTTTTTCCTGGGTTACTACCGTACCACCGCTAATATATGCTTTTGCAATGAGAAATGGATCCGCAAAGGCTCCGCCATTGAATAATTTCTTTGCACCAAGGTTTTGTAAAAAATGAGGGACACTGTATATTTGAGTTATAAAACGCAGTTCGTCAGATGTGGGCAGGCAGAAAAAATTTGTGTGTGTTTTAGCCCATGCTTCTAATTCATCCCCGCGAGCCATGCGTTTTAGTTCGTTATTTACCTCCCTAACCGAACAGATAGTACCATCGGAAACCATTGTATCAAACCGTTCCCAAAACGTTGGAAAAGAAGCGCGGAAATAATGCCTGAATATACCTGCAAGAGTATTGTTGTCAAAAACATATATCATACTTGCCCCAGGGTATAACCCTCAAAGGTAGAAATGTTTTTAACTGCCATTCCAAAATAATCAGCCAAACCTTCAATACTAGTCTTACCTTCGTAATAATGACTAAAGGCAAGAGTAATATAGGTTTCTCCAAGATATGCCTTTTTGGTTAAATAAGGATTCCCTCCGGGCTTACTTTTTCTACGCTTGAAATATTCAAAGGCCCATTTATCAGTCAACCCAGTATAAGCAGAAAAGTCAATCTGACCGGTATCAAGATATTTTCGCAGAACTACTTCCCTGCTTACTTTGTAAATGTTGGCTAATTCTATTACCGCATCTTCACTAAAGGGAACACCTAAAGCGGCAAAAAAACTTTTGGGGAAAATCAATTCGCCGGCAAAATTATTGCATTTTTGTTCAATGCGGGAATAATCCCCGGTAAGGCGTCTGTTGAAATTTTCAGAAGGAGCATCAATACCGCCCGAGTTAAGAAGGAGATGTCCCAGTTCATGGAAAATCGTAAAAATCTGCCTTGTTTTTGGCATAATATTATTAAGGAAAATCACCGGATAGACCGCATCATATACACAAAGCCCTGAAAATTCGTTATTGAAAAAAGCATCTTTAAAAATAAAAATTCCCTTATGGGCAAGCGCATCACGCCACAATTTAAGGGCATCATCATCGGTTTTACATACATCTAGCTTTACCATGTCAATACCAAGGAAGGCCCGGATATCCTGCGCCAGCTGATCGACATTCGTTAGAGAATCCATTTTAAAAATATCAAGCAAACTTTTTTCAACAGGTTTCCTATTTTCATATAACTCAGCCAGATTAAGCTGGTAAGTTTTAGCTTTACGGTAGATTTTGATAATTCCGGGTGGCATGGTATCTACGACTTCTCCGGGCAGCGTTCTGAAATCTGCATTGGTATTTTTTTCTTCAGGAACTGCCGGAAAAAAGAACACCGCCACCGGCCGCCGATACACGTTATAAGCCAGATTTTCGAGCATCGGATAGGTGGGTGAAGAAATGCCATCCTCCCATTCTTTAATGATCTCAGCCGGTTTTTTTACCCTGCGAGCAACTTCGGCAATGTCCATTCCGATGGTTTCCCGTGCCCATTTGAGGATTTCTTTATTAACCGGCAGCGCCTCTTTCATATTACAATGTACCATTAATGAATATAACATGAATAATTAGCTTTGTAAAGAGATATTTTTTACAAAGATACATTTTTGTAGGAAATATTCTGTCTTGACAGCTTATACCTCCTTGATATAATAAATCAACTGGAGTGTAAAGACTGGATGCCCAATATCATCACCGAAGACATGATAGAACAAGCTGCCCTAAAACTCCTAGTGGCCGAGCATAAGTATACGGCTATCAATTGTTTTACCCGGGATGCCGATACTTTGCCGGATAATTCCGGCCGTTCAAATAAAAAGCAGGTGGTTTTACCACAAGTCCTGTTAGAAAGCCTTATCACGATAAATCCCCATCTGCCCCTTGAGGTGGTAAAATCTAAAGCTGCTGAACTTGCCCTTACCCCTGAATCAGGCGATCCGGTACTTGCAAATTACCAGAATTATCAAAAACTGCGGAACGGCGTTACCGTTGAATACCAGAAAGACGGCAGAAAAACCACCAACATTTTGAATCTTATTGATTTTACCAATCTGAGAAACAATAGCTTTATTGTTGCTTCCCAAATGTGGATACAGGGAAAATTCCATTGGCGACGTCCTGACCTCATAGTATTTGTCAACGGCCTTCCCCTGGTTTTCATTGAACTTAAAAATTCAAATATCAATGTTAAAACCGCTTACGATAAAAACTTGATCGATTACAATAAAGATATTCCCTGGCTGTTTAATTACAACCAGATTTGCGTTCTTTCTAATGGCATGGAGACCCGCCTCGGGAGTTTTTCGTCAGGCTATGAACACTTTTTTGAATGGCTTAAAGTAGAAAACGAAGACGAGAAACCGGATCGTAAAAAAATCAGAGAAGATTGTATAAGCCTGGAATATTTTATCCGGGGTTTATGCAAACCTGAAACCTTGATTGATTATATTGAAAACTTTGTTTTATTTGACCGGCGCAAAATTAAAATCATTGCAAAAAATCATCAGTATCATGGCGTTAATAATGCCTACAAGGCATTTCTTAACCGCGAAAAACTTGACGGCAAATTAGGAGTATTCTGGCATACCCAGGGCAGCGGTAAAAGTTACTCAATGGTAATGATTACCCGTAAAATCAAGCGAAAATGCGAAGGAAATTTTACGTTCCTCATAGTAACAGACCGTGATGCCCTGGATACTCAAATCTATAAAAACTTCCTCCGTACCGAAGTCATAGGTGATAAAGAAAAGGTTCAGCCGGCCTCCAGCACTGCCCTGCGGGAAGCCTTGAAAACAAATGCCGGTATCCTCTTTACCCTTATTCATAAATTCCGTTACGACCAGGGAAAGCAATATCCTGTTCTTTCAGAACGTTCCGATATTCTCGTTTTTGTGGATGAAGCCCATCGGACACAATATAAAGACCTGGCTGAAAATATGCGCCGGGGCCTCCCCAATGCCCAGTATATGGCCTTTACCGGAACTCCCCTTTTGGGCAGCAGACACTTAACAAACAGTTGGTTTGGCAAAACCGAAGGGACCGGTTATTTAAGCCGTTATACCTTCTCAGAATCAATCCAGGATAACGCTACTGTCCCCCTCTATTATATAAAACGTGTTCCCGGGGTTGAACTTTTACATGAACCACTTTCAGAAGATTTTGCTGAAATCCTGGAGGAAGAAACCCTCACCGATGAAGAAAAAATCAGACTGGAAAATCATTATGCAAAAGAGCTTGAAGTCCTTAAACGTGATGACCGTCTTGATGCCATAGCCTGCCATATTGTAAAACATTTCCCCCAGCGTGGTTTTAAGGGTAAAGGCATGGTTATTTCGGTAGATAAATTTACCGCAGTAAAAATGTATGATAAGGTAAGTTACTACTGGAAAGAAGAAATCAAAAAACTCAATAAAGAAATCAGCGAAATAGACGAATACACAAATGAAGGCCGGATAAGAAAAGAAGAGTTAAAGCAGGTAGTTGATTATATGCGTAAGGCCGAAATGGCCGTGGTAGTAAGCGCAGAGGACGGTGAAGAAGATAAGTTTAACAAAGAAGGGCTTTCTATTCAGTTACACCGTCAGCGCATGGATAAAACAGATGATAATGGTTTTGATATAGAAGACAATTTTAAAGACCCTAACCATCCCCTGCAATTGGTATTTGTATGCGCCATGTGGCTTACCGGGTTTGATGCCCCTTCGGTCTCAACCCTCTACCTTGATAAGCCTATGAAAAGCCATACCCTTATGCAAACCATCTCCAGGGCAAACCGCGTTTTCCCCGATAAAAATAACGGTATCATTGTAGATTACCTTGATGTATTCAAACATCTCCGGAATGCGCTTGCCGAATATTCCCCCGATGATGAAGATGATATCCCGGTTAAGGATATAGAAACACTATTCGACCAACTAAATGAAACCATCAAAATGACCGCAGATTATTGTCATGATAAAGATATGGACTTATCGTTGCTGCTGGGTAAAGATACGCCAAATGCCGTGTTTACAAATCTTTCATTGTTTGAAAAATATGCTAATATTATTGTAAGTAGTGATGAGATAAAAAATGAATTTATAATATATGCTAATACGGTTGAAAATTTGTTTGAATCCCTGCGTCCTGAAATATTCAAAATGAATTATGATCCTTCAATGAAGAATATAATACTATACTTGCGGGGAATAATCGAAGGTAAAATCCGTCCTGAAAAACTGGAAAAAGCCCAAGAGCGCATAAACGAACTACTGGATCAATGTGTCATAGCCGCAGAAGGAGAGCCGGAATACATAATAAATGAAAAAGGAAGGGAAATTGACCTATCAAAAATTGATACAGACGAATTACGGGAAAAATTGCATGATACCCAATATAAAAATATGGCTATAACCAATCTACGGGAATATATCGCAAAGAAAATCGAGATAATGCTAAAACGGAATTGTACCCGCACTGATTTTGCCGAGCGTTTCAGAAAAATCATAGATGAATATAATTCCGGGGGTTCACAGAACGATGACTTTTATGAAAAAATCATTAAACTTATGGAATCGCTCCGTGATGAGGAAGAACGCCATATTAAAGAAGACTTAAGCGAAGCAGAACTGGAACTTTTTGACCTGCTTCAAAAAGAAAAATTATCAAAAGAAGAAACAAAAATAGTAAAATTGGCAGCCAAGACTTTATATAAGACCCTTGTTGAAAAACAGCAAGAACTTTTTGTTATTGACTGGTACAAGGATCCGAAACCCCGGGAAAGAATTAAGAAAGAAATTACCGACATTCTTGATACAAACCTCCCCGAAAGTTACGATAGGGTTTTGTTTGAACAAAAAAGTTCCATCATTTTTGACCATATCATTGACCAGGCGATATCCGGATATAATTGGGTTGCATAAAATCTGCACATGAACCCCATCCTTCGAAAAAAGGCCGGTTTAGCCCACGGACTGAAAATCCGCTTTCTCATAGTGATTTGATTGATGCGCAGGTCTTTCCTATAGTATTCTCTCTTTGAAGTTTGTAATTCCTTATTTCACAAAAAATCAGCTTGTTACCGGCGAAGAGACTTGAACTCTTACATCCTCGCGGACAGTAGATTTTGAGGGAGTCCCCGCATCAATCATTATTGATAATTGTATATCACATATGAAATTAAGTCAATCCCTATGGGTCGGAATTTGTCATATTTAGTCATAAAAAATGTTTCATTGCCGAAAAATCATTATGTGCAAATTGTGGGGACAGTGTACCCACAATTTCAACCTTTCATTCCCGCAGAATAGTTATTTATTTCCTAACATCCAATCTGTAACATTTAATTTGCGAATACCATTATATACAGGATTAAAATCTATATCGGTAGTCAGTAAATATTTTGGGTTGGAATCCTTAATGGCATTGAGTGGCGCAAGTTCACGTTCGAGCGTCTCGGGATTTTCGGTAGTCCAGGATACTTGATAATACGAAGTGTAGCCTTCGTGGTCGGTAACAACAAAATCAACTTCAAGGTTACCTGTTTTACCAATTAAAACATCACGATAACGTCTGATCAGTTCAAAATATACGGCATTTTCTAACCAATGCGGGCGGTCTTTTGACATTTCCCTTTTGAGTCTTACTTTACGAAAACAAGGGTCAACAAGATAGTATTTGTTGAGGGTTTGCAAAAGTCCTTTTCCCTTTATCTCGTAACGAGGCACTTTGTATATTAAAAATGCATCACACATAGCATCTAAATACCTTGCCACGGCTTCCTTGTCTATAATTGTCCCATGGGTACGCAAAGTATCTGAAATGGAGCGTGGCGAAACAAAGGAGCCTACTGAATCAAAAACAAAATCGATGATTTTGTTGAAATTATGTTTGTCTTTAATTACTAATCGCTGAAAAATGTCTTTTTCAATAATGGTGTTCAAAACGCTTTCTACAAATTTATCAGCCTGTTTTTGACTGATTTGCTTCTGATTGTAATATTCCGGAATACCGCCTTCTTGCAAGTAAGCCGCCAAAGTTTCTAATTTTGATAAGTTTGGCGGTTTCGATTTGAAGTCATATATTTCAGCGAGTTGCAAAGGTAAGATATTGGTTTCAATATACCGACCGGTAAGTAATGTAGCCAACTCACCTGAAAGTAAATGGGCATTTGAGCCGGTAATATATAAATCGACATTTTTCTTGATAAAAAGTCCATCCACAAGGCGTTGAAAAACATCAATATTTTGAACTTCATCTAAAAAAACATAATTCATTTTATCAGGCAAAAGCTGAACTTTAATATGGTCATAAACAGCTTTCCAATCCCCAATTGTATAAATATCGGGGTCTTCAAAATTAAGAAATTGAATTTGCTCAGGCTTTATTCCACTTTGCAGGAGTTCGTCGGCAAACATCTCCAACAGCGTTGACTTACCGCAACGGCGTACACCGGTAATGACCTTAATAATATGTTGGTCTTTAAGGTCACGGAGTATTTGCATATATTGTTTGCGCTCAATAAGGTTATTCTTGTTCATATTTAAGATTCTCCAATTTTCTTAAAACAACTTCATCCAGGGACAAACGATGCCTGGTACAACGGGGTATGTTGTTCTGTAAAGTATGGATTGTATACAAAATTTGAGCAGCGATAACAGCCGCAACCCTTCAAGAGGGTCGTTAATATAGTCGTTTCCATAGTTCGTTACCGGCGAAGAGACTTGAACTCTTACATCCTCGCGGACAGTAGATTTTGAGTCTACCGTGTCTACCATTCCACCACGCCGGCAAAGCGCCGCGTTAAGCGGCGTTAATTTCAATAAGTTAGCACGCGTCGGCGCCCAATAAAGGCCACCGCACCGACCAACGGCGGGCTGACTTTAGTCAGCCCAGTGCGCCGCGCCCTCCCCTGCGTAAGCAGGCTCTTAGAGCCTGCCGCGTTAAGCGGCGTTAATTTCAATAAGTTAGCACATATCGTTGCCAAATACAAGCTCTCCGCCGATAACACCGGCTTACAAAAAAAGATGCTCCACCACGATTTTAACGCCGATTCCGATGAGGATAATGCCCCCCGCAAGCTGGGCGCCCTTGGCAACTATCATTCCGATACGTTTGCCGAAGTCAAAGCCTAAAATACAGATCGTAAAGGTAATGCCCCCGATAAGGGCTGCTGAAAGCCAAATGCCCTGGTCCATAATGCTTAAGGATATGCCCACAGCCAGGGCATCAATGCTGGTGGCCAGGGCAAGTATTAAAAGGGTTTTTATATCCCGTATATCCCCTGATTTTTTTTCAGCATGGCTTTCCTCAAGGGTCTTTTCTTCCTGGTCCTTATCCCTTTTTGACAGGGTTTCAAAAATCATCTTACCGCCGATAAAGGCCAGCAGGGCAAAGGCAATCCAGTGGTCAAAATTTACAATATAGAAAACAAAACTTTTCCCCAAATAAAACCCAATTATGGGCATGAGAAACTGAAAAATACCGAAAAAGGACGATGCGCGGAATATGTGAAACTTCTGTAAGCCCGGTATGCTTACACCGGCGCTGATCGATACCGCGCATGCATCCATTGAGAGGCTGATCCCCATAAGCACAACTGAAAGCATCTATATGGTCCCGGGAATCGGCCTCATTTTCGGTATGGTCTCATAAACCCAGGGCAAAAGATGCGAGCAGGCCGTTGGTTCTGAGGGCAACCCAGTCTCCCTTCAGGGGAATATCCCTTGGGTTCACCTTGAACTCGTAGTAAGACGCCCGCCCGGTGGGATCGTATATCCGGATATCCCCGGTGTTGCCATATACTTCAACCCTGAAGGAGACAGGCTGGCCAAGGTTTTCAGCGGTGAGGTATTGCTCATAATCCTTCAGACTGATGCTTTGGATAAGGTCCATCCGGGAATTGGTATAACTGCGGTAAATTTGGGCGCTTAGGCCGGCGGGAATATCCCGGCTTATGGGATGTTCGTCGTAGTTAAGCCAGAGCAGGTAGGAGCGGCCGCAGCCCCAGGAAGCGCCATTGTAGGAGGTATCCGAAAAAACATGGACCCCAAACCCGCCATGGCCGTCCTCGGCGCCCCCTTCATAGCGAATATTGAATTCGTACTCCATGGCGCCGCTCTGGGGAACCCGAAAATTGACCTTGGCAAGCCGGGCGCGGGAATCGCTCTGGTAAAGACGGTCCCCGGTAAATTTCCAACTACCCGAAGCAAAGCGGTATTCAGGAATCTTGCTCTGAGCATACAAAGACAGGGCCAAGCCCGCCATTAAAAGAAGAAACGCCATTTTTTTCATATTCCACTCCTAATTTTCTTCCCCCGCGGAAGACTGTAAACTAATTTCTTATTTTAACACAGATTTTATAAAATTGTTACAATATTTTTCATTAGAAAATACAAAAAAAGGCTTGTATAAATATTCATATATATGAGAAACTATTTTATGTCTGATCTTGCAAATGATAATGTCCCCGGAAATCCCAGTATCCAGGCCGATGCTGCGGAACGGCTGGGAACTGATGGGGTAGGCAAGCTGCTGCTCCGGTTTTCCATTCCGGCGATTACCGGGATGATCGTTAACGCCCTGTATAATGTGGTGGACCGGATCTTTGTCGGACGGTGGGTAAATGAAATGGCCCTGGGAGGCCTTTCCCTGGTTATGCCCCTGATGACCGTCAGTATGGCTTTTGCTATGCTTTTTGGGGTCGGCGCCGCAAATATGATCTCCATGCGCCTGGGCCAGGGCCGGAAGTCGGAAGCTGAAAACGCCCTGAACCACTGTTTCTGGCTCCTCCTGATTTCGGGGATAATTCTTATGGCCCTGCAGCTGATCTTCCTGGATCCGCTTCTTTCGATTTTAGGAGCCCAGCAGGGAAGCGCCTCCCTGCCCTATGCCCGCTCTTATTACCTGATAATCCTCTATGGACAGGTGTTCCTCTCTGTAGGTTTTGGCTTCTCCCACTGTACCCGGGCCCAGGGTTTCCCCGCCATCTCCATGATAAGTATGTTTATCGGAGCGGGGATTAACTTCATCCTGGACCCACTCTTAATCTTTGTCTTTCGCTGGGGAGTGGATGGCGCCGCTTGGGCGACAATCATCGCCCAGCTTGCACAGGCTATCTGGATACTCGCCTTCAGCTTCAGCAAAAAGGCGGTTATCCGGCTCAGGCTTCGCCTCTTGCAACGCAGTTCCCCGCGCAGCTTTAAGCCATCTCCCGGGATAGTGACCCAGATTATGGCTTTCGGGTCCGCCCAGTTTTTCCTCCAGTTTGTCATGTCCGCCGTCCAACTGATCTACAATACCAGCGTGGGCAGGTATGGGGTTGCATCCCTGGGGGTGTCCAACGGCGGGGATATTGCCCTGTCGGGGATGAACATCAACGGCTCCATGGCCATGCTGATCCTCATGCCTGTCTTCGGCATCAGCCAGGGCGCCCAGCCCATTCTGGGATTCAACTACGGAGCAAAAAAGTTTGACCGGGTTTTCAAGGCCTATCGCGCGGCGGTGGTGGTAGCCACCGTCATCTGCGTCCTGGGCTTTGCCATGACGGAACTGTTCCCCCTACAACTGGTAAAACTCTTCGCCCCAATCGGCAGCCCCGCGCTTCTGCGTTTTACCCCCTGGGCCATGCGGGTAATGATGCTCCTCTTGCCCCTGAACGGCTTTCAGATAATATCTGCCAATTTCTTTGTGGTAACCGGCAGGCCGAGAACATCAATCATTCTATCCATGCTCAGGCAATGTCTCGCCCTTATCCCCTGCATTTTCATCTTTGGGAGAATCTGGGGTCTCTGGGGGATCGTAGCGGCAGCGCCGGTAGCGGACGGGGTTTCATTCGTGGCTACCAGCATTATGATCCTTTTTGAGATGAAAAAACTGCGGGCCCAAATGGCTACGTCTTAGTTGTGACATTTTTGGGGCCCACGCCTTGGCGCATTAGTTCTTCAACGCGCTCAATGTTTCGCGTGCCGTTGGTTGGCGCCCAGACGCTTAGTTCCTGATCAAACGGCAGAACGTCTCCACCGGCACAGGGTTTCTAAGGCGGAGCATATCTTGTCAGCGATGCAGACTATCCAGCCTTCCCGGTACTGGGGCGGGTGCAGCAGGGTATAGGGCCACATGTGGGTCCTGATTATGGACGCCTCTTTATCGGATATGTTAAAATATTTTCTGCCGTTTTCTGCGGCAACCACCGGGTGGGTCCAGCCGTGTGGGGACCACATCTTTTCAGGCTTGTGCCAGTCGTATAAAAAAAAATCGTGGAGCAGGGCGCCCCTGACCAGACTCTCCTTGTCGGCTATCTTAAAAAACTCGCCCATGCTGAAACTCAGTTTCGCCACATCAAGACTGTGCTCGTAGACCGAGATCCTGCCGTGCTGGATAAATCCCTTGGATTCCGAAAATACCGGATGTTCGAGAATTTCTTTTGCAATACTTCCAAAGAGTACAATATCTTTCACAGCAGCCCATCTATAGGATTCTCTATCCCCGCAATTTTATTTTTAATATATTTTCTAATAGTAAAAAACGCATCCACAAGAAATACTGTCACAAGAACCAGATCGATGATGAAAAGCGCTTGGGGGCCGATGAACCGGGCAATATCCATAGCCAGGTCCCAATAAAAGTATACCAGGACTAAAGCTACCAGGCCGAAGAACAGGGATGTAGTCAGGGCTATGCGCTTTTTATAATGACACCACCAGGTAAAAGGATAGGTATCATAATCCCAGCATTTTTTATTAAAGACCTTTTCCAGAAGCAGGGCCGCCAAGTACTCTACGGCGGTACACAGGAGGGTACTGGTGATAAACAACAGAATAGGGCGGGCCTTAAGGGGAAAACCTGCGGCATACACCGCAAAGCCACCGACACCGTGTACCGGGACCCAGGGCCCCTTAAAAAAACCTTTACTAACAAACCGCTTGCGGACCAGGGATTCCATGATGGTTTCCCCTACCCAGCCGCTGAAGGAAAAGAAAAAAAAGGCAAATACCAGGGATTTTGGGTCCAGGCTAAGGATACTATCCATTTTAGGCAATCCGGGTGTTCATGATCAGCATCTGCAAACGGTTTTCTATGTTCGCAAAGCTGGTATCGGGATCATAATCCAGGGCCAGTATCTGTATGCCCGGATACTCTTCTTTAATGCGTTTTACAATGCCCCGGCCCGCAAAATGGTTAGGTAGGCAGCCGAAGGGCTGGAGCAGTATGAAGCTCTTTACCCCCTCGGATGCGCGGTGCAGTATATCTGCGGCCATGAGGAAGGACTCACCGGAACAAATTGAACGGTCGATGAAAGGATCGCTATACTTTGCCAGTTCAGGCAGTTGCAGGGCAGGCTCATACAGGGGATGTTTACGGGCCGACAGCTCCATTATCCGCTGGGCAATATCAAAAAACTTGTCCCCCGCAAAGGCCCGCAGCATTTCAAACTTGGAATAGATAACCTGGTAATCCTTAAACTTTGAAATGATGTGCATGAGCATGAGATTCCGGTATATATCGTTCATCCGGGGAAGCTCCACTTCCATGTCGTTCTTTTCAAGGTAGTCTTCAATATAATAATTTGAACCCGCATGATAGGTCAGAAGGTATTCCCCGGTGATAAAAACCAGGGGTTTCCGTACGGTTCTGTCGTAGCGGATGGCCCGGATGGCTTTTATAGCCTTTCTATAGGCCCAGAGGGCGCTCAGCATACCCCCCCGGTACAGAGCCTCAGTAATCCTATCCACCGAAATTTCAAAAACCCGGTCGGTCTCCCCTTTTTCAAACTCGTAGGGGCGGATCTTTCGGCGCAGATTTTCCAGGATCTCCACCATCACCAGGGTCCAGCCAGCCCGGGCAAAGGATAGTTCGCTCAGCTTAAAACCGGGATGGATGTTTTTCAGATCGTGGATGTCCGTGGAATAGATAGGCACCTGGGGGTATCCCGCATCGTCCAGGGCTTTCCGGGTAAGGACCATATAATTCACCAAGCGGCAATCGCAGTAGGTTTTTCCGGTACCCACAACCACCTCATCGGGGTTGTACTCCCCGCTTTTCAAAACCGCCAGGGCTTCCCCGATGAGCATCTGGGCAGGAAAACAACTATCGTTGTGTACATATTTCTTGCCCAGCTGAATAGCTTCCTTGCCGCCCATGGGAAGGGGGGCAACCTTGAAGCCCTGCTTTCCGATTGCTGCGGACATGACCTTGCAGAAGGCCCGGCTTACATTGGGTATCAGAAAAATTTTGTCTTTGTTCTTTTTAGTAAATTTAACCGGATAGGGATCCCGCAGGGGCTTAACTTCCATCCTGCCTGTTTCACGCTCGCGCCTGGCCTGGACGGTTTCGATAAAGGAGCGTACCCGTATCCGCAAGGGGCCCGCCACTTCGCTTTCATCCAGCTTTAGTATAAGCGGCGCTTTCCCGGAAATTTCCTTCATCAGACGGGTTACCTCATCGGTGTAAATCGCATCGTGGCCGCAACCAAAACTGAAGATCTGCACATACTCCAGGGCAGGATGCCGGGCGGTAAGAATGGCCCCGGAAAGGAGCCGCGCATGGTTACTGTTATTAATGTCCAGCATGGTCCTGGAAAGGTCCACTTCCTTCAATCCGGAAAGGGCGTCCACGGTAATGACCGGAATGCCCCAGTTAGTGAAATAGCGGGACAACTGGTGGTTGACCAGTTCATCGAACTGATAATGCCGCCCGGTAATAACCACCGCGAATTTCCCTTCCCTTTCAACTTCCTCAATAATACGCGCTCCCTCTGCAACCAGTTCTGTATTAAAAGTTTCCAGGGCCTCATCCCCCTGGGCAATAGCCTTGAGGACGATTTCCCGAGGAATGCCGTATGTCTTCTGCATGTACCGGCAAAGCTGATGGTCCCGGTCCGCCTGTTTAAACCAGTGGAATACCGGCGAATCCAGGGGGATGTTCCAGTTACGCTGGGGATCATCGGAATATTTTACCACCAAGGGGTAACCCTTGAGCACTGGGCAGGTATAGGTACTGAGGGGCTCGGGGTTGTCCGGGGGAAGATGGGAAAAGAGGGGCAGAAAAATCCGGTCAACTTTACTTTCGATCAGATCGTGGATATGCCCATGAACGAGTTTTGCAGGGAAACAGACCGTGTCCGAAGCCACAGACTGAAGCCCCTTTTCAAACAGTTTTTTTGAGCTGGGATTAGAGACCTTAATATTAAAACCCAGGGCCCGGAAAAAAACCGTAAAGAAGGGCATGGTACGCCAGAAATCCAGAGCCCGGGGAAGGCCGATGGTAATATTCCTCTCGGGGCAGGCAAGGGTAAAGGGATAATCCCGAAAGAGAAGTTTTTCCCGGAATTTAATCATATCCGGAACCTCATCCATCCGGGTGTTGATCTGTTTGATCCGTTCCCTGATGACGCTATCATCCATGCTGCCGATTACCTCCCCCCGCTCGCAGCGGTTCCCGGTAATCCAGGTAGTCGCCTGAGCTTCGCCGGACGCCGGTCCTGCAGAATTGCCGTAAGAAAAGGTAACCAGGGTACGGTTACAGTTGTTGGTACAAAAATTACACTTTACATTGGTTTGCTGGGTATAGTCAAAACCCGCCATGGCCTCCAGGCCGATAAAGCGGGTCCTGCCTGCAGTCCCGTGGGGAGACGTAAAGCCATTTTCGGTAATATGTTTTTTTGTAAGCAGGGCGATACCGATGGCCCCCATCTCCCCCGGATAGGGGGCGCGGATCACCGGCTTTTCCAGATACTGTTCCAGGGCGCGGAGCACCGCATTGTTTTTAAAGGTACCCCCCTGCACAACGATCTTGTCGCCCAGGCCGCTAAAGTTTGATATACGGATAACCTTGGTAAACACATTTTCTATTATTGAGCGGCAAAGCCCGGCCATAATATCATCCGCCTGCTTGCCGTTTTTCTGCTCCGTAATAATAGTGCTGTTCATAAACACCGTACAGCGGCTCCCCAGTTCCGCCGGGTTTTTCGCGTTAAAGGCTGCATCGGCAATTTTATTCACCGGGATATTCAGGTTGGAGGCAAAAGTTTCCAGGAAGGAACCGCAGCCTGAGGAGCAGGCTTCGTTGAGGGTAATATTGGTAACAATACCGTCGGCGATGGTAATGGCCTTCATATCCTGGCCGCCTATGTCCAGGATGAAGCTGACCCTGTCCATATACTTCTGGGCCGCCTCTGCATGGGCCACGGTTTCCACGGTGTGGTAATCCGCGCCAAAGGCCTTGTCAAAGAGCAGTTCCCCATAGCCAGTGGTACCCAGGGCGATTATTTCCAGGGCAACCCCCATATCATCATATCGCTTTTTCAAATCCACCAGGGCTTTTTTTATAACCCGCAGGGGTTCGCCCTGGTTATTGGAATAGAAGCTGTCAACCACATTTTCATGCTCATCCAGGAGCACAAATTTTGAGGTGGTGGAACCTGCGTCAATCCCCAAATACACCCGCAGCTTATCCCCTTTTTTAAAATCCGCTCGGGGCGGCGGCGGAAGTTTATGCCGTTCCTCAAAGACCATGCGCTCCCCGGGGGAAGCAAAATACTGGCTCTTCTTTACCGGAACTTCGGCGCTGATCCTCTCCCGAAAATGAACCAGCGCCATAAGGGCCTTCTCCACATGAAATACCAGGGGGGAGTCGGCAAACATCTCGTCCAAAGAAAGGGCGGTACCATAGGCTATCAAGGTTTCGGGGTTTTCAGGGCGGATAATATCCGCCGGCTTCAAGCCCAGCCGTTCGGCAAATACCCGGATCAGGGTGGGGTTAAAGGTCAGGGGCCCCCCTTCAAAGATAATGGGGGGCTTGAGTTCCAGCCCCTGGGCAAGGCCCCCTATGGTTTGCTTTACAATGGCGTGAAAGGCGGAAAGGGCGATATCCTCGGGCAATCCCCCCTGGTTCAACAGGGGCTGGATATCGGTTTTGGCAAATACCCCGCAGCGGCCTGAAATATCGTAGACCGCGGTGCCCCGAGATGCCAGGGCTTCAAATTCCTCCACCGGGACCCGGAGCAGGGAGGCAACCTCGTCGATGAAAGCCCCGGTCCCACCGGCGCAGCTCCCGTTCATCCGCATATCCGAAGCCACCAGGCGCTTTACCCCTTCATCATAATAGAAAAAAACCACCTTGGCGTCCTGACCGCCTAACTCCACGGCAACCCGTGCCTGGGGGTAAAAGGTACGGACCGCCACGGCATTGGCCACCACTTCCTGGATATAGTGGGCGTGCAGGGCTTCAGCGATGGGTTTACCCCCGGAACCGCAGACCGCGGCCTTAAATTCGACCCCAGGAAAAAGGGAAATAACCTCAGTCAAAAGGGCATGAACCGTTTCAGCCTGGTAAGCGTTGTGCCGTTTGTAGCGGGAAAAAAGGACTTTTTTGCTCTGCGGCTCCATGACCACCACTTTTACCGTGGTGGAGCCTACATCAATCCCTAAACGCAGGGAGGAGAATTCATTAGTCATAATTATATATTATAGTAATAATTAGTAAAAAAATATGCAAGGCAACAGCCATTGAGCTTATTATGACTCCGCCGGGGTATACTTAGCTTCTCTTTTTTTAATTTATGTAGTATCATAAGCTCCTTTAGGAGTTTAATCATGGAACAAACCCTCTCCTACGTTTTAGTCACCCCCTATACCATTGCCAAAAGCAGAACCGGGGGTGTATTGGCGCGGCTTATCTCCAGAGCAGAACTGGAACTGGTGGGGAGCCAGATGATAGCCGCCGACGAGACCCTTACCAAGGAGTTCGCCAACCACCTGCGGCTACAGAACCCGAACAATGCCGTCACTCTTCTGGCGGACTATGTGGAGCAGAACCTCGGCCCTTCCGGGGGGCGGAAGCACCGTGCGCTGCTGCTGCTCTTCCGGGGGGAGAATCCCTGCGGGAAACTTGCGGCCATTTGCGGGCACATGCACCCGGAGCACCAGGATGTGGACGATGTGACCGGGGAAACCATCAGGGACACCTACGCGGACCTCATCAGCGACCCGGAGGATCCCAACAAGGTCACCTACTTTGAGCCGGCGGTGATCACCCCCCGGAACCAGGAGTGGGCGGACAAGGACCTGGCTCTGTTTTCCCGGCACCTCAAGGGCAAGGAAAACATCATCCGGAACATCCAGTACACGGACCCTACCAAGATCGAACAGACCCTGGTGATCATCAAACCCGACAACTGGCAGTACGCCTCTTCCAAGCCCGGCACCATCATTGACATGTTCTCCCGTACCGGGCTGCGGATTATCGGCATCAAGGTGCACCGCTTTTCCCTGGCAGAAGCCCTGGACTTTTACGGCCCTGTGGAACAGGCCCTGCGGGAAAAGCTGGCCCCTCTCTTTGGAAAGAAGGCCCGGGAGGTTCTGGAAAAGGACTTCAACATCCAGCTTTCTGAGGATGTGGAAAAAGGCCTGACCGAAAGCTTCGGCGTTTCCTATGCCAAGGACCAGTTTGACCAGATCATCGAATTCATGTCCGGCACCCGCACCGGGAAATGCCCCCCTGACGAGATCAGCCACCCCGGGGTGGTCAAGTGTATGATCCTGTTCTATGAAGGGGAGAATGCGGTCAAAAAAATCCGGGATGTCCTGGGTCCCACGGACCCATTGAAGGCCCCGGGCGGAACCGTGCGCCGGGAATTCGGCAGCAACGTGATGGTCAACACCGCCCATGCCTCGGATTCCGCGGAAAGCGTGGAACGGGAAAAGGCCATAATCAAGTACAACGAAAACACCCTGGCTAGCATCATTGATGCGTATCTGGGAGTGAGGAAATAGGAATACTGATGAGCAAGAAGAGTAATACTACCGAAGGGCGCGGTGAAGCAGGAGCTGCTTCGCAGTCATCTGCCCATTGGGCAGATGAGGCTGCAGCAAAGATACTCCGGGAGAAGGGCGAAAAGGAACAGTATACCTGCGCTTCCGGCATCACCCCCTCAGGAACCGTGCATATCGGCAACTTCCGGGAGATCATCTCCGTGGACCTGGTAGCCCGGGCCCTGCGTGACCTGGGCAAAAAGGTCCGGTTCATCTATTCCTGGGACGATTACGACGTGTTCCGCAAGATACCTGGGAATATGCCCAAACAGGATGAGTTGAAAAGCTGCCTCCGCTTCCCCATCACCATGGTTCCGGATCCTTGGGAACGAGACGAAAGCTACGCCCGGCACCACGAGGTGGACGTGGAAACCATACTCCCCGAAGTGGGCATCCACCCGGAATACCTCTACCAGGCGGAACGCTACCGGGCTTCCCGCTATGCCGGCGGCATCCGTAAAGCCCTGGAACACCGGGACGCCCTGAAAAGCATCCTGGACAAATTCCGGGACGAGGACCATAAAATCCAGGGCGAGTGGTGGCCCCTGAGCGTTTTCTGCGACAAATGCAACAAGGATACTACGGAACCTGATAGCTGGGACGGCGAATGGGCCCTGAGCTACCACTGCGAAAGCTGCGGCCACAGCGAAACCGTGGACCTGCGTACCGCCAAGGGGGTCAAGCTGGGCTGGCGCATAGACTGGCCCATGCGCTGGGAACACGAGCAGGTTGACTTTGAGCCTGCAGGAAAGGACCACCACAGCCAGGGCGGCTCCTTTGACACTGCCCGGCATGTCAGTAAAGATGTGTACGCCTGGGATGCCCCGGTCACCTTCCGCTACGACTTCATCGGCACCAAAGGTGTGCCGGGAAAGATGTCCAGTTCCTCGGGCAATGTGATAGACTTACGGGACGTGCTGCGGGTCTATACCCCGGAGCTCACCCGCTACCTCTTTGCCGGAACCCGGCCTAACACGGAATTTACCATCTCCTTTGATCTGGACGTGATTAAAATTTACGAAGACTACGACCGCCTGGAACGCATAGCCTGGAAAGCCGAGGAGGCAAAGGACGAGGCCGCTTACCGCAAGGCCCGGCGCATCTACGAGCTTTCCCAGGTGGCATCGGTTCCCCCGGTGATGCCCTGGCAAATCCCCTTCCGCCACCTCTGCAACCTCATCCAGATCGCCGACGGCGACATAGACCGCGCCCTGGAGAGCCTGGCAAACAGCCCCGGAGGCCCCAAACCGGAGCAATTGCCGGGCCTTAAAGAGCGGGCAAAGCGGGCCAAATACTGGGCAGAAAACTGCGCCCCGGAAGAATTCCGCTTCCGCCTGCGCACCCCCGGCGATACAGCCGGCAGCTCCGCGCTCAGGGATACTGAGGCCGCCGCTATCCGGGACCTGCGGGACCAGGTTATTGCCGTCATTGACCAGTTCGGAGATGACAAATCCTGCGCCGAAGCCATCTACAAGGTGGCGGAGAATCACCAGATGGACGGGAAGGCCCTGTTCCGCGCCGCTTACCAAGCTTTAATCGGCAAAGACCAGGGACCCAGGCTGGCAAATTTTCTACGCTCCATAGACAGATCACAACTGTTGGAAATATTACAGGGCTATTAGACAGGGGATTTTATGAAAATCAATGTACTGGGCGGTATTATCATGGGCGCCATGGCAGTAAACAGTGTTTCTGCGGATGATTCCTACTTCACTTACCGCCTGGGGCATATAGATGTCCACATGCTGGTTGAGGCGCGCGGCGAGGGTAACCCCGGAATCCTCCTGAACCCTAACAAAGCCGCCCTGGACAAGTACATTCCCGGTGGGAAATACATCTCCCAAACTAACGTCTTCCTGATCCGCAGCCCCGGCAAAATCATTTTGGTGGATACCGGCTTCGGCAGGACCATCTTTGACTCAATGAAAACCTTGGGGACAAGCCCTGACCAAGTGGACGCAGTATTACTAACCCACATGCACGGGGACCATATAGGGGGGCTTCAAAAAAACGGCATGCCCCTGTTCCCCAAGGCCAAGGTCTACCTGGCCCAGCAGGAAAAGGACTTCTGGGTAAAACCCGGGGCTAATCCTTCAGCCTCAGAAGCCCTGGCGCCCTACGGTAACCGGGTAGAAACATTCCGCCCTGGTGAACTGGGTTCAACCCTGACAGAATTACTGCCGGGCATTAAAGCCATCGCCGCCTTTGGCCACACACCGGGGCACACCGCTTTTCTGGTGGAATCGGAGGGCAAAAAAATCATCCTCTGGGGGGATGTGATGCATGCCGGGCCCATCCAGTTCCCCCTGCCGGATCAGTCGGTTACCTACGACACTGATCCGGCAGCCGCCGCGCTCACACGCCGCCGCATACTGGAATACGCCACTGCAAACCACATAGCCATTGGTGGCATGCACCTGGCCTACCCGGCTATCGGTACGGTCAGCGCCGATGGCAGCGGGTACAGATTTAGCCCGGCGGAGTAAAAAACCTATCGGTTTCAGGAATCGGCGGGGTTTTTCCCGGGCTTATCCAAAACAGAGGCCTCTTATTTTTTGCCTTTATCCGATTCCTTATCCTTTACAGAGGGAACTATTTTATTTTGTGTACGAACCAGTATTCGTGACATATCAAGAATTTTTTTCTTGTTTTCATCGGTAAGAATCAAATATTTTTTGTACAGGGTTTCAACTTTTTTTTCAATTGCCTTTGCCATACCTAAACTCCTTTTATGAACGGCAAATTTCGCATAATCTTTTCAATAAAGTATTTTATAGCTTTATTAAAAAGTGGGCAATACCCCCATCCGCCGGATTTTATCAAATTACCGATATTTCCTCAAAACTTGCTAAAAACGCTGTAATAAGCTATGGTTTTAGGTGGGTAGTGCGATGACGGTAAATGAACGTATTAAACAGGTGAGAGCTTCCCTAAATCTTTCGCAGATCAATTTTTCCAGGGGAATACACCTTTCCAATGGATATTATGCCAATATGGAATTGGGCAACAAAAAAGCAAACGAACGTATCATTGAACTTATTTCTTCTGTTTACGGGGTAAATAAAAACTGGCTGGTCTCCGGCGAGGGTAAAATGTTCAGCAGGGAACCTGACAAAAGGCTTGAAGAATTGATAATCAATTTTAATTCCCTGAACCGCCACTTTCAGGATTTTTTATTAGATCAGATAAAGGGCCTGGTGAAAATACAAAATAACAAAGAAACTAAATGAGCCTCTGCACAGTGATATTGTCTGAATAGTATTATGAAATTTACCCCAGTATCCCCAGCAGCCGGTCCAGATCATCCATGGAGTAGTACTCTATCTGTATGTTACCTTTTTTGAAATCGCCCTTGATAGCAACCTTGGTGCCCAGGCGGTCGATGAAGCGCTGTTCCATGGCGGCCAGTTCCGGGTCCCGGCGTTCTGTTTCAGCGGGGGCTGGGGCGGCTTTTTCAGGCCTGGGCTTGTTCAGGGCAGCGGCCCGTTTCTCCGCCTCCCGTACCGAAAGACCCTCTACGCTAATTTCCCTGTAGAGTTGTTCCTGGTTCGCCTCTTCCTGCACCGAAAGAATAGCCCGGCCATGGCCCGATGTGATTTCATCCCGTTCCAGGGCTTCCCGTATAAGCGGGGGCAGCTTGAGGAGGCGCAGGGCATTGGCCACGGTGGAACGGTTCCGGCCCACCTTTACGGCGACCTCGTCCTGGGAGCAGCCGGTAATATCCATGATCTGACGGTAGGCGGCGGCTTCTTCTATGGGGTTCAAATCGGAACGCTGCACATTTTCTATCAGCGCAACTTCCATGCGCTTTTCATCAGAATAACTGCGCACTATAACCGGGACTTCCGTGAGCCCTGCCAAATGTGCAGCACGGCTGCGGCGCTCCCCGGCTACGATGAGCCAGGTCCCGTCTCCGGCTTCTTCCACGATCAGGGGCTGGATAATCCCGAGCTGGGCGATGGAATCCGCCAGCTCCCGGAGGCTTTCTTCTTCAAAACGTTTGCGGGGCTGGCCGGGGTTGGCTTTGAGCTTATCCAGGGGTATGGTCAGTATTTCTGCGGCCTGGAGGCCTGATGTTTGCGGAACTGCGGAAGGCGGGGTTTGCGAACCCTGGGCATCCAAAACCCGGGATGGAACTTCCGCGCTGCCCGCCTCTACCCGGCTGAAGCTATCGCTGGGAGTGCCAAACACAGACTGGACAGCTTCGTCATCACCGTCGGAAAGCAGGGCATCCAGACCCCGGCCCAGGCGGCTCTTAGGCGCCACGGCGTATCACCTCGCCGGCCAGGCTCTTGTAGGCTTTGGCGCCGGAACAGTTGGGGTCATAGCGGGAGATGGGCTGACCGTAGGATGGGGCCTCGGAAAGCCGAACATTCCGGGGAACAATGGTGGTAAAGACCTTCTGCTTGAAATAGGCGCTTACCTGGGTCACCACCTCCTGGGCCAGGCGGGTCCGGGAATCGTACATGGTAAAGAAAAGCCCCCCGACTTCCAGAGAGGGATTGAGTTTTTTCTGGATGCGTTTAATGGTCTGGAGCAGCAGGGCCAGGCCCTCCATGGCAAAGTACTCGCATTGCATGGGGATCAGCGCCGCATCGGCAGCCACCATTCCGTTCAGGGTAAGCACCCCCAGGGAAGGGGGACAGTCAATCAGTATATAGTCGTAGCGGTCCCGGATCGGGGCCAGGGCATTTTTCAGGAAAAAGTCCCGGCCTTCTTCTTCAACCAGCTCCACCGCGGCGCCGGAAAGATCGATGCTGGCGGGGATCACCTGTAGGGTGGGGATTTCCGTAGACCGGATAACCTGCTCCAGGGTGGCGGTCCCGGAAATAAGCTCATAGACCCCGGGCTTGCCGTGGCCGGCGCCTATCCCGTTGGAAAGGTTCGCCTGGGAATCAAAATCCACCAAAAGCACCGACTTCCCCGCTTCCGCAAGGTAGGCGCCCAGGCTGATCGCAGAGGTGGTCTTGCCGACCCCTCCCTTCTGGTTTACAAAAACGTATGTTTTACCCATTTCCCAACCTATCGTATAAGACTACTCTTTATAGTAGTATACTTAAACCTGCTTATTCAATGGTATTGAACAGAGGCGCGGAAAAGGTTATTCTGGAAGCGGATCAATTCACGGAGGGACGTATGACATCAATACGAATGCTTGCCATTGATTTAGACGATACCCTGTTGCGGTCGGATCTGACCATATCCTTTCGTACCAGGAACGCCATCCGAAAGGCTGAAGCGGCAGGGTGCGTGGTGGTTCTGGCTTCAGGCCGTATCCCCTCCGCTATGGAACAGTTTGCCCGGCTTCTGGGGCTCAACAAGCGGCCGGGCTACCTGATCAGCAATAACGGCGCCATGATCCAGGAAAGCCATACGGGCAAGGTTATCTATGAAGTGAGGATAAACCCGAAGATTGCCCTGACCGCCTACGATTTGGCGGCCGCAGAAGGTTTCCCGGTACAAATCTACGAGGATGATATCATGTATATCTCCCGGCCTAATGAATTCGCCGATTATGATCAAAAAATAACCGGCCTGCGCCAGGTGGTGGTAGAAAATTTCCGGGCCATGGTGGGCAATGGCTGTTATAAGCTGCTGATTCCCGGGGATCCCCTGATCCTGAAACCCCTGGAGCATATACTGAAAACCTATATCGGCGCCGAATCCACCATTTTTACCAGCAAACCCTATTTTCTGGAAATACTGCCCGCCAATACCGATAAAGGCAGCGCTCTGGCCAAGGTGGCGGAAGCGGCGGGTATATCCCAGCAGGCAGTACTGGCCATCGGGGACTCCATGAACGATGAGGCTATGATACGCTGGGCAGGGGTCGGGGTTGCCATGGCCAATGGGGATGACCGGATTAAGGACATTGCCGCTATAATAACCGACAAATCCAACGACGATGACGGGGTGGCGGATCTGATAGAGCGGTATATTCTGGGGAAGGAAACCCTGCCCAAGCTCGCCGGCGCCTGACCAAAAACTAACCGAGTTTTTAGCGCTGCCCTATTGCTTTGACCTTGGCCTGCCGATAAATTCAGTATGAAACAGATAACCCGAGTTTTTATAGGTTTTTTTGCCCTGGCAGGGTTTTCCATGCTCCAGGCCCAGGATGTCGCCGATTTAACGCTGGATCCCTTTTCCGGGGTCGCGTATCCCGGAAGTTCAAGCCTTTCCGGCGGTGATTATGATCTCAGCGTCCAATCCGGAAGCGGCGGAGCTGCGCAGGCTGCACCTTTTGCATATACCCCCGCCGCCACCAGCGGCATCAGCACTTCCGCTTTCCGCCAGGAAGGCATCGCCTCCTGGTATGGAACCGAATTTGAAGGCCACCCCACTGCCTCGGGTGAAATTTTCAACCCCTCACAATTAAGCGCCGCCCACCCCACCCTGCCCTTTGGCACCATGCTGAGGGTAACCAATACCCAGAATAACCGGCAGGTAACGGTACGGGTTAATGACCGGGGCCCCTTTGTTAATACCCGGATCATCGACGTTTCCCGGGCGGCTGCGGAGGTCCTGGACATGATCAGCACCGGGACTGCCCCGGTCATTGTGGAACTTTCCGGCGAACCGGTCCTGAGCGCCCCTCCGGCGCCCCCGATCATAAGCGAGCCCTGGATTGCCCCGATTCCGCCCCTGAGCCCCCCCTTCCCCCCGTCGGTTAGCGCCGCTCCGCCGGTTTCAGCAGCACCCCCAGAGCTCCCGATACAGATCCAGCCTTCAATAGCCCTGGACCCCAATGCTGCGGCGGTCAGGCCGGGCATCCCCCCCTTTGGAACGGGTAAACAGTACCGCATCCAGCTGGGCGCCTACCGGATCACCCGGAACGCAGTGGATACCTTTGACAAGGTAAAAAGCCTGGGCCTGGAACCATCCTATGAACGGTATGGGGAATTCTACCGGGTGGTGATTGATAAGGTGCCGGCTGAGGAAATCCCGGCCCTGGCGGGAAAACTTGGCCGTGCCGGATTCCAGGAAATTCTTATACGGGAAGAATAGCAGGCAATTCGCCCAGTCTAAAGACTGTGCAACTGCCTTTTTAAGAGGGCAATCTCTAAAAACTGCCTTTTTTAGAGATTGCCCAGTATTTTCTTGACTCCCGGCCCGGATTTTTTGTATATTCTAGGTATCGAAACATTTTAAATTCACTAAAAGAATGGAGGACCATATGAAGGTAAAGCCTTTGGCCGACAGGGTCATGGTTAAGCTGGAAAAGAGCGAGTCAAAAACTGCCGGGGGACTTTTCATCCCCGATACCGCCCAGGAAAAGACCCAGACCGGGACTGTTGTTGCGGTAGGTGATGACAAAGAGGTGATCAAGGTTAAATCCGGGGATAAGGTTATGTATGACAAGTACGCCGGAACCCAGGTAAAGATCGATGATGTGGAACATCTTATCCTCAAAATGGCGGATATCATCGCCATTATTGAGTAAAGAAACCCCAGAAAGCAAAAACCCGGTCAAGGCCGGGTTTTTTTTGTCATTGGGTTGCTAATTCTTGCTACTTTTTCCCCGAATACAGGGTAAACTCCATCTCTTCCTTGTTCTGCCGTATCAGGTTGAACCAGAGGGTTTTTTTCGGGTCAAAGCAGGGCTTTTCCGGCCAATGGCCCGGAGCTTTTCATAAATAGCGGCGCCGTTCTTGGAGGCCTGGTAGGTCTTGAGGTGGTTCCCTGAAAAGATGGACTGAGCATTATTCTCAATTTCCATATCAATAGTAGCCTCATAGGATTTAAGCAGGGTATCGTACTTGTCAGTTATACCTCTAAGGTAATCCAGGATAAGCCGATCGAAGTTGGGGATCTGCTCCAGCAGAACCTGGAAATGCCTGAGGGTTTGTACCGCCGTGGAATAATCCTCATCCTGGGTATAGGCTTTCAGCCCTTGGCGGCAGAGTTCAATCACCGCATCGTTGGTAATGTTCCCCAAACCGCTGACGGGGTATTTCAGGTTGATATGAAACCGGGGCATCACCGTGGCGGCCTTGGTCAAAAGGTCCATCAGGTCCTGGTAGACCCGCTGTTCCCAGAGAGAATCCTTGGTGGAAGAGAAAAGCCGGTTCATCTCATCACTGAACCCTTCTTTGTACCGTTCCTCGGGTTTGAAAACCGCCTCGCAGGTGGGCATCTGAACCCCCTTGAATTCGATGATCCCGGTGTCAAAGAAATATACCACATCGTTTTTGAACAAGCTCGTTTTGGCGACGTTGTTTTCCTTCATGTAACTCAGATACACCTGCTTGGTGACCATCACCCGGGATTCCTGGGGGGAAAGTTCGTTGGCCCTGTTTTGCAGCCTGGCGCCGCTATTGAGGAGAAACCCCGAAAGGTTGCCGCTTTCGGTAATGATCAGGGGACTGGTGGTATTACCCCCGGTGATCCCCGCGGTGATCTTCAGAACCGGCAGAATGGCGGCGTCCCCGGTACGAACCGTGGAAATCTCCGGGTCCTTCAGCACACTGGTTTTACCAAAGTAGTCAATAATAGCAATGGTAGCGGTCAGGGCATCGGTAGCGGAAGCGGAAATCAAGACTATTTCGTCCCCCCGCTCCCGCTGACTTACGGACTGACATTGGGTGGAGATATTCCGTATCTCATTGTTGATGGTCCGATCCAGGGTATGGAGCATGGACAGATTTTTCCGGGAATCCTGACACAACTTGGTATACCCGTGAATGTCCATCATGGAAATATAGAGATCGGAAATGGAAAGGGTACGCTTCAGATCCCCCGCCTCGGGAAATTCCTTATCCGAAATCACTAGTTCCGGCCAGAGCTTCTTGTGGGTAGCCATGGTCATCCCTGAAAAAAACCCCCAGTACAAACGCCGGATCACCGTAAAGGCCCGGCTGATTACCGGATGGGTCCGCTTGTTCCGCAGCACCGGCTGGGCGAATTCTTTAAGAGCTGAAAAAGTATGTATTTCCCCGGAGATGATTCTATCGCATAGGAAGGAAAATAATTCATACTCTGAGGTGTCGTCGTTATATTCTGTTAGGTCTTTCACTAGGCTCTTCTTTTGTTACTTTACTCTAGGGTAAAGTATAGCATAAACAAAAGTTTTTTACAGTACTGAAAACCATAACCGGGAAAAGCAGACTATACCATTTCCCGGTAGGCCTTGTAATAGGCTTCCCGACGGTAATTGTTCAGGGTATCCGAAATTTGGGAGCGTATCTCCGGATCTTTCAGGGCTTCCACCGCCTCAGCGTTGTACCGGTCTCCGGCCAGCTCTATGAGTTCATTCATGATAAAATCCGCAGTACGGTTAATTTGATAGCTCCGGCCTATGGTATCCGTGGCGGCGTCAATACAATCCGCTATGGTACAAATATCAATCATAAACTGGTAGGGTGAGGTGGTGTTGTCAAATTCAGGGGGATAGCCCCGCTTACCGTTATGGTCCTTATGATGGCCCCGCACCACATCGGGGATGCTGCCGTAGATTTCCTTGTCAAGAAACTTAAAGCCTCCGCCGGGATGCCGCTTTATCATGAAGAACTCATTATCCGTCAGACGGCGGGAGGTAACCGAGACTGCCTGTATGTAGGATATCTTACCCACATCGTGGGCCATGCCGGCCAGGTTTGCCTCTTCCAGTATTTCTTCTTCCAGGGCGACAACTTCTTCGGCGGTTTTTGCCCCCCGCATATTGATGAGCTTTGCAGGATCATGGTCGATGAAGTACTTGGTGATCAGGGTTATCATCCTGGCGACCACCATGGAATGGACATAGGTGGGCAGGTGGTTGTGGGTGGTGGTTTTGAGGATCAGATCGATATACTCCCGGCGATTTTGTATATCCAGGGCATTATCCATGACGCACTGGAGTTCATCCCCCATGGCTTCAATCAAACTAAGGTCTACCAGGGAAATACCCCGCAGGAATTTAAACAAGCCCAGGGCTACCCCCGGGAGCTCCTCATGGCTGCTGGAAATTCTGTTCAGATAACGGGCAAGGATGGCGCTGCAGGTTATCACCACGTTGATCCGGTTATTGGTGATTACAAAATCCCGGGGGGGATCCTTCCACTCAAATTGGACTGCCAGGCAGTCACGGAGTATGTCCAGGTATTGTTCCAGGGTGACGTGGCCGGTGTGGAAGGCGGAAACGGCGTAGCAGGCTATGCTCATGCCGTTTTCTTTTTCTGTTTTTTTGGTATCTTCCAGTATAACAGCCCGCCGCTTTTCCCGGTCCTGCCCGTGCAGTATCTCCAGCTCACGGCTGTCAAAGCCCTGAACCAGGACCTGGTAATTCCGTTCCGCCAGATCTTCATCTATGGGTTTGCCAACCCCGAACTCCAAATGGCTTCCAACCCAGCCCTGGAGCTTATAGACCTTATTCGTAAATTCGTCCCAGGGAAAATCCGGGTCCAGGCTGCGTACATCCTGCCGGGCATAGAACAAAATGGCCTTATCCACGGTGTCAAAAAACTCCCGGTATGATCCGTAATTGAACAAACAGGCTGTCAGGCCGCGGTAGGCCACAGCGGCGTAATACCGGGTTTTTTTATCCTTTATAGAAATATAGTCCCCGGCTAAATCCAATACTCGATGCATGGCGTCGATAGCCTCGGCGGTGAACATAATGCCGTTTAGGTAATGACAGATTTCCCCAATTATGTACTGGCATTGAAGCTCCCGCTCGATCTTTCCGGAAGCCTGGGCATTTACAGCCAGGGCCTTGAAGAGGTCCAGGGCCAGAAACTGATCCACGCTTTTGCCTTCATCTTCTAAATAGGGAACCGAATAGAGCCGGCAGGCAAACGCAAAAAGCTCATCCGCCTCGGCTTCCGCCAGGGCGGCGGGATCCGCAAATACCGGTTTAAGATTTTCGTCAATAAAGGTGTTGTTTTCGGTCATGATGATACGGCATTTTCCAGTCCGTTCAACCATGGTCTGGATTACTTCTTCCGCGTTTAGTCCCCCGGGCAATTTTTCATTGGTCAGGCGGGTATAGGTTTCTGCGTTTTCAATAAAATGGTCCTGAACTTCTTTGCGTATCAATCCAAGGTTCCCCCTTTTATCTTAAACATATCACCCCAGAGGACAATTTTACCAATTTTCAGCTAAATATATCAGTACCTGAGTGAATTTGTCAACGAGCCTTGTTTAACAATTCATTATGGTATAAAAAAAAGAAATTTAGAGAAAATAGCAGCCTTTTTGTGGTTATCAATCCCGTAATGGGTTATATTTAGATGGGAGGGGGCACAATGGAAACAGCATCATCCTTAAACGACTCCGGTATAGCCTTAACTGAGGCTAACCGTCCCTATGAGGCTATTCCCCTGTTCAGAAAAGCCCTGATCATGGAACCCGAAAACCCCCTGCTCTGGATGAACCTGGGTATTGCCCAGCAGCGAACCGGGGATTATGAGGAAGCCTTGAACAGTTTTCAACGGGCAGTTTTTATCAACGACGATTTAACCGAGGCCTGGGTCTCTATGGGGCTGATCTACTATGAAATTGAACAGTTTGATCTTTCCGAAGAGTGCTACCAGTCGGCCCTGGTCAGGGATGACTCCTCACCGAAAACCTGGAACAACCTGGGGGTGCTCTACTTTGTGGAGGGCAGTTATGAAGAAGCCCGGCACTGCTTTGAAGAGGCGGTGAGCATGGCCCCCATGTACTACGAAGCACTTTATAACCTCAGGGACGCCTGCCGGGAACTCCAAGATTACCGGGCCGCTGCGGAATTTGAACGTATTCTGGGCCAGTTACCCCCCGATATGGGGCGTCCTATCCGCTTCATCTACAATAATTAAGAGCGGAGGTTTTTTTGAAGGTCCTCTATATCGCCGAGCTAGTTGGAAAAACCGGGGTCTATGCCCTTAAAAAATCCCTGGATGATCTGAAAAAGCAAAAACCCGCAGACTTCGTCATCGCCTGCGCTGATGGCGCCACCGGGGGTAACGGCCTGGGGCGTAACCACGCCGCCTATATCCACAAACTGGGGGTCAATGTACTGACCACCGGGGAATGCTGTTTCTACAAAAAGGACCTGGTGGAAAATCTGGGAAAGATCCCCTACGTGCTGCGGCCGGAAAACCTGAACTCCCAGGCGCCGGGTATAGGCGCCCGGATCTACAATTGCGGCAGTTTCAAAATAGCCGTGGCGGTACTCCTGGGTCAGAGCGGTTTTACCCGGCTCCACGGGGAAAACCCCTTTTCGCGGCTGCCGGCCCTGCTGGAACGGCTGCGCCGGGAAACCCCCTATGTGCTGGTGGATTTTCATGCCGAAGCTACCGCAGAAAAGCGCACCCTCTTTGCCCTGGCCGATGGGTCCTGCTCGGCGGTAATTGGCTCCCACAACCGGGTCCAAACCGCAGACGAGATGGTGATGCCTGGTGGTACCGCAGTGATCACCGATGCAGGCCGCACAGGCAGCCAGTTCTCCGTGGGAGGTGCGGATAAGGAAGAGCGTATCCGGGAGTACCTGACGGGGATTCCTGACTGGACCAAGGATGGATTGGAAAAACCGGAACTCCAGGGGGTATACCTGGAGATAAACAGCCAGGGAAAGGCCATTTCCATAGAACGAATACAGTGGCCGGTTCCGGAGATGCCGGTTAAAGAAAAAGTCGCCACCGCCGAGGAGGAGGAGGAGGAAGCATGATTGAGACCGGCATAGTACAGGAAATCACCGGGAACACCCTGACTCTGATCAAGGAAAATAATATCGCCTGTTTCGGCTGCATGAGCCAGGAGTGCAAGGAAAAAGCCATATCCTTCACCGCAGAAAAACCCACAGCCATGGCCGTGGAACCGGGGCAGCGGGTAGAAACCGAAACCGCCAGCTCCGCCCTGAAACAGGGGCTGGGCGCCCTGATCCCCCCGATCCTGGGCTTCATCGCAGGTTTCCTGCTAACCGGCGCCCTATTCCCCACCGCCGGGGACCCTCCCCGGGCCGCTGGCGGGGCTCTGCTCCTCTTCGCCGTTGCTGTAAGCTGCTACTTTTACCGCCGCCGCTTCCCCCTGGAAGCCAAGCGCCGGGTTATTCGGGCGCTTGGCTAATTCGCCCTTTCCGCCCCTACTTCGCCCTGATTCAAACGCTTACAGCAATACCGATTCCGCCAGTTTATCCGCTTCAGCCTGGCCCACCAGTTTCCCGATGATTCCCCGGGCAAATTCCCCGGCTGTCCCCGCCCCCCGGCTGGTGATAAAAAGGCCGTCGATCACCACCCGGTCACCGGACCACTGGGCCCCCCTGACCCTATCCTCCATGCCCGGGTAACAGGTAAAACGGCGCCCCTGAAGCAGCCCCAGGGGCGCCAGGACCACCGCAGGAGCAGCGCAGATGGCGCAGACAAGTTTCCCCGCCCCGGCCATTTCTTTCAGAAAGCCCCCGACCCCAGGGGAAGCAGCCAGGTTTTCCGAACCCACCCCGCCGCCGGGAAGCACCACGGCGTCCCAGTCCGCAGCAGCATCCTTACCCTGGACGTGAAGCTTTTCCAGGGTAGTATCCGCGGCGATAGGTATCTTATGGGACCCCATCACCTGCTCACCGGAACCAATAGAGACCGTAGTTACTTCCACCCCGGCCCGGCGGAGATAATCAATGGGGGTAATAGCCTCCACTTCCTCCAAGCCGTCAGCCAGAAAAACAATCGCTTTTTTCAACATGTATTCCTCCGTGACATAACAATTCTCTGTTTATGATAGCTGTACTGGGTTACTGCCCGGGGCGGGCGGGCGATTCGCCCCTCCCCCTAACTTGTAGAGTCTGCTTGCGGAGCCCAGTAGGTCTCCTCCAGCAGGGAATTCCAAAGACGGGGGAGAAGCGAATCGCCCGCCCGCCCCTGCCTCTATCCCTGTATATTAACCTTAAAACGTTGCTATACACAGCGGTACGGAATACTTGTTTCCCAATGTTGACCTCTGTCGCCGTGCCATACGCTTAGGCGGCGGAATCCCTGTTTCCCCATGTTGGCCTATGTCGCCGTGCCATACGCTTAGGCGGCGGAATCCCTATTTCCCCATGTTGGCCTATGTCCCCAGAGGCTAATGCCTTCCCAAACCCTTGCCATACACTTAGGCGGCAGAATCCCGTTTCCCCAATATTGACACAAGGCTCCGGGAGGGGTGGGGATACCCCTGGGGCGTCTATGGAATTCCCCGCCGTAGCAGACCGCGTAGCGGGCTGACGGAGGCGGACTCAACATGTTAGCCCCAGGGGCATCCCCACCCCTCCCGGAGAATAAGCGCCACCATTAGTCAAACTGAAAACTACAGCCCTTAAAAGAGTATAGCAAAAATCATCGTTTTCAACTATAATTAACTAGAATCTTCTCAGCATAAGAATTGGGAGCCATGAAGAAAACTATCCTTATTATTGACGAATCGCCCCTGTTCAGGGAATATCTTGTAACAAAACTCGCAGAGAATGAGCTGGATCTGGATGTGGATACCGCCGGCAACAGCCAGGAAGGGGTGTCCAAAATGCGGCTCGGGTATCCGGACCTGATTATCCTTGATTATCCCCTGGGTGAACAAACCTATATGGATGTTCTAAAGGAAAAGAAACTCAATCCTAACACTGCCAAGGTTCCGGTGATCATGGTAGCCCAGAAAATCGACCAGCAAAAGCTCTTTGCACTGGTTCCCTACGGGGTACAAAAGGTTTTTACCAAGCCCATTAAGGTCGATATACTTTTCAAAACACTCAAGGATATCCTGGGAATTAAATTTGAAATTGATGAAAGCCCCAGCATTGTGGATGTCCATGTAAACGATAATATAATCTTTGTCGAGCTGGCCCAGGGACTTAACGCGGACAAGCTGGACCTGCTCTTTTTCAAAGTCAGGGAATTGATAGAGTTATATGAAATCAAATTCCTGAAGATCATCCTTATGCTCCATGACCTCGATCTCCATGGCACGGAGATCCACAAATTAGAAAAACTGCTGAACTTACTACTCAAGGTTTCCAAGGGAAAACACAAGCTTCTTCTGATCCTGACCAATGATGATAGGGTAAAGAAATTTATCGCAGGGCAAGCGGAATACGTCGTATTCAACCTGGTTTCCAGCCTTCAGGAAGCCACGGATGCTCTGATGGGAAAGGAAAAGCCCGGCCCGGCAGCTCAGGAGCCGGCCCCAGCCATCGCCACGGCCACGGTGGGGGAAGTAGAGGGGCTCGCCGGGGGTGATGAGCTTGAGCTGTTGGAGGAAGCGGGGGACCTGGATGATTTGGACGATTCCCTGCTTGCCATGGAAAACCCAAAGCCCGGGTCCATGCAGTTCCAGTTTGATATGGATGCCCGGAAGCGGCTGTCCCCGGAGGCCCTGACCAGGGCAATCAAAAACCTTAAAATTGCTGCGGTGGATGACGAACCCATCATGCAGGAGCTGATCAAAAACGCCTTCCAGTCCGTAGGGGTCCCGGTAAAAACCTTTTCAAGGGGGGCGGAATTCCTCAAAAGCCCGAATATCAATCAATACGATCTGGTTTTTTTGGACATCCTGATGCCTGAAATGGACGGATTTGCGGTACTCCAGGCTCTTCAGGAACGTAATTACCAGACCCCGGTGGTGGTCCTTTCCGCCCTGAGCAAACGGGAAATGGTGGTCAAAGCCTTCCAGATGGGTGTTAAAAGCTATCTCATCAAACCCATGAATCCCGAGGATATCTTCAAAAAAACCGTAGAAATCCTCAAAACTACTTTTTAGGAAAACCTATGCGCTATACCTGCCTCCATACCCATTCGGACTTTTGTGACGGAAAGGGGGAAATTGAATCCTTTTGCCGGGCGGCATGGGAAAAGGGGCTTGCGGCTATAGGCTTCAGTTCCCATGCCCCTATTGCAAAAAAAACGGGGCTCAAAACTGACTGGCATCTCCCGGACGAAAGGCTGAACGAATACATCGATGCGGTACACGCCGCCCGCCGCCGATGGGCGGGGAAATTGCCGGTCTACCTGGGCCTGGAGGTGGACTATATCAAGGGCCTCTCCGGCCCGGCGGATAGGGATTTCCAGGAACTGGGCCTGGATTACATCATCGGGTCGGTACACTATGTCTTCCCCCCAAAGGGCGGGGAACCCTTTACCGTGGACAGCCCAAGGGAAGAATTTGAGGCAGATATAAAACGGCATTTTGACGGGGACGGGGCAGCCCTGATAGAGGCCTACTGGGACTCTCTGAAAGGGATGATCGCCGCCGGGGGTTTCGATATCCTGGGCCATCTGGACCTGGTAAAAAAGAACAACCCCAACCGGGAATGGTTCTCCCCGGAAAGCGAAGCCTATAAGCGGCGGATCAGGGACATTGCGGTTTCGGTAGGCAAAAGCGGGGCCGTAACGGAACTAAACACCGGAGGCCTTAATCGGGGTAGCACCCGGGAACCCTACCCTTCTCCGGAACTGCTGGGACTGCTCCGCCTGCAAAATGTCCCGGTGATCATCACTGCAGACGCCCATGCCCCGGAACACCTGGGGGGCTACTATGGCCTGGCCCAGGAAATACTGGCCCAGGCAGGGTATACAAAAACAGCCTTTTTTGAGGGCAAAAAAGACGGAAAAACGGTTTGGAGTGAGGAAATAATAGGACAGGAATAAGGGAAGTTTAATCTTCCCTTAATGTTACCTGTTTCTCCGTTCTTCCGCAGTTTTACATTCGATGCACATCAGGGCGTAGGGAATGGCTTCCAGGCGATCCTGGGGTATACGTTTACCACACTTTACGCAGAGCCCGTATTTACCCTGCTGAATCCTGGTCAAGGCGGAATCGATCAGTTTCAGGCGCTTCAATTCCTGGGAACCTATGGCTTCAATCATCTTACGATCGATATCATCGGAAGCGATATCCGCCAGATCCTTGGGGTCCATACCCTCAACGATTTCCTTAAAATCCTCATTACTGGCTATGAGGTTGGAGACAATTTCCGTCTTGAGCGCGGTTAGGGATTTATCCATGCGTGTAACGAATTCTTGGTCCATATACCCCCCCTATTAGATTATTTAATTGGGGTACATTGCCGTTTATTGAGATTTTTGTCAATAGCTTTTTTTTGATATGCAGCAATTTTTCAGTTTATGATGGCTGTATTGGGGTAGTGACCGGGGAGGGAGGGCAAGTCACGCCTCCCCCTAACCTGTGGAGTCTGCCTACGGAGCCCGCAACATTCTTTTACGCGGTCTCCTCCGGCAGGGAATTCCAGAGACGGGGGAGGCATGACTTGCCCTCCCTCCCCTGCCTCTGTCCCATATAGAGACTTAAAATGGTTGCTGTATTCAATGGTATGAAATACCTGGTTCGCTAGGTAACCTAAGCTCCCGGAAGATGGCAGGGAACCGCCCGCCCTCCCCTGCCTATATTTCCATATAGAGACCTAAAGTGATTGCTGTGTTCAATGGTATGGAATACCTGGTTCGCTAGGTAACTTAAGCTCCCAGTTAGATACGAGCTATTCCGTTATAATCTCGAGAAGTTCCACCTTAAAGATCAGCACCGAATTTGGAGGGACCAGGCCGGGAATGCCCTCTTCTCCGAAGGCTAGGGCTGATGGGATGAACAGGCGGTAGGTGCTGCCCAGGTTCATCAGGGTTAATCCCTCGGTCCAGCCGGGGATCATCTCGGTCTGGCTGAACTCTGTGGGTTCTCCCCGGGTGTAGGAACTGTCAAAGACCGTGCCGTCGATGAAGGCCCCCTCATAATTTACCAGGACTGTGTCAGTATCCGATGGCTTGGGACCGTTTCCCTGGGTGATGACCTCGTACTGGACACCGCTAGGGGTGCGCTGAATCCCGGCTTTTTTACCGTTATCCTCCAGAAACTGGGTTTCTTTTTCCCTGTTTTCCCGGCCTGCCCGCTCTACCGCCACGTTTATGGCCTCCTGAATCAGGGGAATAGCCTGGTCCAAGGTGATGGCGGTCTCATTTCCTTCCAGGGCGTCTTTAAAACCCCGGGTAAAGGCATCGTAATCAACGGTAATCATGGATAGTTGACCCTGCTGTTTATACTCTGATCCAATAAACATGCCTATCGCATAGCCTACGTCCTTATCCCCTGTGCCGGAAGGGCCCGAAGATGCATTATTATCCGATTTACCCCCGGCATTACAAGCAAATAATGCGGTAGTTCCAATAAGCAGGGAAAAAACAAATCTCTTTAACATTTTTTAGTCCATATTGTATAAGGTTTCAGGATATACATACCCGAATATCCCAACGGAAAAACCTTAGCGATATAAACCGGGGATGATTTCAGCATATCCTTTTAAGACCCTTGCCGCAAGGGACCCTCTGGGTTAGGCTGGGGGAACAGGGGGCGCCATGGGGAAAAAAGGCTTATCGGTCAAACAAAAACTGGGATTCGGCATCTTTGATCTGGGGGGTAATATGTTCTTTACCCTCATGGGCTTCTGGACCCTGAATTTCCTCACCGACACCGTAGGGCTTGCCGCCGCCCTGGCCGGGGCCGCCTTCATGGCCGGCAAAGTCTGGGACGCGGTGACCGACCCCCTGATGGGCTACATCAGCGACCGTACCCTGTCCCGCTGGGGCCGCCGCCGGCCCTACCTGCTCTTCGGCGCCCTGCCCATGGCGCTGGCCCTGTGGTTCTTTTTCACCAAGCCGGGCTTTACCGGGACAGGGTCCCTGGTTATCTGGGCAACCCTGGCCCTGGCGCTCCTCAACACTGCGGCCACGGTGATCAACATCCCCTACTCTTCCCTGACCCCGGAACTGACCGATGACTACCACGAGCGGACCAGCCTGAACGGCTACCGCTTCGGCTGCGCCATTTTCGGCACCATCCTGGGCGCCGCAGCAGTGCAGCCTCTGGTGAGCAGATTCCCTCCCGCTGCCCGGGGCTTCTCCATGATGGGCCTGATCCTGGGCGCAGTAATGCTGTTCACCACCCTGCTCACCTTTTTTGGAACCCGGGAGCGGCCCCACACCAAAGCTGACCTTCCCACGGAAGGGGTTTTTGCTACCTACAAGATAGTTTTTACCAACAAGCCCTTTGTACTTCTGCTTCTGGCCTACGGCTTCCACATCATGGCCCTGACCTTTCTCCAGAGCATACTGGTCTACTACACCCGTTACGTGTACAACCGGGAGGACCTGACCACCCTGGCCATGATCATACTCCTCCTTACTGCAATGGTCTTTATTCCCATTTCGGTTCTGGTTTCAAAGCGCATCGGGAAAAAGCGGACCTACCAGATCTGTTTTGTCATTATCGCCAGCGCCTGCCTGATTATCTTTGCCCTGGGTCATATTCTGGGGCCGAATTTTTTCCTGGGCTTCATGGTATACGCCGGCATAGGGGTGGGGTTCAGTTATGTGGCCCCCTTCGCCATGGTCCCGGACGCCATAGACTTTGAGGCCGCCCGCAGCGGAGAGCGGAAAGAAGGAGCCTATTACGGCATGTGGACCTTTGTCTCCAAACTGGGCACCGCCCTTTCAGCGTTCCTGTCGGGGATCATCCTCTCCCTGGGAGGCTACATAGCCGGGGTGGACCAGGGAGCGGGGGCAATCATGGCGATACGGTTCCTCATCGGGCCTATACCGGCGATAATCTTCATCGGCGCCCTGGTGGTGATGCAGTTTTATTCACTGGATGAGAAAGCTTACCAGGAGATACAGGCGAAGGAACACAAGGATGCGCAAGTAAAAAAAAACGCAAAAACAATGACAAACTGCAAAGAATAGCGTATACTTTATGAAAGAGGAGATTATGCTATGAATGCCTTTGCATTTGAATCAGTAGTAGAGGATAATACGATTCACATACCCCAACAATACCACTTTGATAACAGAAAGCCGGTATTGGTAACTATTACGATTATGCAAGACGATATCCCGCTTATCATTCCCCGGAAAGGAAAAGGCCAAATCACAAAAGATAATTTTAAGGCTTTAAGGATTTCTACCAAGAATTTTAAGTTTGACCGGGAAGAAGCCAATGAGCGATGATGTGGCATTTCTTGACACGAATGTACTGATTTACGCCTATTCGGAAGATGATTTACGTAAACAAAATATAGCGGTGAATGCAATTGATACGCATAAGTGTATCGTGAGTACTCACATTTTGAATGAGTTCTGCAATGTGTGTATCAAAAAATTGCATTATCCAATTGACCAAATCCTTGAAAGCATAAACGAAATTCTTCACGCATGCGCTCTATTTATGGTAAACGAAAATACTATTAAAGAAGCGCTTGTTATACAGGATCGTTACAAATATTCATATTATGATAGTCTTGTTATTGCTTCAGCTTTAAAATGCGAATGTACGCTTCTGTTAAGCGAAGATTTACAAGATAGTCAAAAAATCAACAATACTACCATTAAAAATATTTTCATATAATTGATAAATTCCGGTAACCATGTATGCTTGGCATGGCCAGGCATACATGGTCAAGACCTTGGGGTTCTAACTTGATCGATTTCCAAGACCACGGACCATTTCAGCAATTTTAGACGCTTCTCCCCAAACAGCCTGATTTTCAACCGCAACACACAAATCAGCGGATGCCTTTGCACCCGGATAATGGCGGGGGACACCGCTGCCCCAACAATTGTCCCCATGTCCGCAGGTGAGACAGGGGACATTGCCCTCAATCTGAAGTTCAGCTATATGCCGGACTCTTTCCATTTTAAGCTCCACGGCCATCAAGCGTAATGCTGTTTCACGCCCCTGTTTTGACAAGCCGGATATAACTGTAATAAATACTTTGTCCTTGTTCAAATTGTGAACGTGCCGCATTGACCAGAGCCTTTCAAGAAACGCCTTGGTAAACGCATCCAGCATCCCATAGGGGATGTAACCGCCAATTACAACAGCATCTGCGAGACGAAGCTTTTCCGCTAAAGCGGGAAAATCGTCAGCCACTTTACAAATATTATCCTCAACACAACGTTTACACGCCCTGCAAGGCGCCACAGTTATACTGCTCAATTTGACAAACTCAGCTTCCCATTCGTTTTCTATTACGCTTTCTTCCAAAATATGTTTTATCAATCTATCGGTATTGCTGTCAGGTATTGGGCTTCCTGATATTCCAATTATCTTTGGCATAATTCCCCCCAGGGTTTGGATCATGGCGACTAATGGTATTATAATATTACCAGGTAGTATAATAATACCTATATAACAGCCTGTCAAGGGAGGATTCATGGAAAATGGTATATTTTTGAAAATTACTCACTAACTCCGAGTTTTTTCTGCGACAGCTTTTCCTTTAGAATTTTTTTGTAATTACTTGATAACCCGCCGTTTTCACTGCCGAATTTACCAAAATAGGCCTTCCCGATTTCATAAGAATCTTTTTCGTTTTCCTCCCGGGCGAAAAAAATTCAAGGGCCTCTCTAATCAAATCCGATTTAGGCCTATTTCTAATTTTTGAAACAGCCGCAAGTTTTTGCTCAATCTCGACCGGCAACCGGACGCTTGCCATAACTATGCCCCCCGCTATCCCTAAAAAAAAGCCGGAGGATCACTCCCCCGGCCCTCTGCTTTCGTCTAAACCCTGGAGTTTTAACCAAAGGTTAAAACTCCAATAGACTTTGTAAAAGCCCGAAGGCTTTTACAAAGTCTACGCCCACTTAATCAGCCCGGTCCGATATGGATGGACCAAAGCCTCATGCTTGGGTAGTATGCGGACCGTGTGGCCCTGCTGGCCGGTGTCGGCGCATTCGATACGCACCTGATACTGGTAGCTGTTGCCTTGCTGGCCTAAGGGTTTCATTTCTGTACGCCGGGCATTGGTAATATCGTTGCCCTGGTTGGATACGGTACCGTGGTACAGCTCTACCAGAACGTCTTCGGGCTTCAGGGCGCCCAGCTCTATGGTGGCGCTTACAGTGAGGGAATCCCCCCGCTGCATCACCGGTTTGGAGTTGGATTCAACCTTGTTGATCTTCAGGGAGTCCCAGGACTGGTGGAGCTTGGTCATATAGGCTGCCAAGGATTTAGCCTCGGTATAGTCGTCTTTGACCAGGCGGCGGTAGTTCTTCAGGGCCGGGAAGTAGAACTTGTTGGAATAATCCATGAGCATACGATGGCTGGACATGGAATGACCGATTTCCTTCATACAGGTCTTCATCATCTTGATCCATTCACGGGGCAGGCCGTCACGACCGCGCTGGTAGAACAGGGGGATTATCTCCCGTTCCAGGAGATCGTAGAGGGCCTTGCTCTCCACTTCGTCCTGCAATTTTGTATCCTCGTATTCTTCGCCCCGGCCTATGGCCCAGCCCACTTCGGGGTTGTAGGCTTCGTCCCACCAGCCGTCCAGGATGGAGCAGTTGAGGACCCCGTTCATGGAGGCCTTCATACCGCTGGTGCCCGAGGCTTCCAGAGGGCGGCGGGGGGTATTGAGCCATACGTCTGCACCGGCGGTGAGGTAGTGGCCCATGGTCATGTCGTAATTTTCCAGGAAAATGATCCGGCTTTCCACATCGTGGTGTTCCGCAAAGTGGATGATCTCTTTAATCAGTTCCTTGCCGGGCATGTCCATGGGATGGGCTTTACCGGCAAAAATCAGCTGTATGGGCCGATCCTTGTCCCTGAGGAGACGAAGCAGCCGGTCCGGGTCACGAAGCAGCAGGTTACCCCGCTTATAGGTGGCGAAACGGCGGGCAAAAGCCAGGGTCAGCACGTAGGGAGAAAGGGCGTCTTCAGCTTTCTGGATACGCCGTTCCACTGCGCCGTTGCGCTTGAGGTTCTGCCTGATCCGGTCCCGGGCAAAGGCAACCAACCGTTCACGGCGCCTCTCATGGGTGCGCCATAGTTCCTCATCGGAGATGCGGTCCATGCGGTCCCAGATTGCTAAATCTGTAGGTTCATCATTAAAGTGGGTGCCAAAATACCGATCCAAGAGGTCGGTCATGTTATTGGAAACCCAGGTCCGGGGATGCACCCCGTTGGTTACATGGCTGATAGGTATTTCTTCCAGGGGAAGGTTGGGCCAGAGACCCTTCCACATAATCCGGGAAACCTCGCCGTGGAGCTTGGAAACCCCGTTGGCATAGGCGGCCATTTTCAGAGCCAGGACGGTCATGCAGAACGGCTCGTGGTCATCGTAGACCCGTTCCCGGCCGAGGCCCAGGAAATCCTTCCAGGAAATGCCCAGGGTTTGGGTCCAGGGCCGGAAATATTTTTCGATAAGGCCGATATCAAAGCGCTCGTTTCCCGCAGGAACCGGGGTATGGGTGGTAAAGATATTGGTAGGCCACACCACTTCCCGGGCTTCGTCAAAGTTAAAGTGCTTTTCCACCATGATTTCCCGGACCCGTTCCAGGCCCAGGAAAGCCGCATGGCCTTCGTTCATGTGGGTAGCCGCAGGGTTGATCCCCAGGGCCCGGAGTGCCCGTATGCCCCCGATACCCAGGAGTATTTCCTGCTGAATCCGAGTTTCTTTGTCCCCGCCATAGAGGGCGGAGGTAATGTTCCGGAAATCCTGGGCGTTTTCTTCAATATTAGTATCCAGCAGATACAAGAAACTGCGGCCTACTTTGACCTCCCAGATCTGGGCTACCGCCACACGGCCCGCCAGATCTACGGAAATTTTCAAAGGATTACCGTTTTTGTCGTTTTTCCGCTCCACGGGCATGTTATACCAGTCGTTTTCCGGGTAGGTTTCCTGCTGAAACCCATCGGCATTGAGGTATTGCTTAAAATAGCCCTGCCGATACAGGAGGCCGATGCCCACCAGAGGCAGCCCCATGTCGGAGGAGGTTTTCATGTGGTCCCCGGAAAGCATACCCAGGCCGCCTGAATAGATGGGCAGGGACACATCCATGCCGTATTCCATGGAGAAATAGGCAACCACATCCTTCCGTGAACCCCTATACCAGGTTTCGCCTTTTTTATACTTCAAAAAACGACCGTAAACCTCGTTAAGTGCGGAAAGATACGAATCATCCTTGGCAACTTCCGCCAGCCGTTCCTGGCTGACCATACCCAAGGTCCGGACGGGACTTTGCTGGGATTGTAGCCAGACATCGTAATCCAGCCTGATATAGAGCTGAACTGCGTCGAAATTCCAGGAAAGCCAGAGATTGCGGGCAAGCTCTTCCAAAGGCTTAAGGGAATTAGGAAGTTTCGGTTTAATCGTATAAGTAGATATATTCATATTTTTAGCTTATGCTTCTGTAAAAGGAATGTCAACGCTTAGGTACATTTATTATGTATTTTATGAAAAAATGTGTTATTTTTCGATGCAGAGACCCTTGAAAAGAAGGAAAAAGAAGATTGGGAATGGAAAAGAACGAAATTTTAGTGATCTACGGCAAAAAAATTGAGGAAATGGCCTTCTCCCTGGCGGAAGCGGCGGATCTGGCGGACCTTATCCGGGACAGGGACCGCCGAATCGGGCTAAAACCGAATCTGGTAGTGGCCCGTCCGGCAGCAGATGGAGCCACTACCCATCCGGAGATTGCCCGGGGGCTTATCCGATATTTACAGAAAAATGGGTTCCAAAACCTGGTAATCCTGGAAGGTTCCTGGGTAGGCGCCCGGACCGGGGAAGCCTTTCCCTGCTGCGGCTACACCAAACTTGCCCAGGAAACCGGAGTGGAACTTATCGACACCCAGCTTGATTCTTCCAAGCCCTATGATTGTAAGGGGATGAAGATTGAAATCTGTGACAGCGCCATGGGGGTGGATTTTATGATCAACCTGCCGGTGATGAAGGGCCACTGCCAGACCCTTATGACCTGCGCACTGAAAAACAACAAGGGCATCATGCCGGACAAGGAAAAACGGCGTTTCCATACCCTGGGGCTCGATAAACCCATAGCCCACCTGAATACGGTGGCTAAAAACGACTTTATCCTGGTGGACGGGATATGCGGGGACCTGGATTTTGAGGAAGGGGGAAACCCGGTATATTCAGGAAAGCTTTACGCCGCCCGGGACCCGGTGCTCTGCGATGCCTGGACCGCCTCCCAGATGGGCTACCGACCCGAGGAGATCCCCTACATAGGTTTGGCCGAGGGCCTTGGGGTAGGATGCGGGGACCCGGCAAAGGCGGTGATCCGGGAACTTTCACCCCCTTCATCGGCAATAGAGACAACACCATCGGGCAAGGCGCGGCAATACGCTTCTTTTATAGAGGAAGATCAGGCATGCAGCGCCTGTTACGCCAACCTCATCTTTGCCCTTTCCCGGATGAACCATAATGAACTGAATCGCATTAAGGGAAAGATCTGCATAGGCCAGGGCTTTAAGGGAAAACCGGGAAAACTCGGAATAGGCCGCTGTACTCTTTCATGCGATGCTTCTTTGAAAGGCTGCCCTCCGGGGGGCGCAGATATTATCGCCTTCCTGCAGAAGCAGGTTTAGACGGATACCATTCATGGGGATGATAGCTGCCTTCCAGGGACTCTCTAAAAACTAACCGGGTTTTTATGGCGCCCTAAAGACACTTTTTGATTAAATCCGGGTAATTCCGGGCTTCATCCAGAAGCCGGGCCATAACGGCAGTATAACCTTCTCCCAGAGACTTCCACCAATCCAGGGTCCTTTTTTGAAGCCGAATGGAACACATGACCCGTTCCCGTTCAGCGGCGTTGATTTCCGATACCCTGCGAAATTCCGCCAATTCCCCGGCGGTCAATTTAGGACTGACTTCATTATATACAACTGGATATTTTGCGGCATTTCTGATTTCATCTATCTGCTCTTTAGTCGGCTTTTGTCCACCCTGCAAAGTCTCCCTTACTATTGCCATAATAAATCCTCCGTTCATCCTTATCCGCTAATCGGGCGCTTATAATACGGGTAATGTCATCCCGTTCCGTATACACCACAAAAAGCACCTCATCAACCATACCCAAAGTCTGGTAACGCGCTTCATGGTCACTATGGTTCCGGTCAAAGCGTTCCATACGTTCCGGATCATTAAAAACCAATTTTGCGGTGGAGAAAGACAATTTATGAATTTTGACGTTTTTTACGTCCTTCTCCGAATCCCATTCAAAATTCATTCTGTTTCCTATCATATAATATGAAATGTATTACATTTTGTCAAGCTATATTTCGGCAGGCTGCGCAGATACTTGAAAAGAACCGGAAATATGACCGAAAATCAACATAGCTCGGAACTTCCAGCGCCGACTTCATTCAGGCGGAGAGTTCCCTGAGGAAACAGCTTTTTGAGGGAAACCCGGGGGAAAACCATGGAGAACGGTGACTTTATTGCCCTTATCAGGGACCAGGTAAAAACGAGTTCGGGCAACCGGCTAAAACCGGAGGCTGCCCTCAGGCCGGAACTGGCGGGGATGCCCTTCTTTGAGGAGCCTGTCCTGGGTTTTGCGGCGGCGGATGATCCCTATTTTGGGGAGCTGAAAAAGCCTGGGGTAATCGGGGATCATTTTCTGCTGCCCCGGGAATGGCTGAGCGGCGCCCGGACCGTGGTATCGGTCTTTTTTCCCCACTCAGAGGCGGTAAAAAAGGCGAATCGCCAAACCATGGAATGGCCTGCCGATGAATGGCTCCAGGCTAGGATAGAGGGCCAGGCTTTTATTGAAGAACTCTGCCGGTACACCGCAGCCTTTCTGAAAGACTCAGGATTTTCCTGCGCCATCCCCTGTTTCGATCCCCGTTTTAAGACTGGAAACCCGGCAATCAGGGACAATACTCGTCAGGATTTCTACACCAGCAACTGGTCGGAACGCCATGTAGCCCATGTATGCGGCCTGGGAACCTTCGGCCTTTCCCGGGGACTGATCACCCCAAAGGGCATCTCCGGGCGTCTCGCCAGTTTTATTAGCGATGCGCAGTTTGCGCCTACGGTACGGCCCTATTCGGGGATCAGCGATTACTGTACCCGCTGCGGCGCCTGCGTCCGGAACTGTCCTGCGGGGGCCATTACTTTGGAGGAAGGAAAAAATCATCCCCTTTGCTCGGCATTTCTGGATCGTACCAAGGAAAAACACCGGCCCCGCTACGGGTGCGGTAAATGCCAGAGCGCCGTGCCCTGCGAGAGCGGGATACCGGCTATGGGCCATAGCTAAAGGCGGCTATTCAGTCACCATACTGTTGGCGTCTTACCATGTCCCGCTGCGCTTCTCTCCGTTGATTGACGGGATACGCAGGATCATACCGGGCAGTATGAAATCCGGATCGCCCCGGCGGGGGAACGCGGCCTTGTTGGCTTCATAAATACGTCTCCACTGTTTCCAATCGCCGTAGATGTAACCCCGCTGGGCAATGCGAACTAAGCTGTCGCCATAGACAACCCGGTAGAAGGCGGCCAGGGCGGGTGATTCTTCTTCCTGCTCCACCGCAGTCTGCTCCGCCTCCGTAAGCCACTCCGTTTCCGCAGCCTCCGCAGCTATTCTGTTCGTTTCCAGCTGCCATTGGGCATCCATCCACAGGGTTGTTACCAGGCGGTCCGAGTAGCTCAGGGGCTGTCCCAGGGTTTCCCGCCAGATTCCCAGGTAGGGATACTGTTCCGCCAGTTCCGGGTTGGCTTCCTGTAAATACCGGTACTCCCGTTCCGCCCCGGCATAGTCCCCCTGCTCATAGCAGGTCCGGGCCAGACCGAGCCGGGCCAGGATGTTTTCCGGTTCCCGCTCCAGGCTTTCCCGGTACAGGCTTTCGGCGTCATCATAGTGGCCCCGCACAAAAGCTATGTTTCCCAGGTTGAGCGCCACCGGGGCGTTTGAGGGTATGCGGCTTAGTTCGGTTTCTGCATTGAGGAGCATCCCGGTCTTTCCGTACAAGCCGCCCAAGTCGTTCCGCCGCACCATGGCGATCCCCGATGAAGAGGCCGCGATCTGCCCTTCCAGTTCCCGGGTCCGGGGGCGTATAAGAAACCCGGCATAGATGTTCAGGGATTCCTCGATGGCGTCAATAAGGCTGTCCTCATCGGGCAGCTCGGGCATCTTGTCCGCAGCATCACTGACGCTTACCGGCTTATAGCGGGCCCAGGATTCCTGCATGGGGAAGAAGCTGCCTTCTGATCCGGCGTCCCGCCATTCCTGCGCCCCGGTCCGCCAGGCCTGATAAAAGGGCGCGGCGGTCTGGGTTATCTCCAGGGGAACCCAGGCTTTTCCCCCCTGGTAAATCAAATCATCGGGGAGAAAAAATTGTTCCCGCCCTTCTTCTTCGGTGAGCCCTGAATCAAAGGCCATATAGATATGTCCCGGTATGGTTATAAACGCCGTGTCTATGCCCAATACTTCCAGCATTGAACAGAACAGGATAGACAGGTCATCGCAGTCCCCGCCCCGGTAGTACAGGGTCTGGTAGGGATAGTTCAGGGTATCCAGGCTGCTTGCGTTTTCCGACAGTTCAATATAGGAGCTTGAGGGATCAATGACATAATTGATGCCGTAGACCTTGAGGGCCTCAAAGAGGCCCAGGGCGTATTGGATATTCCGGGGGATACGCTCCGGGGAGCCCTTAAAGGGCCTGAGCCGGGTATCGGTGATGGACTGCACATGCCGGGCAAAGAATTTTGCCGCCGGGTCCTGGGATGACACAAAAGATGCGGCCCGGCGGTCATCGTCCCAGCTCATGGCGTTCCGGTGGTAGATGGGCATTTGCAAGGGCAGTTCCGCCTGCTTAACCTGGCTCAGCGCCCGATAATCAATACGCAGGGACGCATTGGCGGTGATGTTCTCCGTCAGGTCCATCATGGCTTCATTAAACAGGGCGGTGACCGGGACCTCCACAGACTCCCCGGGCTTGAGAAGGGGTATGGTATAAAACAGGGTGGGCTGCCCCATGTACCGCTCCAGGTAAAAAGAAAGCTGCACATCGTTTATAGCGGTGGGTTCCTGGTTGGTGACCCGCACGGAAGCTAGGGGGTTATTTTCGTACCAGGCGTAAGAAACGGGAAATACCGACTCCTGGGTTTTCTTTTCCCCGGCAACCCTTGTCTCCTTGCGCAGTAATTCTAACAGATCAAGGCGTACTCCCAGGTTAATGCCCAGGGTAGTGAGGGAACTGTCGGGAGTAATACTGTGCCAGTTGTAATCTGCGGCGGCATAGAGGGCTATAGCCGGGGTAAGATGAAAATCCGCCCCCAGGCTCCCTCCCAGGCGCAGCCGGGTGTCGGCGGTATCATCCCAGGAGTAGTTGTAGGTAAAGATACCCCCGTTTCCTTCCACCCAGAGGGAGAGCCGGTCCAGGGCGCGCCACTGGAAAAAAAGCCCCAGCTTCCCCTGGGTAAAAACAATAGGGGACCCGGTTTCCACGGCAATTTGGAAAAACCCACCCCCCAGCCGTAGGCCCGAAAAAAACCGGCTTTGGGGCTTCAGGCTGAACGCCCACTCCGCCAGGCCTGCGGCCCCGAAACCGGGCACAAAGACGCTATCCCCCAAGGGAATGGCGGCGCCCGGGGAAAGCCGCAGGGCAATGCTGTTTTCGCCATAGGCGGCGGCAGCGCTAAGCAGCAAAAAGGCGATAAGCACAGGGAAAATCCGGCAGCGTTTGTGCGCGGGGAACTGCGTTGCAAGTAGCGCGGGGAACTTGCCGACTAAAGTCGGGCCGACTAAAGCCGGCGTTGCAAGGCGCACCACCCTACTCTCCCCGCTGCAGGGCCATCTGGGCCAGGCCGTTTTTCGCTGCGGCGTTTTCCGGGTTCAGCCCCAGGGCCTGGGTGAACCAGGCTTCCGCCCCGGTAAAATCCTTGTCAAGCAGGGAAAGGTTTCCCCGGTTGACCATCCCCGCCGCAGAGCCGTACGAAGCGGCCTGTTCAAAAACCGGCTTTGCATCTTCCGGGCGGTTGGCCCGCAGTAATAGTAAGCCCAACTGGTTAAATGATGCAGCCCCAGGATTGGCGCCGAGCTGGGCTTCCAGGGCCCCTATCTTAGGCTCAAGCTCAGTGGCAATGTATATGCCAAAGGCGGTGTCCACCCGGCGGTTTAAGGCCCCTTCCTCCGGCCGGGCGCTCTGAGCCTCCACCGGGGGAACCACCGGAGGATAGGCCGCCCAGGCATCGGCAAACCTGATAAAATCAAGGGCCTCCCCGGCTTCAAAGGCCTGGTTCAACCGTTTGCTTCCCCCTTCCCAACTGTTCATAAAGCCGTTATTGAAATTCGCCATGGAAAGGGGCATCCACATTTCATCATTGATAACCAAAAGATTTTCTATATTGGTAAAAAGACTGTCCGCGGCAGCCTGGCTTATACCTAAGGAATAGAGGACCATAAAATCATCCTCCAGGGGTATAATCGCGGCGGGAATGCCTGAGGATTCCAGGGTATTGGCGTAGAGCAGACCAATATCCACGGCGTTCCCGGAACGGAAAGCCAGGGTCTCCGAGGGGAACTGGATGCTATCAATGTCAGTAACCCTGTTAGAGCCGGCGCTCTGCCTGAGCCCTGCGGTCAGAAGGCCCTCGTAGAGCCAGAGGGAAAACTGCATATTCTGATTTAAGCCGGTGCGCCGCTTGCTCCGGGCCAGGCCCACCACATACTTGGCGTACTCCAGGGGCGCCGGCGCGGTGGGGGATACAAAGGCCGCCAGGCTTGCGTTATCCCCCCAGCGGTAGGCATTGCGGTTTACCACCCGCACAGTACTACTGATGACCGCTGTCCGCTCCGAGCCCAGGAAGGTATAGCGGATCACCACTTCCCCCAGGATACGGCCGTCCTCAGTAAAGTTAAGCAGCGCCGGGGAAAAATCCGCATACAGGGGCAGTTCTGCATGGCGGCCCCGGCCGATAAAGCCGATATTCCCGCAGCTGATCTCCGATGATGTATACTGCCCCGCCCGGAAACTCACCCGCACATTCCGTATCTCTGCCGTTTCATAATTACTAATCCTGAGGGTCCCTGCGCCGTTCCGCTGGTAGAGGGACAGGAACAACGGGTATACAGGCTCTTCCTGGATCAGTTCCAGACGTAAACCCGCAGCTTTTTTGGTAGAAAGGGTAAACTGAAACGTAAGCCCAGCGTAGAGCCCCTGGTACAGGGCTCCGTCCCGGCGCTCGTTATGGTAATACCGGTAGCCGCCGTTCAGGGCAAAGGTGAAAAACGGGGCAAAGCGGAACCCCGCCTCCGCCCCGGCCCGCCAGTACCAGGAGGCGGCGCTGCCGTCTTCCTGGTGCCCATAATGCTGAATAGCCTGGGAAAGCCCAAAAGCCCCGTCCAGGGAAAGGGCAAGCCGGGAAAGAGGATAGCCGAAAAGCCGCGCCCCCGCCCCGGCGGAATAGATCTGGATATCCCCCTCCGCCCCCTGGGCAAGATCTGCGTAGATAAAAGCCCCTTCCAGGCCCAGGGAATACCCGAGCCCCCAGGGATTGGTAAGGATGCTGGAAACATCCAGGTCAAAAAGCAGATCCCCCCCGTAGCCCATGGCATAGAGGTCGGCTACTTCGCCCTGAGGGATAAGCAGGAAGGGCCGGGGCCGCAGGGTAAAATCCAGGGCCGGAAGCCGGGCGAACCGGCCAAAGGCCAGGAACAGGAGGAAAAAGATGGCTTTATACTGCCGAGATATCATGTCTGTTTTCATCCTTTTACTGTGACCTTGCCTTTTCTTCGGCACCAGGTGCCTATTTAACCCAGTCCAGGTCGGCGGCTGTATCGCCTGCCCGGGAAGTAGCGGTGGGAATATTGGATACTCCCTGGGCATTTCCCTCCACCGTGGAATTGGTCACCGTTCCCCCTACAGAAATCTTGCCGCCCCCGGTTCCGGCGCTCAGTAGGCTTTCCAAGGTGCCCTGGCGGGCCGCCCGGATGGTCGACTCCTGGTCACCCTGCACGACAACCAGGATAGAATTAAGCCCGAGTTTCACCGTGGTTGATGCACTGAGGGTTCCCCCTACAGAAACAGAAACCCACTGGCCGGAAGGCTCCAGCTGGTCCACTTTTCCGGAAAAGCTTTTCACCGTGAAGGTATCCGCCCCAAAGGCAAGACCCGCCAAGGTAAAAATCAACACCGTGCTGAGAAATAATGCTCTTTTCATTCAAAAACTCCTATTTCCGGGTTCAATTTCATGGCCCCGGCGCCAGGCGCCGTTTTCCCTCCCACGGCTTGCGGGGGAACCCCCCGTACTCCAGGGGAGCCCCGCAGGCGCCGGTTTCTTCCCCTTAATTTATACCGGCGGCAGCACGAAGTCCCTATACTTGTCAGGGGTGTTTATGCCTTCGAGTGGGATATCTAAGACCTGTGAATACTTTGCCGTACCGTATTGAGTCTTATACATGACTTTGCCAAAACGGCCGGCAATCTGGTCGGCAGCAATGGTTCCGCTTCCCTGCCCAACATCCCAGGCGAACACGCCGGCCACATACACCCCGCCGCCGTCGTTGCCTGCTCTATTGCGGTTGAAGGTTCCAGTGACCATGCTGAAGCGTGCACCGTAACTAATAAACACCCCGCCGCCGTCGTTGTTGCAGGTATTGTCGCGGATTTCTCCCAATCTCATTTCGGAGTTCCCTCCGCTCATATACACCCCGCCGCCGTTGTTGTCTGCTCTATTGCGGTTGATGGTTCCCCCTTTTATGTTGAAGTCCCCGGCGTTCACATACACCCCGGCGCCGTCGAAGCCGTTGTTGCCGGTGATGGCTCCCGTATTCAAGGTGAAGCTCTTGCTCGTATACACTCCGCCGCCGCTGACGCCATCGTTGGCGGTGATAATTCCCCCGTTCATGGCGAAGTCCGTACTCGCATACACCCCGCCGCCGTCGGAGCCGTTGTTGACGGTGATGGTTCCCCCGTTCATGGTGAAGGTCTTATCGCCGGTCACATACACCCCGCCGCCGCCCTTGTAGGCGGTGTTGCCGGTGATAGTTTCCCCTCCCACGCCCATGGTGAAGGTCCCGCCGTCCACATACACCCCGCCGCCGTCGCTGCTGGAGCGATTGCCGCTGATGATTCCCCCAGTCATGGTGAAGATCCCGCCGGCCACATACACACCGCCGCCTTTACTGTTGGAGCTATTGTCGGTGATGGTTCCCCCGTTCATGGTGAAGGTCCCGCTGGTCATATACACCCCGCCGCCGTTGTTGAATCTATTGCCGGAGATAGTTCCCCCGTTCATGGTGAAGGTCCCGTTGGTCATATACACCCCGCCGCCGTTGGCGGTGGTGGAGCCAGTATTGCCTCTGATGGTTCCCCCGTTCATGATCAGGGTTCCCACCACCCCAATCAATGCGGCCGTGGTGGTCTTTGACGTGCCGTCTATGATCAGGGGGATGGTTCCCCCATCCACCCCCAGGGTTAACCGGGAGCCGGCAGCCACCGTAAAGACCGGTTTAGTTGACGAACTGTATGCCCGACTGATGGTGACGCCATCCTGGTTGCCGGGAATCAGTTGAATAAAGGAATCCCCGCTGATTGTCATAGCGTCACCGTCGCTGGCAAGACTGGTATTCGTATACATGGTGATGATAATGGGTTCGTTTATGCTGCCTGCAGAGCCGGCGGCGGTGATGCCGCTCAGCGCAGTGGCGAGGGTTTTGTAGTAGCCTATCAACCGGGTATTGTAGGTAACGATGAACTGGGCGTCCATCAGGGCGCCCACCGGGGTGGCATTGGGGCTTATCTTCCAGTTGTGGCTGGGCTCGGGGCTCACCGTAAACTGGGTGTAGTGGTCCGCGAACAAGTTCACATCGCCGGTGATCAGCGGCGTCGTCTCCCAGTCGGCATATACGGCGGGTTTAATCACCGCCACGGCGGCCTGGGTAAGGCTATCCCCCATGCTTATCTTTGCGCTTGTGGCGGCAAGATATACTTCGTTGTTGGAGAACACCTGGGCGCTGCCCTGGATGGTCAGGGCGCTGCCCGCATCCAGGTAGATGCCGCCGCCACTATCGCTGCTGTTCTGCTTGATGGTTCCTTCCAGGAGCATGGTCCCGGTTCCGTTTACCCGCACGCCGCCGCCGTAAGCTGAGGTGGTCGCGGTTGTGTTCCTATTGTTCTGCACGATGGCCCCGGCCTTGATGGTCAGGGAACCGGTCACCGTTACCAGGGCGTCAGTGTTGGTGCAGATGGGGGTGGATGCCGCGCCGCCGTCCAGGGTGAGGGGGTTGATCCCGTCCCCCAGGGTGAGGCCGGCGCCGGTCGCCACGGTGAAGATGGAGCCTACATCGTTGGTGGTCAGTTTGATGGTAAGCCCGCTGCTGTTGTTGCTGATCAGCTGGACATACCTGCCCGTGTCAAGGGTTATGCAGTTGGCTGCGGCGCCTATGTCCGCGTTCTTCAACAGGGTGATTACCACGGGCTTGCTCTGGGTTCCCGCCAGGAGGCTGCCGGTTTCCGCCCGGTTCACGGCGTCAAAGGCTTTGCTCAGGGTGTCATAGGCGGCGCCGTTCACTGATGCCGCCATGCCGGAGCTTGACAGGAAGGTCGCCGTTATGGTTATGGCCTCGCCGGGCATGGTGAAGGTATCGGTGAATGCGGTTGAGTTGTACGTCAGGGACCCCCCTTGCAACAAATAATTGGGGTCCGGCTCTACCGTCACGGCAACCGGTTCGCCCTCAAAGGCTGCGGAGGGGGCCGTAATGGTTCCATTCTCGGGGGTGTTCGTGGTAATGCCATAGGCCGCCGCGGGCAAGGGCTTGTTTCTCGGGCCGGCGGCGGCGCCCACGAGAAGCGCATCCGGGTACACTTTGTAGATGATCTTACTATCCACCAGAGCCGTTAGGCGCAGGTACACCTTGGGAACCGTTGCGGGAATAAACAGGACGTAACCTTGGGCGTCAACGACGCTGACATCGAGGGGGGCGTTAAAATTGCGGGCCGTATAGTCGGCTTCGCTAAAAGCCTCCACGGTCTTTGAAGTAAAGCTGAGGCTGCCGGTACTAGTAACCACTCCATACACGGGAACCTGGACGCTGAAAGCCTCCGCGCTAAAAATCGGGCTGATGTGGGTGGTCTGTCCGGGATAAATATGGACGCTCTCCAGCCAGGTTGCGACCGGCCCGGCGGCGCTTTTTATGCTCAGCTTCACCAGGTATTCCCCCGGCGCAATTTCCTTCCCGTCCAAATCCAGCAACGAGGATTGATCGCTCAGGTTAATCGGATCCGCAAAAAGGCCCGCAGTAAGATTATTCCCGTCTTTAGCAAGCGCCGTAAGGGTATTATCCGCATAGGTTCCGCCGGAAGGTAAGGTGATGTTCCAACTGAGTTTGCCGCTTACAGCGCTTTCAGTATACCTGCCAAGGGTGATTGGCGCCGATGCTGCGGAGCCGGCGCTCACCACCACGTTTGTGGCAGTTCCGGTTCCGGAGAGGATGTCCCTCTCAGCGCCTGCATAGGCTTTCACCGTGATGGTCCAGGTTCCCGGGGGCAGGTCCACGGAGGCCCTTGCGCTGGTCAATTCTTCATCCCCATGGGTATAGGCGCCGGGTCCGCCGGTTTCCGCAAAGGACAGCTCATACCTGGTAAACTGGTTTTCGGGGAAGATCGTCCGGGACGGGAGATCCGTATCAGAGGGAAGTTCCAGGGAGATTTGCAGCCGCCCCATCCCCTGCGCGGGAAACTGGGTTGCAGATTCCAGGACGGGCGTGTTTTCCGGGCCCAGGGCGTTGGCGCAGGAGCCCAGGATGAGGCCCGCTGCCAGCAAGGCTGCCAACACGATTGCTATTTTAGTACCGTTTTTCCCGTATATGTTCATGGCGATCCTTCCTCTTTACTGGGTAACCGTAAATTTCAATTCCCGGGTATACAAAACCCCGGCTGCTGTTATCACCTTCACCATAAGGGTGTGTTCCGTCGCCAGGTAATCACTGGCGACGATGGTAACGGAATCACCGGTTGCGTCGCGCTTCGGTACGCCGTCCACGTACCACTGTATAGCGTCTCTGGGTCCGGTTCCCTTCACCGTAAAGGCCTTCGCCCCGCCGCGCCAGCTTATCTTGGCCGTTTCGGGGCTTACGCTAATGGGGTTTTGGGGTCCGCCGATGACTATATCCGCCTGCTGTAAGCGGGTTACAGTTATGGTGTAGGTTTTGGTAGTTGCGCCGTTTTGCGCCGTCACCGACACCCGGGCTTGTACCACAGCGCCGGGGTTGATAGTCTTGAAATTCGCAGCGCTGCTCAAAAAACCGCCGTCAAATCCGTAAGAAACCGCCGCATTGCTGTCCTCCGCTGCCGCATCAACAGTGACCTCGCTGCTACCCGCCGGAAGTATTGCCGTGTATTTCGTAGTATCCGCCGCAAAGGCAGGGCTCAAAGCCGCCCCTTTTATGCTAAGGCTGCCCAGGGCAGCATTGTTGTTTTTCGGCGTCCCGGTGACCGGCGTTGTATTGTAGTCCCCCAGTACGGTCCCGTCTTTTGCCCGGACCCACACATAGTAGGCAGCCCCATCGCTCAGGCCGCTCAGGGTTTTGCTGAGGGTCGTTCCCCCATCAATGCCCACCACTACAGCGCCGCTGCCGCTGCTTGAAAGACCGTAGCGCAGATCGTAGCCGGTGGCCCCGCTTGCCTTGTTCCAACTTACCAAAAGTTCCTTGGAATTAAGGGTATTAACCGCAGCAATACTACCCGGCGTGGCGGGCCGGTTGTCGGTCCGCACATTTACCGTCTCGCTCTTCCCCGCATTCCCGGCCTGGTCTGCCGCAGTAACGGTAATACTGTATTCCCCGCTGTTATAGCCCACTGAATTAATGGTATAGGCGCCTACCCCTTTGCCCAGGGTAAGGGTTGTCAAAGCCCCGTTTTCCGCCTGCCAGCCAAGGCGGATCTCTTTCAAGTCAGCGTCCACCGGATCGGTCCAGGCAACGGTAATCTGCTGCGCCTCCCGGTCATAGGAACCTGCCAGGCCCCATACGGCGCCGGGCGGGGTGGTGTCGGTTTCCACCTGCAGGGTTTTCCCCGCAGATTGGTTTCCCGCGCGGTCAAACGCGTAGGCCCGCACCGTATAGCCCCGGCTGTCCGAAACAGCCTCGGTAATAACGTAGGATCCCTGCCCCCGGCCTACCCGCTCTGTTCCCGCAATGCCCGCCCCGCTGATCCCCCATTCCAGGAGTATCTCCTGCAAATCCGTATCCGCCGGATCGGCCCAGCTAAGCATGATAGTCCTGGAGCCTTTGTCATAAAAAGCGCCAACCGTAAGGGGCCCAGGCGGCGTGATGTCCGGGTATATGTTTACCGAAGCCCCGCCGGATTTTTTCAGGGTATTGGCCGTCTTGACCGTTACCGTATAGGCCGCGCCGTTGGCGGGGAGTATGTTGGGTATGGCATAGCCTTGGCTTAGGCCGCTTTTGGCTATGCTCGTTGCGCCGGCGGCCATGCCGGCCCAGCTTATCTCGATAGTTTCCACTTCCGGGTCCTGGGGGTTAGTCCAGGAAAGGACCATGCTCTGGGTATCCTTATTGTAATACCCGCTAAGCCCGGTTACCGGGCTGGGGATCGTGGAATCTGCGTTAAAAGCGAACTCCTCAGCCGGGCTGCGGTTCCCTCCCCTGTCCACTGCGGCAATCGTAAAGCCATAGGACCCGGAAACCATATCGGCCAGGACCGCCCGCTGTTCCCCCGCCTTCGCTTTTGCTGTACCCCCGGCCCAGCTTATGTCGATGTAATCCAGGTCCACATTCGCCGGATCGGCCCAGGTCAGGGTGATAGTCCCGTCAATACGGTTATACACGCCCCCAATCCCGGTCACCGGGTCAGGGGGCAGGTCCAGGAGGGCCTCTACATACAGGCTCCGGGACTGGGCATCCGCATAGCTGTACCCAATCCCGAAAGAATCCCGGGGCTGTATATAAAACCGGATGACCCCTTCCTTAACAGTCTGCACCGTGTGGGCGACAACAAAGGGCGTCTTTTGGAATTCCTGGGCGTATTTCCAGGCCAGGGGGGAATCGGCGTTCCGCAAATTCTCGTTGGGGTAGGCCGGAGCGGGCAGAATCTCAGCGGTCACCGCACGGCCTACGATATCCATAACCCGTTCCTCGGTGATGGTAATGTCCTTTATCATTGCCGAGGTTTTATAGGCGTCAAAAAACAGGTACACGGTCCGCTGCCCCGCTTGATCGCTTTTCAGAAGAAATCCGGCCGGCCAGACCCGCCCGATGTTGTCATAGCTAATGGTTTTCCCGGAGAAAAAGACATCATCCTCCTCAAGGCCCAAGGCTCCCTTGATAAGCCTGCTGTCAACCACCGGGAAGTTCAGGTCCGGGCCGTCCCCAGCCCCGTAGCTAAGGGCCCGGCTTTCCACCATATATATGGGATAGTCCCTGCTGCGTATGCCGGTCCCCAGTTCTATAGTAATATTGTTATTAGAAAGGGCGAGGCCGTACCGTACCGGCTCCAGGCGTATCCAGAGCCCCGAGGGGTCCTTTTGCATATCGTACTGGCCCGTCAAATCCCGGGCCGTCGGGGTCATCCCCTGGTCAGCCTTCCCGGTAATGGCGATGGTCCCCTGGGGGTTGTCTGCGGTCAGGAAGGAGAGGCTTTCCGGATCAATCGGCGTGTTAAACCGTATCTCCACGGGGTAATTGGTAGGCAGCCGCTCAAAGGTGGCGTTGGGCAGGTTATGGTCTGTCACCCCCGGCAGGGTTGCGCAAAAGGGGATGATGATTAGTTCTTCATTGATAAAGGCCGCCACTTCAACTTCGGTCCCCGAGGCGTTAAGGCTTCTAAACTGCACCTCGGCCCCTAATTTCACGCCCGGCGCGGCAGCCCGATAAGCCTGCCATTCCACAAAGCCGAACCCGGGGTTTACGGTAAAGGAGGCGTTAAAGGGCACTTCCAGCTTGGGCCGGTTGTCCGGCAGTACAATAACCCCTGCCGGGGGATTGGCGGAACCCGAACCGGGAACCAGTTCCATGCGCACCGAAAGGTGGGGCGCCTTGGCCAGCCATACCTCGTATTCCGCCCCGGAAATGGCGTCCTTTTCCGGCTTGTTGAGAAAAAGGTCGCATCCGGCAAATATGAGGGCGGCTCCGCAGGCCAGGGCAAAAAAACGCGCTGCTTTCATAGCGAAGCTCCTTGGCATAATGCAACGTGAGTTTAGGCTATCTGACATGTATCCTCCCAATTTCTAATTTACCGTTCCGGCGCCAGGCGGCCTTTTTCTTCCCAGCATTATATACCCCCCCGCATACGCAGGGGGTTTTTCGTAGGTTCAAACGTCGATGCCAAGGCATTTCCGGCGCCTGACGGCCTACGGCGCGCCCGTTCCGAAGGGTCTCACAAGGCCCCGGGTACGGGTAACGTGTCGTTCGTGTAACCAGCATTACCTGAAGAGCCTGCGATCCAGGTACTGCTGGGGGTATCTGCGGTGCCGTACATTGCTATAGCGTCCGGGCCCTTAAACAAGTTGTTACCCAAACCCGTGATGCTGCTGTTAGTGTTGTTGGAAATGGTTCCACCCGACATGTAGAAAATGCCAGTAACGGCCACCCCGCCGCCATAGCACGGCCCGACAGAGGTGTGGGTCATGGCATTGTTGCTGATGGCTCCTGCGCTCATAGTGAAGGTCGCACTGGCGTCCACAAACACCCCGCCGCCAGATCCAATGCCGCTGACGGAATTGTTGCTGATGGTTCCCCCGCTCCCGCTCATAGTGAGGGTCGCAAAGGTCTTCACATACACCCCGCCGCCGCGAGTCGTAGCAGTATTGTAGCTGATGGTTCCGGCTTTTAGTTCGAACTCCGCTGCGTCCACATACACCCCGGCGCCCATAGCCGCCGTGTTATTGGCCGACGATGACGACCCGCCAATGGTTCCACCATTCATGGTGAAAGTATCGTACCCGGCTTTGAACACGCCGCCGCCGTTGTTAGTAGCAGTATTGTTGCTGATAGTTCCGGCGTTTAGGGTGAAGTTACTCGCATACACCCCGCCGCCGTCGTTAGTAGCAGTATTGCTGCTGATGCTCGCCGTGTTGCTCATAGTGAAGGGCGAGGTGGTGGCGTATACCCCGCCGCCGTCTTTAGCAGTATTGGAGCTGATGGTTCCGGCGCTCATAGTGAAGGGCCCGCGGGCGTATACCCCGCCGCCTTTGTCAGTCGCCGTGTTCCTCGTCGAGCCAATGGTTCCCCCAGTCATGGTGAAGGTCCCTTCGCTGGCCACAGAGACCCCGCCGCCGTTAGTAGCAGTATTGCCGCCGATACTTCCGGCGATTAGTTCGAACTTCCCGTTGGCCACATACACCCCGCCGCCATTGGTCTCGCTGCCGGTGGCGGTATTGTTGGTGATGGATAATGTACCCCCATTCATGGTGAAGGTCCCGCTACCGGTTTTATACACCCCGCCGCCGTTAGTAGCAGTATTGTCGTGGATGCTTCCGTTGCTCAGGGTTAAGGGATTGGAGATGTTCATATACACCCCGCCGCCGTTAGTCGTAGCAGTATTGTAGCTGATGCTTCCGGAGGTTAGATTGAACGCCCCGCCGTACACATACACCCCGCCGCCGTTAACCGCCGTGTTCCTGTTCGACGATGACCCGCCAATGATTCCTCCGTTCAGGGCGAAGGTCCCGCCTGTGACAGAGACCGCGCCGCCATTGTCCGCGCTATTAGCGGTGATGCTGACCTGGGAGCTCGGGGTGTTCAGGGTGAAGGACCCGCCTGAGACGGAGACCCCGCCGCCGTTAGCCGTTGCCGTATTCGCGGTGATCGTCCCCCCGCTCAGGGTGAAGGACCCGCCTGAGACGGAGACCCCGCCGCCGTAAGTAGCAGTATTGTAGCTGATGGTTCCGGTGCTTAGTTTGAACTCCCCACTGCTGGACACATACACTCCGCCGCCGTAAGTCGCCGTGTTCTTGTCCGACGATGACCCGCCAATGGTTCCCCCGCTCAGGGTGAATAACCCGGCTGTGACAGAGACCGCGCCGCCGTTAGCCGTTGCCGTATTCGCGGTGATCGTCCCCCCGCTCAGGGTGAAGGTCCCGCCTGAGACAGAGACCGCGCCGCCGTTAGCCGTTGCGGTATTTCCGGTGATGCTCCCTCCGCTCATGGTGAAGGACCCTCCTGAGGAGACAGAGACCGCGCCGCCGTAAGTCGCCGTGTTCTTGGTCGACGATGTCCCGCCAATGGTTCCCCCGCTCATGGTGAAGGTCCCGCTTGCGACAGAGACCGCGCCGCCATCGCCTGAGCGTTTGTTATTCTTCAGCGTTGCAATGTTCCCCATGGTGAAGGTCCCGCCGTTCACTTGTACCAATGGGCTTGTATGGGTGGAAGAGCCCCCGTCCAGGGTAAGGGCGTACGTCGTTCCTCCGATGGCCAGGGAAGTGCCGGTGTTCACGGTAAACACCGGGGTGCTTGAAGCGGCGTTTCGGCTGATGGTGAAGCCCTCTGACGGCGGTACCAGCTTAACGTGGACGCCGGCGGGTATGGTGAAACCTTCACCCGCACCAAGGGTTATGGAGCTCGTCCCGGATGCTATCCGGATCTCATCGGGAGGGTCTTCGCTGCTGCTCTCGGATGGGAAACCATCATCGTACAGCAAATCCCCCAGGGTCGTGTAATAGTCCACGGTAGTGGCATTCCGGTATCGGGTGTACCTTGCGTTCACCAGGGACCCGGTGCGTCTAATCATATAGTTATTTCCGTCTGCGGTTGGATTTGCCAGGGTAAACCTGGTATAGTTGGCCGCAACATTGACGCCGGTCAGCACCGGCTGATTGCGGTCGTAGTCATGGGGGGTAATCTTCGCCGAGACAGTCGCGGTTAGGATGCCTGGAACCCCGATGGCTCCGGTAGCGTTGATAAGGTACGCATCGCTCACCAGGGCGCCGCCGTTCAGATTCAGGGTCGCCGCAAGGGCCGCATCCGGGCCTTTGCCGGTCGGGGCGGTGTTCCCGGTAATCCGGGCTTTCCCTTCCAGGCTTGCCGTGGCGTCCACTGCCAGATAGAGGCCGCCCCCCCCTACCGTCGCGCTATTGCCCGCATCGGTCTCAGTGGGGCTGTTCCCAATGACGCTGGTCTCGGTCATGGTCAGGTTGGCCTTTTTGCCTACATAGACGCCGCCGCCGTTGCGGCTCGCCTGGTTGGCCTTTACCGCGCCGCCGACCCTGATGTTCAGGCGGGGCCCTATCCCGGTTTCCACTGCCACCAGGTACACCCCGCCGCCGTCCTGGGCAAGGTTCCCCTCCACGGAGCCGCCGTCTTGTAGGGTGCTGTTCCCTCCGGCAGCATATACCCCGCCGCCGGTCTCCGCCGCATTGCCGCTGATGCTTCCATACTGAGTTACGGTCAGGGCTGCGCCGGCGCCGGACAGATACACCCCGCCGCCGGTCTCCGCCGCATTGCCGCTGATGCTTCCATACTGAGTTACGGTCAGATCTGCGCCGGCGCCGGACAGATACACCCCGCCGCCTTTGGACGCCCAGTTGTTTTCGATGGCGCCTCCGTCAACTACCAGGTTTCCGGTTGCCTCCGCCACGTACACGCCCCCGCCTTCGCCGGTTGTTCCCCCATAGTTATTCTGCACCCGGGCGGAACCTTTAATGGTGAAGGCCCCTGCGGTCCGTACCAGGGCGCCTCCCCGGGAAACGCCGGCGTGCTCCCCCGTGTCAAAGTTGGTCCATCTCGCGTCGCCGTCCAGGGCAATCGGTAAAGTGCCGTCCCCCAGTATCAGCCCCGCCCCGGCTTTCACCTCCAGAAAGGTGTTTTCATTAAAAGTGATGGTAGCCGTTGTGTAACCTGCCCCGACCAGTTGCACATACCGCCCGCCGTCGACCGTGATAGTCTCGGTGACGGTGACGGTACTCTTCAGCACCGTGATCACCACAGGGCTTGCTGCGGTCCCGGTCCCAGCCGGTACTGCCGCAAAGGCAGCGTTCAGGTTGTCATAGCCCACGTTGTTCACGATGGCTACATCAGTCTCGCCGCCAGTGGCGATGAGCGCAAAATTGGCGCTCAGGGTTACGTTCAGAGCGGGCATCGTAAAGGTCCCGCCATCAAAAGACATCGTAATGCTGGCGCTGTCCGTATACTGCGATTTCCCGCTCTGGAAATACCCTGGCGCCGGGCTTACCGTAACCGCCACCGTGCTGCCCTTAAAGGCTGCGGAGGGTGCGGTAACCTTGCCTCCGTCGGCAGCATAAGGAGTAATGGCATAGATACCGGCGCTGAGGTTCTGGGTGACCGGATCCTCGTTAATGGGAACCTCCGTCACTGACGCCTCGGCCCCGGACACCGGCTGATCGGCGCTATCCTTCGCCCCCAGGCGCAGCCAGACTGCGGCATATCTGTTGGGGATAAACAGGGTATAGGTACCACCGGTCGTAACCGAAGCAAGCGCCACCGGACCGGCAACGGGCAGCCCATCACAGGCTGCGGTGCCATAGGCGCTTACCGTTACTTCGCTCAGGGTGATGCCCATCCCGACGGTAAGCGTAGCGGTCCCGGAAACCGGAATAGACTCTTCAAAATCGCCATCTCCAAAGCTATGCGCCGCAGGAGTGGTCTGGCCGTTATAAATATGGAACGCCGTGGTCCACCGGGCAAAGCGGCCCTGGCTATTCTCCAGTTCCGCCACCAGGTAATAGCCCCCCGCATTCAGCGACACTGTCCCCGTTGCCGGGGAAGTGGTAAAGGTGATGGGGTTGGTAGTGCTGGGGTTTTCCGCAGGCAGGGAAGAAATGGGCTCCCCGTTATCGTTGTATATGGTCAGCTTCCTTGTTGTATAGCTGCTCAGGGTTCCCGGAAAGGTGATGGTATAGCTCAGGGTCCCCGAGCCTCCCGCCTTCATACTCAGGGGAATGCTAATCTCCGCGGCGGCGGCGGCGGTCACGGCTACATTGGTAAGCTGCCCCGTCCCCGATGCCACCGCCCCGGTCCCGGTCCCGGCATAGGCCGTCACGGCGATGGTCCAGGTTCCGGGTATCAGGTCCACCACATTCCCCGTTGGCGTCGTCCAGGTTTTGGTAACCACCACGGGGGGATCATCTTTATTGGTGAAGGTGACTTCATACCGGGTAAAAGCGCCGGGTATCAGGGTCCGCGCGGCTTGTAACGCCGCCTCGGGCGCCTCCTGCTGCGCAACCGCGAGCTCCGCCGGCTCCTCAAGGCCCAGACTGACAAGCAGGCGGCCGTATCCCTGGGGAATCGTCGTATCCGGAGATGGCTTATACTCCGGATTAGGCTTGTCAGGCGCAAAGGGATTGGCGCAGGAACCCAGGAGCAGGGCCGCCGCCAGGGCGCTCAACAGGGATACTGTTTGCATCGTCTTTCGTATGTTTTTCATCGCCTACTCCATTATTACCGTATTACCGTGAACTGGGCATCCAGCGAATAGGGCAAGCCGTCCACTTTGGCCCGCACTGTTAATGTGTGAGGCCTCTCCAGGGAATACTCTTTCGCCGTTACAGTGAACTTATCTGCCGCGCCTGTTTTCTTTTTCCCGTCCACAAACCACTCTATACCAGTTAGTGTAGCCCCCGAAACCGAACTCACAGTAAATTCCTGTGTTGCGGCGGCAGCCCAGCTAAGGTTCACCGGCCCCGTGGGGCTCAGGGTGATTTTCTCCCCCGGCAGGACGATGCCCCCGGGATTCGACCAGGCCGCGCTTACGGCTACGGTGTAGTCTTGCTGTGCCGAGCCGTCTTCTGCGGTCACCCGTACGGTTACCGTGCCACTGGCCCCGGGGCTAATATTCCATGTGTTGAGGGAATCGAAGGCGCCGCTGAACTTATATTGCACCGTTCCGAAAAAATTGGGGTAGCCCGTTGCCGTGAAGCTGGAGCTGGTAGAAGGGATTGTCACCGAATACCCAGTATATGTTCCGGGAGAAAACCCGCTTATCGACACAGGGCTCATCACCAGGTTCGAAAGGCTTGCAACATTGTACTTAGGGGTCCCGATAGCAGGGGCGATGTTGTATTCCCCGGCGTCAAGCGCGTTCTTTGCCCGTACCCACACATAATAGGACGCCCGGCTCAGGCCGGTAATCGTCGTAGTCTTTTTACCGCTGGCGGCATCAGTAATCGTACCGCCACCGGGTAACGCCGTGCTGCTATCGTTATAGATGCTGTAAACCACCTCATAGCCTGTAGCGCCGCTAACCGCGTTCCATTCGATGGTAAGTGTCTTGGAATCGGCGCTGCCTGTGGGCAGGACCTGTACCCCCGTGGGAGCGGGCAAGCGCTCAGGCCGGCTGTCGGTCCGTACATTTACTGTTTCGGCGTTCCCCGCATTGCCCGCCCGGTCCGCCGCAGTAACCGTGATGGCGTATTGCCCGCTGTTATACCCCACTTGCCCGATGGTGTAGGTTTTTATCCCCGGCTCCAGGGTTATTTCCGTCAAAGCCCCGGTTCCCGCCTGCCAGGCAAGGCGGATCTCCTTCAAGTCAGGGTCCGCCGGATCGGTCCAGGTAACGGTAATCTGCTGCGCCTCCCGGTTATAGGAACCCGCCAGGCTCCACACGGCGCCTGGCGGGGTGGTGTCGGTTTCCACCTGCAGGGTTTTCCCCGCAGATTGGTTTCCCGCGCGGTCAATTGCATAAGCCCGCACCGTATAGCCCCGGCTGTCCGAAACAACCCCGGTAATAACGTAGGATTCCTGACCCCGGCCTATCCGCTGGCTTCCCGCAATGCCTTCCCCGTTGATCCCCCATTCCAGGAGTATCTCCTGCAAATCCGCGTCCGCCGGATCGGTCCAGCTGGCCGCGATGGTCCTGGAGACCTGGTTATAGGAGGCGCCAACCGTAAGGGGCCCAGGCGGCGTGATGTCCGGGTATATGTTTACCGAGACCCCGCCGGATTCTTTCAGGGCGTTGGCAGTCTTCACCGTTACGGTGTATGCCGCGCCATTGGCCGGCGCTATGCCGGGAATGGCATAGCCCTGGCTTGGGCCGCTTAACGCTACGGTGGCTGAACCGCCGGCAGTACCGCCCCAGCTTATCCTGATAGTTTCCGCTTCCGTATCCCCCACGGGGTTATTCCAGGAAAGGACCATGCTCTCTGATGCCTGATTGTAGGAACCCTGCAGATCACTGACCGGGCTGGGGATCGTGGAATCCGCGTTAAAGGCGAACTCAGCCGTAGTGCGGTTCCCGCCCCGGTCGACGGCGCTAAGGGTAAAGTTATAGAGCCCGGAATCAATGCCGGTTAGGACCGCCTTCTGCTCCCCAGCATTCGCTTTTGCTGTACCCCCGGCCCAGCTTATGTCGATATAATCCAGATCCGCTTGGGCCGGATCAGCCCAGGCCAGGGTGATAGTCCCGGCAGCCCGGTTATACACCCCCCCAATCCCGGTCACCGGGTCAGGGGGCAGGTCCAGCAGGGCTTCCACATACAGGCCCCGGGTCTGGGCATCCACATAGCTGTACCCGATCCCGAAAGAGTCCCGGGGCTGTATGTAAAACCGGATGACCCCTTCCTTGGCGGTCTGTACCGTGTGGGGGATTACAAAGGGCGTCTTTTGGAATTCCTGGGCATACTTCCAAGCCAGGGGAGAATCGGCATTCCGCAAATTCTCATTGGGGTAGGCCGGGGAAGGCAGGATCTCGGCGGTCACCGCACGGCCTACGATATCCATAATCCGTTCCTCGGTGATGCTTATTTCCTTTATCATTGCCGAGCTTTTATAGGCGTCAAAAAGCAGGTACACGGTCCGCGTCCCCTCTTCGTCACTTTTCAGGGCATATCCCTCCGGCCAGGTCCGCCCGGCGCTGTCATAGCTAATAGTTTTCCCGGGGAAAAAGACATCCTCCTCCTCAAGGCCCAGGGTTCCCTTGATAAGGTTGCTGTCAACCACCGGGAAGTTCAGGTCAGGGCCGTCCCCAGCCCCGTAGCTAAAAGCCCGGCTTTCCACCATAAATAAGGGGTAGTCTTTGCGCCGTATGCCTGTGCCCAGTTCTATCGTAATATTGTTATTGGAAAGGGAGAGGCCGTTCCGCACCGGCTCCAGGCGTATCCAGAGCCCCGCCGGGTCCTTTTGCAGATCGTACTGGCCCGTCAAATCTCGGGCCGTCGGGTTCATCCCCTGGTCAGCCTTCCCGGTAATGGCGATGGTCCCCTGGGGGTTGTCCGCATTCAGGAAGGCGAGGCTTTCCGGATCAATCGGCGCATTAAACCGTATCTCCACCGGGTAGTTGGTGGGCAGCCGCTCAAAGGTGGCGTTGGGTAGGTTATGGTCCGTTACCCCCGGCAGGGCCGCGCAAAAGGGGGTGATGATGAGTTCTTCATTGATAAGGGCCGTCACTTCAACTTCGGTCCCCGAAGCGTTAAGGCTTCTAAACTGCACCTCGGTTCCTAATTTCACGCCCGGCGCGGCAGCCCTGTAGGCCTGCCATTCCACAAAGCCGAACCCGGGGTTTACGGTAAAGGAGGCGTTAAAGGGTACTTCCAGCTTGGGCCGGTTCTCCGGCAGCACAATAAGCCCCGTAGGAGGATTGGCGGAGCCCGACCCGGGGACCAGTTCCATACGCACCGAAAGGTGGGGCGCCTTGGCCAGCCATACCTCGTATTCCGCCCCGGAAAGGGCGTCCTTTTCCGGTTTATTGAGAAAGAGTTCGCACCCGGCAAATATGAGGGCAACTCCGCAGACCAGGGTAAAAAAGCGCATTGCTTTCATAGCACAGCTCCTTAGCATAATGCAGCATGAGATTGGGAATCTGAAAGATGTAGGACTTATCTTAGTAATCCTATCGGAATTGTTAGGATGTAAGAAATATATCATAGTATTCCCATTACACATATAATAAATAAGCTTCCGCAATAAGCGCAGATTACAAAGAGAGCGAAAACGGGTATATGGGCTATCTGACATATATCCCCCTATTTCTGACTACATGAGTATAATATACCAATAAAAAGAAATTTTCCACTTTTTTGTGAAGAATTTTACTAAAATTCGTAAAAGTAGCGGGAGGGCCCATGACTGGGGGGGCTAAAAAGGCAATTTTTCTGTTTTATTACGGATTCCGATGTAAGGCATATCAAAAACCCCTATTTCCGCAACTCGTCAGCCCCCAAAAAAGAAAGGGGGAAGCGTAAATCCGGCGCCTGTTAGCCCTGTGCGAGAGCCTCTTTGTTTTGAATGATTTGTTCATGCACCAGTTCACCCAGAATTTGCAGGGGCATTTTGTTGGTGGCCATCGCGCGGGTCATGATATAGTCGGCGCTTGGGCGGTCCAAAGCGTCAAGCAGCTCCCGCTGGCGGATAAACATACCGCCTTTGCCCGGTTTAAGGGTTATATCGGCATTGGTAATTGCTTCATCCAAAGCATGTGCTTCTTCCTCGGTCATTCTTGCCATGGGTTTCTCCTATAATGTAAGCTCGCCAAAAAATTTCTTTCTGCATGGCATTGCATGAAAGACATTAACCGTTTCATCATCAATGATATTATATGCGACTTCTATCAAATTTCCGGTGGTATCATACCCGATGACAAGCCATTTGTTTTTATAGGCTTCGAGCAATTGTTCATGAAGGGGATGCCAGAGGGCATAGCGAATGGCGGTTTCTGTCACACCGTGCTTGAACGCCGCTTCATTGTATTCGATATTCGGAAACATACGAACAGTTTAAGGGTTAATTATCGGTAGTACAAGTCTTTGGTGGTGTGCGCGTTGCCAGCGCCTTTTTCTTCCCGGGGGCATTGCGCCCTACGGCCCCCGTTTTCTTGCGTTGCCTTTCGGTATTGGCGCTGATGGTTCCTGCGCTCAAGGTGAAGGTCCCGGCGCCGGCTTTATTCACCCCGCCGCCGCTGGTGGCGGCGATGTTTTTGGAATCACCGGCCCCGCCAATGGTTCCCTTACTCGAAGAATTTTACTAAAATTCGTAAAGTCCGCTGCGCCCCTTACACCAGGGTCCTGGCGATCCGCAGTATGTCCGCGAATACCCCGCCGGCGGTTACCTGGGCGCCGGCTCCGGGGCCTTTTATCACCATGGGCAGTTTGGAATACCGGTCCGTGGTGATCACCACGATGTTGTCCGAGTCCACCAGGGACAGGAAGGGGCTGCCCGGGGATTCGGCCCGGAGGGAGAGCCGGGCGGAACCTTCCTCGATGATTGAAACATAGCGCAGGACCTTGCCCTCTTTGGCGGCTTCCAGGCGGCGCTTTTCAAAGTCGGCGTCGGCCTTTTCCAGTTCCGTAAAGAAGGCTTCAACCCCGTTGGCCTTGAAGCAGGAGGGGGGAAGTATGGGCTCAATGGCTACGGCGGGAAATTCCAGGGACATGCCGCATTCCCGGGCCAGGATCAGGGCTTTGCGGGCGGCGTCCATGGCGTTGAGGTCGTCCCGGGGGTCCGGCTCGGTGTAGCCTTTGGCCTTGGCTTCCCGGACCAGGGCGGAAAAGGTTTTGCTGCCGTCAAAGTTGTTGAAAATGAAGCTCAGGGTGCCGGAAAGCACCGCCTCAATGCGCCGGACCTTGTCCCCGGAAAGGGCCAGGTCCCGGAGCACCGAGATTACCGGGAGCCCCGCGCAGACCGTGGTTTCGTAGAGATAGGGGATGCCCCGGTCACGGGAATAGCCGGTGATGGTTTTGTAGTAATCCAGGGAACCGGAGTTGGCCCGCTTGTTGGGGGTGACCACGGGTATGGCGGCCTGCAGTATCTCTGCGTAAACAGCGGCCACATCGGGGTTGGCGGTACAGTCGCAGAAGGCGGTGGTGGGGAGGTTGAAGGATTTCATCTTGCGGATAAATTCAGGCAAGGTCAGGGGGAGTAGTTCGGTACCTGCTGAGCCCTGTTTGATATCCCCGGAACTGAGGACCCCCCGGATCTTTTTCGGTTCCAAGCCTGCAGGGTTGAAGATCATCCGGCTGGAATTGGCCACCCCCACCAGGTTGATCCGTATTTTATACTGGTCAGCCAGGGTCTCTTTATGGCTGGTGATCTGGTCCAGCAGGGTTCCGCCTATATTGCCGATGCCGATGAGGAAGAGGTTGACCGTGCGGACCCCGGCCAGGAAAAAGGCCTCGTGAATCGCGTTCAGGGCCTTGGCCACATCCTGGGCGCCGATAACTGCGGAGATGTTGATTTCCGAGGAACCCTGGGCTATGGCCACCACGTTGATCCCGTTCCGGCCCAGGGCGTGGAAGACCTTGCCGGAAATGCCCGTGGTATGCTCCATATTGGAACCCACCACGGCTATAATCGCCAGGTCCTCCATCACCGCAGGCGCCTCAATGGCCCCGGAAGCGATTTCCCGCTCAAATTCCTCCCCTATAACAGCTGCCGCCAGGGGTCCGTCCTGGGGTGCAACCACAACGCAGATGGAGTATTCGCTGGAGGCCTGGGTAATGAGGATGATACTGATCCCCTTCCGGGCCAGGGCGCCAAAAAGCCGGGCGGAGAAGCCGGTCATCCCCACCATGCCCGAACCCTGCACCCGGACCAGGGTCACATTTCCCATAGAAGAGATCCCCCGTATGGGGTAATTCCCCGGATCCGCGTCGTCGGCGATCCGGGTGCCCCCCCCTGGGGGATTGAAGGTATTCCGTATCACTATGGGTATGCCTTTTTCCAGGGCAGGACGCACCGTGGGGGGATGAAGAACTTTGGCGCCAAAATGGGAAAGCTCCATAGCTTCATTATATGACAGAGAATCAATTTTGAAAGCGGTCTTAACAAGCTTCGGGTCCGCGGTAAGTATGCCGTCCACATCGGTCCAGATTTCCACACATTTTGCCCCCATGGCGGCGCCGAAAATGGCGGCGCTCAGGTCCGATCCCCCCCGGCCCAGGGTGGTGGTATGCCCTTCGGCGTTTGACCCGATAAAGCCCGTGGCTATTTGAAGGGCCGGGTGTTTTTTAAGGTAGGACCGGATGCGGCTGTAGCTTTCATCGCCCTGATACCGGGCAGACCCATAGTTGCCGTCGGTCAGGACCAGGGGCCGGGCGTCCAGGTATTCCGCCTGAACACCCTGGGCGGTGCAGATATGGGCAAGGAGAGCCGCAGACAGCCGTTCCCCAAAGCTCATCACATAATCAAAGCTCCGGGGGGAAAGCTCCCGGAGTATACCTATACCGTCCAGGGTACGGCTCAGCTCCGCAAAGGAAGCCTTTATGGCGGCGTCCGTTTCCTGCCGCTCTGTCCCGGCAAGGAAGGCATGGCTTATTTTGCGGTGCCGTTCTTCCAGGGTCTTAAGAGCCGCCCGGGCAACTTCGCCCTCCGCCGCCTGCCGGGCCAGGCCGATAAGGCTGTCGGTAACCCCGGACAGGGCGGAAACCACCACTACCCGGACTTTACCGGCATGCTCCGAATCACCCAGAATACCTATCAATTTCCGAATCGCCTCTGGGGACCCAACCGAAGTGCCCCCGAATTTCAGTACTACCATGAAAAGATCCCCCTGGAAAACCGCGATATTTTCAAAAACCGGCATCCCATAAAATATCAACTACTTATACGCTTTTTCCGGGTATTTTTCAATCGTTTATTGGAAAAGCTGAAAAAAAGAAATCTATCCTTTTATACACCCATAGCGGTAGTTTTTTTTTTATGATAATATAAAAACCTGAAATTCAACTTGGCTTTGGATTAGATTTTGTATGTTTATAATGCATAGGTCGGGGGTACTGTGGAATGGCTTTGGGGATTATTACTACAACATTTGTTTTGTCCTGCACTTTTGTAGCCATAGTTCTTCGTCTGTCCCGTAAAAAAGCCTGGTTTGATCCCATTGATGAGCGGAAAATCCACACCGGCGAGGTACCCCGCCTGGGGGGACTAGGCTTCGCAACGGCTTTTATACTGGTAGTTTTTGGCATTATCTTCCTGGTTCCGGCCCTGGGGATAAAACTTCCCAATGCACTTTTAGGGCCAAGCTTCATATTCCCCCTGATTTCGATAATCATCATCTTTATTTCCGGTGTTTTTGATGATTTCCATCCCATGGCGCCCCGGTATAAGCTGTTTATCCAGTTTATCGCGGGAATTTTGGTGCTTATCCCCAATTATACCTTTAACAGGATATTTCCCTTCAATATTGGATCCCTGGGGGAGCTCATTTGGCTGCGCTACCCCATTACTTTCCTCTGGATAGTGGGGCTCACCAATGCGGTAAACTTCATTGACGGGGTGGACGGCCTGGCCGGAGGGGTTTCGGCCCTGGCGGCCCTGTTTTATGCTCTTATTTTTATGCATTCTCCCAACGGAGGCCCCACAAGCCTCCTCGCTCTCTGCCTTGTGGCGGCTTTGGGGGGCTTTCTGGTGTTTAATTTACCCTTTCCCCGGGCCAGGATATTCATGGGCGATGGGGGCAGCCAGTTTCTGGGCTTCACCCTGGCGCTGCTCCCTCTGAGCAACGGGACCGGCACCGGTATACCGGTCTTCTACGCCGCTGCGCTGCTCAGCATCCCGATCTTTGACACCATCGCCGCCATTTGGCGCAGACTCAGGGACGGGCGGCGGATTGACAGCCCTGATCGGCTTCATATTCATCATAAACTAATGAATATGGGCCTCAGCTCCCGAAAAGTGGATGCGGTTCTCTATGGATTGCAAATTTTGTTGGGTGTCCTGGTATTTGAGTCCCTGCGGTTTAAGGGCGGCCTCTCGATACTTTTACTGGGGGCAGCCTATGCGGCGACGGCTGGTTTTTTCACCTTCATCCACTTTGCAAACCGGGCAATTCAAAAACAGCTGAAAACCCATACCTCGGAAACCTGAGTTTTCAGCATGGCCCCTGTTCGCCCACTTCGGCGACCATTTTGGCTATCACTTCCCTGATAAAATCATCACAGATTGAATAAATACGACGGTTTCCCTGAACCACGGAATCCACCACCCGGTTTTCCTTGAGAATCGCCAGATGCTGGCTTATAACCGGCTGGCTTTCCCCCAGGCTGGTCCAAAGGTTGGTTACACAGGGGTCCCCCTGTCTGTAGATATGACAAAGTAGTTTTAAGCGCACAGGATGACCACAGACCTTCATTTTTCGTGAATATTCATTAACAACAGCCATTTCGGTACAAGCAAGCTGACTATCCATATGAATTTAGCATTGCATGGTCTTTGTGGATAGTCAATGTTTTTTTTTGTTTTTTTGAACTAAGAGAGACTTTGCAGCTATCTTCAGCGAGAAATTCACCACTTGCCCGGCGGTGGTCATTTTATTATGATCCAAGTATATGCGGCATTATTTTGACTGGGCTGCCACGGCGCTGCCGCTGGATCTTCCCTCCCCTTCCGGCTCGGTCCCCTTCGGCAACCCCTCGTCCCGGCATCTTGAAGGCCGCCAAGCCCGGGAAACCCTGGAGGCAGCCCGGTCCCGCTGCGCCGCTGTACTGGGGGTGCCCCCAAAACAGCTGTACTTCAGTTCCGGGGGCACCGAGTCCAATGCCATCCCCCTGCAATCCCTGCTCCTGCGAAAAAATGCCGCCGCCCTGGTTTCCTCGGTAGAACACCCCTCGGTGCGGGAAAACGCCCTGGTCCTGAAACGGCTGGGAGCGACAATTATGCCTATCGGGGTTGAAAAAGACGGCCGGGTGACGGAAAGCACCCTGGAGGCGGCGTTGGCCAAAATACCCACCCTGCGTTTTGCGGCGATCATGGGGGTGAACAACGAGACCGGGGCGGTGATGGACCTGGGGGCACTGGTGAAGTATATCCGCCAGAGCTCCAGACAGGGGCCGCCGGTCCATGTGCACAGCGATCTGGTCCAAGCCCTGGGGAAGATACCTCTGGATATTAGCGGCTGGGATCTGGATTCGGCGGCCTTCAGCGCCCACAAAATCGGGGGGCCCCGGGGGGTAGGCCTGCTCTGGCTCCGGGGGACCAAAGGCCCGCAGCCCCTAGAAGTGCTGGGTGTCGGAGGCGGCCAGGAGGGGGGCATACGGCCGGGTACTGAAAACACCGCCGGCGCCCTGGCCTTGGCGGAATGTATGGAAGCCTTCGCCACCAGGGAAGCGGTAGAGGCCGGGTATGCCGCCGCCACAAAACGCTGGAAGCCCTTGATACAGGCCCTCCGCTCCATGGACCGCTGCACCCTTATCCCGGAGGATCGCAGTGATGAGGATCCCCGGTTTTCCCCCTGGATACTCCAGGCGGGTTTCCGGGGCATACCCGGGGAAGTAATGGCCCGGGCCTTGGACGATGCGGGGTTCGCAGTTTCCACCGGCTCCGCCTGTTCTTCCCGGGAGCAAAAACGGCCGGTCCTGGAAGCCATGGGCATTGGGAGGGACCAAAGCCTTGAGGGGGTGCGCTTTTCCCAGGGCTGGTCCACTACTATAGAAGAAATAGAGATGCTTACCCGGGCAATACAGAAAATTCTGGAGGCCCTCTAATGGCAGCTTCGGAGTCCAGCCTCTATTTGCTCAAGCTGGGGGAGCTGACCTTGAAGGGGGGGAACCGCGCGGGCTTTGAGGATATCCTGGAACGGAACCTCCGGGACCTGCTCCGGGGAACCGGGGCAAAGATACTGACCACCGCAGGCCGCTTTTATGTGCGCACCCCCCAGGAAGGGGAAGCGCGGGTTGAGGAGACCCTGGACCGGCTCATGGGGATTTCAGGCTGGGCAAAAACCCGGATCTGCGAAAAAAGCCCCCAAGCGGTCTTTGCCGTCTGCGTTGCCGAGGGGAAGGCCTTGGCCGCACAGGGCATAGAGAGCTTCAAAATTGAAGCCCGCAGGACCGACAAAAGTTTCCCCCTGGACTCCTACGGCATAGCCCGGGGCGCCGGGGACGCGGTAAGCGAAGCGGTGCCGGAGCTCAGGGTAGATGTCCGCAAACCCCAGGGGGTGATTACGGTTGAAATCCGGGAAAGGGCCTATATTTATGGTTTCAGCCGCCAAGGCCGCCGGGGCCTACCGGTAGGCACTGCGGGCAGGGGGCTGCTCCTCCTTTCAGGGGGCATTGATTCCCCGGTGGCAGGCTACATGATGGCATCCCGGGGCATGAAGATAGACGCGGTCTACTTCCACGCCTACCCCTACACCTCCGAAGAAGCCCGGCAAAAAGTAGTAAAACTAGCGGAAATCGTGGGCCGCTTTTCTCTGGGGATAAGGCTTTTCACCGTAGGCTTCACCTCCCTGCAGATGCGGATCAAGGAACAGGCCCCGGAAGAGTGGACCACGGTGCTCCTGCGGATGGCCATGATGGAGTGCGCAGAAAAACTGGCAAAACACCGGCGCAGCAAATGCCTCATCACCGGAGAGAGCCTTTCCCAGGTAGCCAGCCAAACCATCGAAAACATCAACTGCACCGGCAGCCGGGTAAAACTCCCCATACTCCGCCCCCTGATCGGCATGGACAAGGAATCCATCATCCGGGCGGCAGTGGAACTGGGCACCTACGAAACCTCGATACTCCCCTACCCCGACTGCTGCGTCCTTTTCAGCCCCCCCCATCCGGTACTGCGGGGCGACATCGGCGAAGCAAACCGGCTCTACGAGGGGCTGGAACTGGGGGAGATGATAGATACCGCTATCAGGGAAAGCGTTATGGAGCGGTGTTCGTTTCCAGGGTAAGCGCAGAAATACTATGAAGATTTATCACAGAGGAATTACAGAGAGGCCCATCCATAATGTTTCCCATGTTTTTCTATGCTATGCTATGCTTCTTTTTCCGTTAATTGGCCGCTTATATACTTGTGTATAATACTTGACACTAAGGTTTGATAGGGCATTCCTTCTGCAAGGGCCCTGGTTTTAATTCCATCCAGGTCTTTTTTTGTAAGCCGGATATTCATGCGCTGATCTTTTGTCATAGTTGTCCTGGCCGCTTCCTGTAAGAGACGCTTCATCTGATCGAGATTGCCAATAGACTGCCATTCATCATTTGCAATAGATTTAGCCAAATCTTTTTCTTCATCATCCAGAAATTTGTTGTTGATATTTTTCATTTGTTATCCCTCAGATATTTTTCCGTATATTTTCGGCTTGGATAGATGGTTTTCAGAAAAATTGATTCCCCTTCTATAACAGCCGGAACGACATAAATATAATTTTCTATATTGAAAAGCATAAGCTTTTGGTTACCATATTTTTCTTTGTTAGGATGATCCAGCATATCAATCATGGTATTTTCTTCCAGGAGGATTACGATCTGCTCAAAAGAAACACCCCGTATACGTTTAAGCACTGTATTTTTCTCGTCATTCCATTGGATTATCACAAATGAAATATATCATAATGTGTGCCTATTGTCAATACATTTTTGACTGCCTAATCGTTTCCAGGGTAAGCGCCTATTCCATCGGCGGGAAGTACCCCGTAGCATCCCGCCCCGAGCGTTCCAGGAGGTAGACCTCGGCTTCTACCGGGAGGTAGGCGCGGCCGAAGTCAGTGGGAAGAGACGAGCGGTAGCTGAGGGTGTAGGAACCGGAAGGACGGGAACCCAGTCTGCTGAGAACCGGGCTTATCCCTTCGGGGCGGTAGAGGGGCAGAATGTCGCCGCCGGTTTGCTCGCAGAGGTAACGGAGTTCCTCCGGGGCCTGCGCACCCCCCAGGATCACGGTATAGAAAATAATATTGTTATTAGCTAAGTAAGCGGCCAGTTCTGAAAGGCCGTACTGATCAAAGGCCAGTTCCCCCATTTCCCCGGAACTGATAAAGACCACCGCACGCTTCCGCTGGCCGTTTAAAAGGTCCGTGGCTGCCAGGCGGAGCCCCAGGTCGAAACGCCAGCGGGGGGTATAAGAAGCAGCAGTCCCCCGGGCAGAAGCGGCCAGGGCGGTAACCGAAGGGGCGGTCCCTTCAACCCGCTGGCGCAGGGGCTGTTCCCCCGCGGCTATCAGGGATACTATATGCCCTCCTGCGGCGTGGATATCCCGAATGGCTACATTCAAGTCCGGTCCCAGGCTTAAGGCTGCAGGGGATCGATCCAGGAGCAGGGCCAAGTCAGAAGTTTCCGAACGGTATCCGGCGCCCAGAAAATTTTGTTCCCCTGCCAGGCGGCCCTGTTCGCTGAGTACAAAATTTCGGGAATCCAGGCCTATGATGGGCCGGCGCCGCCGGTCCTGCACCTGGAGATCCACCGTAATCAGGGGGAAGCTATCGGAATTCACCCGCTCTATCTGGACAAAGAGCCCGGCGGCCATATCGTCCAGGGGGGTCATGATGGACACCTCATTCCCTTCAAAATTTGCCGCCAGGATATTGCCGTTTAGATCCGGCTTGGCCCCGGCAATACGCACCCGGGTATTGCCCAGCAGCCCCATTTCGCGGATCAGCGCCGAATTGGGGTCAATGATGAGGAGCCGGTTGGCGTCGGTGACCAGGAGGCGGCCATCCGGCAAGGGGCTCAGGCTTTCGGGGCTCCTGAGCCCCTCGGTCACGAGTATCCCCAGGTAGCCGCCGTTACGGTCAAAGATGTAGATCTGCCGGGTAATGTTGTCCGCCACATAAACCCTGCCTTCCAGGGCGGCAATGCCTGTGGGGGAAATAAAGCCTGTGAAGCCAGAAGATCGGTCCCCGAAGGAAAGGATAAAGCTTCCATCGGGGTCAAATTTAGAGATACGTTTATTACCGTAATCCACCACATAGAGGTATCCCTCATTATCAATGGTGATGTACTGGGGACCCACAAACATTCCATCACCCCGGCCTTTAGAACCGATGTAGAACTGCCATTCACCCCGGCTATTGAGGACGCTTACCCTGTCGCCCCGAAATTCCGAAAGGTAGAGCCTACCGTCCGGTCCTTGGACCAGATCGTAGGGCCGGTCAAAACCGTTCAAGGGCCCCCGCTGACGCTGACGGACTATGCCGTTCACGTCTATCCGGACCAGTTCATTACTGCCATAGGCTACAACCCATACAGAGCCATCCTCCAGGGGAAGCACCGCAGTGGGCTGACGGTATACCTGGATATCACCAACCTTGCCGGGAAAATGGCCGGCCTCCACATAGCGGATATCTTCGTCAAGGAAAGAAAAGAGGCTGCGCCGGTTCCGCACGGTTTCAATGCGGCCAGCCAATACCAGGGTTTCATTACGGGAAGGGCCGTAGGCGTCCACCGCAGAACGCCACTGCCGCAGGGCAGTATCCTCCATGCCGGACCGGTAATAGGAGCGGCCAAGCCAGTCTAAAATCAGAGGTTCCCCAGGGCGGTAGGAAAGGGCCCGTTCAAAGGAGAGGATCGCCTCGTTAAAACTGCTGCGGTTATAGGCCTGAACCCCCAGGCGGAATTCCTCTCGGGCGGAAAGGGCATCCCGGTCAGTTCCCTCGATACCCCAGGTGGGGGAATTCGCCGCTTCCCCGGTTTGGGCAGCGATGAATCCGGCCGCACCCAGGAATATCAGCACCAAAAGGGAGAAACCCGGGGCGGCCCTTAGCTTCATGAAGCTTCCCCGACCACCAGACGCATGTGGGCCCGAATCACCGGGTTATGGGGGGCCAATTCAAAGGCACGGCGCAGCCAAATCCTGGCTTCCTGGGTATCCCCGTTTTTATAATAAGCCCAGCCCAGGGAATCCATGTAGGAGGCGTTCTGGGGGGCATGGTCAACCGCCCTTCGGCAGAATCGCAGGCCCCTGGCCAGATCGATATTGGAGTCCACCAGGATATACCCCAGCCCGTTCATGGCGGTAGCGTTTTTTTCATCCATCTCCAGGGCTTGCTCGTAGAATTCAACCGCCCCTTTAAAATTTTTCTGGGACCAGGCGGCATACCCCAGGGTGGTGTAGATCTGTACCGACTCGAAACCGCTCTGAGAAAGCCTTTGCAGCTCAAACTCCGCCATCTTGGCCCGCTTGGTTGTCACATAAATATAGGCCAGGGTCAAACGGCACTGGTAAACCCGCAAGGGTTCCTCGCTATTGGTAACTACCTGCTCCAGGTAGATCAAGGCGTCCTCATGACGTTCCAATTTCATATAACAGAGCCCAAGGTAATAGGCAATTTCAGTAACCTCTTCGGCACTGCACTGCCCCGCATCGATCCTGAGAAATTCCTGAAGCGCCGGATCCCAACGTTTTAGATTGAAAAGCCGTATCCCTTCCTGTAATTTATCCTCAGAAGCCCTGTTTCCTGCCATATTCTACCTTTTGCCATTCACCACGGCGCTTCGGGCCGAAGTGATACTATGCTCCGGGGCGTGGGAACAGATGTCCCGCAGCACCACCGGATGGATAAACACCGGGCTCATAGACACCCGGTTCCGGGAAACCGCATCAGAATCTGAATCAAGTTCATCTTCAACCACCACGCCGCTCCCTTTGACAAAACAATACCGGTAACCATCCGGAGCGTCAAAGGACGTTAAGCTATCCTGGTAACGGCGGCGGCTTGGAAAGCTTAGCACCGGAGGGGCAGTATAGGAGGGGCTATTGGGGAAATTGACATTAACAAAGGTATCTTCCTTCCAAAAGGCGATCAGTTCCTCCAGATGATCCCGGGCATAGGCCACCGCAGGTTCCCAGAACACCGGGCCCTCATGGATCACCAGAGAAAGGGCAATGGCGGGGATACCATGAAGGGCGGCCTGCCGAGCCGCCGCAGCGGTGCCCGAATAGACCAAATCGGTACCCAGGTTTGCCCCGGCATTGATACCCGAAACTACCAGGTCAGGCTTTACCGGGAGAGCCCCCAGAATCCCCAAAAGCGCACAGTCTGCGGGGGTTCCCGAGCAGGTCCAGGTATTGTTCCCCAGATCCCGAATCCTGATAGAGTCGTAAAAGGAAATGCAATTGGACACCCCGGAACGCTCCCGATCCGGGGCAAGTACGTAAATAGTATGTTGTTTCAACTCCCGCAGGGCGTCCGCAAGCCGGAGCAGCCCTTCGCAGCTTATACCGTCATCATTGGTCAGCAGTATGTTCATTGTACCTCAATAACCCGGGCAGCAGCCGCGGGCCGTATAGGATGGATCAGGGGATGAAACCCAAAGATCCGTTCATAATCCTCAAAACGGCGCTTGTATTCGTCAATAGCGCTTTCGGTGATAATCGTGTAGGTACAACCCCCAAAGCCCTGGCCGGTCATACGGGAACCCAGAACCCCCTCGATCTCCTGGGCCCGTTTCACCAGCCAGTCTATCTCGGGGCAGGAAACTTCGTAGAGGTCCCGGAGGCTTTCATGGGAATGGAGGAGCACCTTAGACAGAAGCGGAAAATCCTGGTGTTTCAAGGCATCCTCGGCATCATAGACCCGGCGTATCTCCTGGACTATGTGCATGGAACGCCGGCGTATCTCCTCGGGCAGGTCACCCATGGATTCCACCAGGTCCAAGGCCGCGTAATCCCGGAAACTGGTCCCGGTTTTTTTCTGGGAAAGCAGCTCCAGTCCCCTTTTGATATCCTGCCGCCGCTGTTTCAGCTCATCTTCCACTCCCAGTCGGGGCACCCGGGAGTCCATGATCAGAATTTTATATTTCCCCAGAGGGGATTTTATCCGCCGCACCTCCAGAGAAGCCTCATCTACCAGAAGAAAATGATCTTTACGGGCATTAAAAGCGATAAGATAGTCCACTGGGCTGGTATTCTTTCCAAAAAAAGCAGCCTGGGCAGCAATAAGTCGGTTCAAAAGCTCTTTATCGCTGATAGAAGCCTGAAAAAAGCCCTTCAAAGCCACTGCGGAGGCCACTTCAATGGCGGAAGAAGAGGCCAGCCCCACTTGCTGGGGGATATTTCCCCCAACAGTAAAGTTCAGCCCCTTTACAGGGTAGCCCAAATCGGCAAAAACCTGGATAGCTACCTTAATATAGTTGGCCCAGCGGTCCTCCCGCTTAAATTTGAGGTTAACCAGGGTGGTACGCTTCCGTTCCCCCAGGTCTGCTGCATAAAAACGCAGGGAGTTATCCTTTCTAACACTCACGGCTACCCGGATATACCGATCAATAGCGGATGACAAAAATAATCCGGCCTTTGGCTCACCATGTTCACCCAAAAAGTGAATTCTGCCGGGCGCTTCGGCAATGACAACAGTCTCGGGTCGGTCGGCGTCTATCTCGTATTCCGTACGGTGGATGGGACCGATGTCCAGCATAGTTAAAAATCCTTCATTCAAAAGACTGGAGACAGGTTACACCCTCTCAAGCCTATAGTATAGGAAAAAGCCGGGTTGTTCAATAAAATTCTCAATAAATTATTTAGGATATGCGAAAATTCAGCTTTTTACCCGGAAGGGGCGCTAAGGATGGTTTTTGTTTCTATATATAGTAACTTATGGAGACTTTCATGTTCGCAAAACGGGGTATTCTCCCCCTGGCTCAGGATGGCGAGGCGAACCGTGGAAGCTCCAGTCCGGATATACCGCCCGGGAAACTCCGTTGCAAGTTGCGCCCCCTGGTTTACCAGGGCCCGTTTCTGCCTGAGGAAGTAGAGCTTGTATGCTTGTCAACCCAATGGTAGAGTTTAAATAAGATGCACGTTTTATATAGAAAGGAGTAAGCAATATGCAGAAAGGCTATGAAAAAACCTACGATTGGGTAGCAAAACTGTTGCATGATTGTGATTTTGAAGACGCAGCAAAAAGGCTCAACCTTAAACAACCATCCCGGGATGAAGTTTCGGTTGAATTCTTAGGACGAACATACCTGGTTAATAAAAAAGGCGTCCACCTTACAGAACAGAATATAGCCTGGTCCTGCAAATCTGAAGGATTTGACTACAACTTAAAAAGCGTCCTTGGCTATTATGTCCTGTCCGAAGCAAACCTGGACCCTCTGAATGATTTTTGCGTTATCACCAGTTTTTCCGGAGGAGTGTTCCGTGAAGGTGACAGCGGAGATATCTTTAATAACGCCCTGGGAAGGGTTTATGGCGCTGATTATCAAAAATTTTGCAGAGTCGCTGAAAAACTCGGCATGGTATTTGAGGAAAACAAATCAAATTTGAAATACACCTGGCGATATTCGATGTTGCCCAAGATTCCAATAAAAATAGTTTATTATGAAGGTGACGAAGAATACCCCACAAAATTGCAGATCCTCTATGATAAAACAGCAATACTGTTTTATAAATTTGAACCCCTCGCAGTATTAAACGGTTGTTTTATTGGGGCCCTTGCGGCAATAGGGGAACTATAATTAAGCTATTTTAGCTAAACAACAAACTCAGCCCCGTAACGCTGTCTTTTGTTTCTCTATATAGCTACTCACAGCAGTTTTCATGTTCGCCATGCGCTGCTGTATAACCGCCTTTTCTTTCATGTTGATCCCGGGGGTACGGAGGGAGTTACTCAGCCGGGTATAGTGGGCATTACAGGCCTGGTGAAAAATGTCCTTTGGAAATCCCCGAATACGGTTTTTTGTTGTTGAGTAGGTAGCTTCCGCTGCTTGGTATAGGGTTTTAACTTCTACGATTTTGAGGGAGCGGAGGGAATCTTCAAAGTCCTGGATTGCCTAGGTAAGGCTATTGAGGGTTATGGTGTCTTCAGCTTCGAAAAAATGAAGCTCCTGCTGTAAAAAAGTCTCTTCAGCAAGTATTAAAAGCTCGCAGTCTCCCGCTGCTTGGGCTTCCTGAAAACAAAACATGGCTGAGGAAATGCCGCTTTCGTAAAAGAGCCGCCCCTGATGTTCACCGCCATCGGTGGCAAACCCTTTTCGCCCTAGATCAATGTTGTAAACGCTTTTAAATACCTCATACAGCAAGCCAGTCTTTTCCAAATTCTTCCTCTGCTTCCGCTAGGTTAAAACCACCTTTTATAAGGAAATCGGCTCCCATGTGACTTTTGGCAAATTTAGCCAGATACGGAGGCATGGGGTAATGTTGTATCATATACATAGTGCTTTCGTTTTTTTTACCGGCCTCCTCCAACTCACGCGCCTTATCGGCTATAGCAAACCGTTCTTCTAAAGTCATGGTCTGAACTTGGGGCATACGCTTCTCCTTACCCACAGAGTATACCAGCTTTTAAGGCCCCAGGCAAGGGAAAACGGCCCCCGCAGCCCGCCGCCAAGGAGGCTGCCAGCGCTTCTCACCCTTCCCCGAACAACTCCGGCTGTATATCCCCTTTAACCCGGAAGCTCAGCCGCTGTATGGGGGAAGGCCCGTAGCGGAGCACCGCCTCCCGGTGGGCCTTGGTGGGATAGCCCTTGTGCTTTTCATAGCCGTACTGGGGGTAGAGCTTGGCGTAGCGTTCCATTTCCCGGTCCCGCTCGGTCTTGGCGAGGATGGAAGCGGCCATAACCTCGGGGATTTTGCCGTCCGCCTTTACCAGGGCGATGCAGGGGATGGCAATTTCCGGGATATAGAGCCCGTCAACGATGGCTTCCAGGGCGCTTAAGGGCAAGCCAGCGCCCCCCGGCCCTGCCAACATGGCGGCCAGGGCTTCAAAGGCCCGCTCCATGGCCAGGAGGCTGGCCCGGAGTATGTTGATTTTGTCGATTTCCTCATGATCGGCCCAGCCTATGCCCCAGGCTAGGGCGTCTTTCATGATGATCCCCCGGGCAGCTTCCCGCTTTTCTTTGCTGAGTTTCTTGGAATCCCCCAGGATCTCCCGGGGGAAGTCCGGGGGAAGGACCACTGCAGCGGCGCAAACCGGCCCCGCCAGAGGACCGCGCCCGGCTTCGTCAAGGCCGCAGATCAAGGCTGCCTCCTAATTGTCGGAGCCTTTCAGCACATCCAGGACAGCCCGGAGTTCCGGATCATGGGCGTAGTAATGTTCCTCCAGCTCGGCGGGACTGAGGCCTACCAGTTCATGGCTCATATAGTGGATCCAAAGGTCCTCATCTTTAACAGAAAGCTCGTGCTTACGGCACCAGTAATCGGGCTGTATGGGGAGCTGTTCCCCCTTATCGTAGACGTACTTATAATCGTGAACCGCCACCTTGATGTCATCCCGGGGTATGCCCTTTTCCAGGATGACCCCTGTGAGGTGGTTGATGGTCCTGCCTGAATCAAAGATATCGTCCACCAGGAGCACCTTGTCCCCGATGCGCAGGTGTTCCGGCGCATAGGTCCAACCTTCAACCTTCACCTGATCTGATTCCCGGACCCCTGTATAGGACCGGGCTACCACGGCGGCATAGTACACCGGGCGACTGCCCCGGCGGACTATCTTGAAGTACTCGCTTATCACATTCCCCAGGTAGGCCCCGCCCCGGAGGGACACGTAGATCACATCGGGGATGAAGCCGTCATGGTAGATACGATGGGCCAGTTTCAGGGCATTATTGCGGACCATGTCATAGGGGAGGAATTCCTTAACCATATGCGCATTGTACTATAGGGGGAAAAGGATGGCAATATTCAAATTATCAAAAAAATTGCCTTTGCAAAGAGCCTACAGTTTCTCAAACGCCCAGCTTATACCCCCGGGACCTACGTAAACCCGGCAGTACGTGCGGTAGCCCACATAATCTTCAAGGTTAATGTACCTGACCCCCCCGACTTCCCGGATGATACGGTGGTGAACATGGCCCATGAACATGACATCGCAGCGGCCCTTCAGGATAGACACGATCCGGGCCCGTTCGCGGGAGTCGGTGATCTGCATGATATCACCGGGTGATTCTGTAAACAGATTGGTATGGGTGAATACAAAGACATGTTCCTTCGCTGAACCCAGTCCCTGCTGAAGCCAGTCCAGCTGATCGGATCCAAAGGAAGCATTGGCAGAATCAAGAATAAAAAGAGTTGTATTACTGTGATCAATTCGATAACTGGTTGATCCTATCAATTCTTTCCACACAGGCCAATTGTCAAAATAAATATCGTGGTTTCCGATGACCGGATAGCAGGGAATCCCTGCTTTTCGCAATTCTTCGGCTATACTAATAAATTTATTCAGATCCTCCCGTTTCCCGTTCTGGGTAATATCCCCGGTGACAACCACAAACTTATCACCGGCAGCACTGACAGCATAGGCCAGTTTTTCAAGCCCGTGGGCATTACCATCCTCTATATGGGTATCGCTCACCACGACAAAGGAATAAGCAGCCCCTAAATCGCGTCCCTGATCGGAAGGTCCGAGAAAATTGAAAATATCCCTGCTTTCCAGCCTGTCATCCTGTTCGTTGGCGGCAAAAAATCCAAAGAGGTCCACATTGCAAGCCACAACCATCAGGGCGACAAGGATAATAACAAACAGCTTTACTATTCCGGATATTCGCAGCCTTTCTACCAATTGAATACTACTCCCATATTAAAGGCAAGGCCATACAGGTTGGCGGCCAAACCAACGCTCCCGGTCTGGTACAGATCCAGGCCATTGACCAAGAAGAGAAATTTAAGGAGTCTGATTTTGCTATTCAGGTTGAAGTAATAGGAACCGAAATTGCCGGCAATAAAATCATCGTAATTGGCGCAGCCCAGGCCAAGACGGAAGGGTTCGGAATTAAAAAAGTTGACATACCCGGAAAAGGCCAGAATAGGTTCAAAAATGGGTGGATCATCATAAAAAACAGAAAACCGGGCCCTAAGGCCCAGGGCAAATCCGGCATACTTTCCCCTGACCCCCAGCGCGGGGAGTAGGGTATGGGACGAAGTCTCATAATCCGGCATGGCGTTTAGCATATAAGCAAAATCCGCATAGACCGGGAAGGGGATGGGCAGAGGCAGGGCGGCGCTGGCTGAGACAAAGGCATCTGTCTCCCAGGCGACAGTAGTTTCCCACAAGGCCAAGCCGGTTTTCAGGGTATACCGGTCGTTCAGGGTAAGCGCGCCGAATCCTGAAAAGGTCCAGCATTGATTATAGGTCCGGTTGTATTCGTTCTTAACATCAACACCCGCTTCCTTCCCGGTAATACGCACATCAAGCCCATGGAGTGTTGGAGCCAGAAACAGTAAAAATAACAACTGCGGTTTATACATTGCTTCGTTTGGGGGATCTAAAGAATCCAAAGAGGCTGCCGCAGAATCCTCCTGCGATATGGGCAAATTCGGAAACATTGTTGGCACTGAATGAATTAAAAAGTTCCCGGCCTATATACAGGGCCAGCACCAGGATAAAGGTCAGAGGGATTTCCCCTTCGTTAAAGTTAGTGAATGACGCCAAGAGTATCATCATAAACACTACCCCGGAAGCGCCCAGGAGGGCGGTGCGGAACAGGAGCACGTTCAGTGCCCCGGTTACCAGGGCGGTGATGGCGATCATCACCAGCAGGGGCAGGGAACCGTAGGAGGTTTCCAGCATAGGTCCGATGAGGAGTATAAAGGCAAAATTGGAAAGCAGGTGGTTCCAGGAGGCGTGGCCCACAACATGGGTAAAAAGGGTAACCCAGCTGCGGATCCTGCCGGGATCAAATCCCCCCTTTCCGGGCACGGCGAACCAGAGCTCGGTCAGGGAATGAAAGAAAAACTGTGACAGCACCAGAACTATGGCACTCAAAAACGCGTAAGTCAGCACCGTGGGGGAATTGTACCTGATTTTCATAATCACACCTTATTTTAATTTTAGCTCAATCTGAACCGGGCAATGGTCTGACCCTTGAACATCGGGCCGGATAATGGAAGCGCTAACCTTGGGCATAAAGGCCTTATCCACACAATGATAATCAAGACGCCACCCCACATTCCGTTCCCGGGCGCTCATCCGGTAGGACCACCAGCTGTAGCAGCCGGTTTCCCCGGGATGAAAGCTGCGGAAGGTATCCACATAACCTGCGGCAATAAAGGTATCCATCCAGGCCCGTTCCTCCGGCAGATACCCGGCGTTCCCCTCGTTTTCCTTGGGCCGGGCCAGATCAATGGGGGTATGGGCGATATTGTAATCCCCGCAGAGTACCAGGTGGCGCCCTGCAGAAACCAGTTTATTGCAACATTCCAGCATGGCGGCGCAAAAGTCAAGCTTATAACCCAGCCGGGCGCCGGCATCCTGGGAATTGGGAAAATAGGCGCTGATCAGCACAAAGTCCTTAAAATCCGCCTGAAGCACCCTCCCCTCGGCGTCAAATTCCGGAACCCCCAGGGGTTTTATATCCCGGGGCTCTATGCGGCTGTATATGGCCACCCCGGAATAACCTTTTTTTTGGGCGCTGGCCCAGTAGGAAAAGTAGGCCTTGCCATCCTTATCCACAGGCTTGTTCAGTTCCGAGGAAAGCTGATCCGGGTGGGCCTTAGTTTCCTGGAGGCAGAGCACATCCGGAGACTCCTGCCGGATCCAGTCCACAAAGCCCCGCTTTTCCACAGCCCGAATTCCATTGACATTGAAGCTTAAAATACGCATCAGAGCAAGTATAACCGCCGGGAGGCCCTTTAATCAACATACCGATCCAAGGCGTGTGTAAATTTCCGGTTCTATCGGAAAATAAAAAAATGGCAGCCCTTCTACTACGTATTGTATACCCTTTTATTTTGCAGTATCCTTTCTCTATGCCCAGCCTTTTCGGAAACGAGACGGATTTAGCCGCAAAAAAAAAGGAAAAGCTGTCAGAGCCCGAGGATTTTCGGGTTGTCATACTGAATGATCATTTTACCACCATGGAATTTGTGGTGGAGATACTGATGGGAATCTTTCATAAAAGCGTAGAGGAGGCAAACCGCCTCATGCTGGAAATCCACCGGAAAGGCCGAAGCATCGCGGGGGTCTATTCCTGGGATATAGCCCAGACTAAGGCTGAGCAGGTCCATACCCTGGCCCGGCAGAACGAATTCCCCCTGCGGTGCGTGGTCGAAAAAGCATAGCTTTTTCGACTTGGAAAAAGCATAGCTTTTTTTATGGTTTTTGATTACATTTAATGGAGAGGGGTGAAAAATGAAAATCAGCCGCCATGTGCAGGCTATCATCAATGCCGCCTATAATGAGGCCAAGGTACGTAACCACGAATACCTGACCCCCGAACATATACTCTATGCCGCCCTTGCATTCAATGAGGTACAGAGCATACTTTCATCCTGCGGGGCTAACCTGGATCAACTTAAACATGGGATGGAAAACTACTTTGAACAGCAAGTGCCCCCCACCCAGGATAACACCGAGCCCACCCAAACTGTGAGTTTCCAGAGCGTCCTGGAACGAGCAGTGCTTCAAAGCCAGTCATCCCAGAAGGAAACCCTGGATATTGCGGACATTCTGGTCTCCCTCTACGATGAGGAACGGAATTATTGCGCCTATTTCCTCCGCAAGTCGGGAATCAGGAATCGGCTGGAGCTTTTGGAGAGTCTTTCCCGGGAATATGAGGATGAAGGTGAGCAGGGTTTCAATTTTTCCCGTGCCTATACTCCGAAATTCACCCGTATGAACCCCCACATGAATGACGGAGACGGCCATGAGGAAATTCCCTTTGAGGGTGAGGCTTCCGATGCGGCCCAGAAAACTAAGGCCAATAAAAAGAGCGCCCTGGAGCGCTACGCCACGGAACTCACCGCCCTGGCAAAGCTGGGCCGGCTGGAACCGGTCATAGGCCGGCAGACCGAACTGGACCGGACCGTGCAGGTACTTTGCCGCCGGCTCAAAAACAACCCGGTCCATGTGGGCGATTCCGGAGTAGGAAAAACCGCCATCACCGAAGGGCTGGCCCAGCGCATAGTCGCCGGGAACGTGCCCCCCACTTTGAAAGATTTCGCCATCTATTCCCTGGATATGGGCGCCCTGGTAGCGGGAACCAAGTACCGGGGGGACTTTGAGGAACGGATCAAGCGGGTCATTGAAGAAATCCTGAAAAAAGAAAAGGCCATCCTCTTTATCGATGAAATCCACACCCTGGTAGGGGCCGGCTCAGTCTCCGGCAGCGCTTTAGATGCCTCAAACCTGCTCAAACCTGCCCTTGCATCGGGAAAAATCCGCTGCATCGGGTCCACCACCCACGAGGAATACGGCAAATTCTTTGACAAAGACCGGGCCCTGTCCCGGCGTTTCCAGAAAATTGACATTGACGAGCCCAGCCAGGAAGACGCCATCGCGATCCTCAAGGGGCTCAGGTCCAAATACGAAGAATACCATCGGGTTAAGTACAGTGATGAGGCCGTGGAAGGGGCGGTGCGTCTTTCCGCCCAGTTTATCACCGAACGGCGGCTGCCGGATAAAGCCATCGATGTGATCGACGAAGCCGGCGCCTTTGCCCGGATCCAGGCTTTCAAGGACAACGGCAAGACCGAAAACCCCGCCGATACTCTTGCCGGCGCTTCTACCGCTGCAGGAAACTCCTCCGGCGCGGATACTCCGGCTACCGGTGACCCTGGGGAGCCCACACTTACCAGAGGCCCAACCCTTAGCAGCGGCCCGGTGGGCGCCGAAACCCCAAGGGAGGAACCCATTTCTGTGCAGGAAGGGACCGTTGCGGTGATAGACATCGGCCTCCCCCTGATCGAGACCGTGGTGTCCAAAATAGCCCGGATCCCCGAGCGGTCAGTGGGTGAAAACGAAAAAGACAAGCTCCGGTTCCTGGAACAAAAGCTCCGGGAGCGTATTTTCGGCCAGGACGAGGCGATCCTGGCGGCGGTCAAGGCAGTCAAACGATCCCGGGCAGGCTTCCGGGCGGACAACAAGCCCGTGGCAAACTTCCTCTTTGTGGGCCCCACCGGGGTGGGGAAAACCGAACTGGCCCGCCAACTGGCGGATATCCTGGGTGTGCCCATGCACCGCTTCGACATGAGCGAATACCAGGAAAAGCACACCGTCTCCCGGCTCATCGGATCCCCCCCGGGTTATGTGGGCTATGAGGAGGGGGGCCTCCTTACGGACGTCATACGGAAACAGCCCCATGCGGTCGTTTTATTGGACGAAATCGAAAAAGCCCATCCGGATATTTACAATATACTTCTCCAGATCATGGACTACGCCACCCTGACGGACAACAATGGCCGCAAGGCGGATTTCCGCAATGTGGTTTTCATCATGACCAGCAACGCCGGAGCCCGGGAAGTCGGAAAAAGCCTCATCGGCTTTGGGGAGCGTATAGGCGGGGAAGCGGAACTGGATAGCGCAGTAGAAAAACTGTTCACCCCGGAATTCCGCAACCGCCTGGACGCGGTGGTCCGCTTCGGCCACCTGTCCAAGGAAGTGATGGAGTCCATAGTCCGCAAGGAACTGGAAATTTTCCGGGACCAGCTGGCAGAAAAAAAGATAAGCCTTTCAATAAGCGATGCCTGCGTGGAACACCTGGCCGAAGAAGGCTACAGCCAGGAATTCGGCGCCCGCAATGTGGGCCGTGTTATCGAAGATAAGATCAAGTCCTTCTTTGTGGACGAGGTCCTCTTCGGCCGGCTCGTCTCAGGCGGCGCCGCCCAGGCAGACTGGCGGGATGGGGAGTACCGGATCGAGGTGGCAGGCGCCAGAGAGGCGGTGACAGCGGAAGCCTGAGCATTTCAGGACAGGCGCCTAAAAAACCGGCTCCCTTTTCGCGCACCCTCTTTTCTGCTATCCTATGATCATGCGGCTCCGTTCCGGCCCGGATCCTAATTTCCCCTACCTCACCGAGCACGATAGGTACGGCTTCCCTCCCCCGGAGGAAAGCCCTGACTGGATCGTCGCTGTGGGGGGCAACCTCTCCCCGGGGATGCTCCTCTCAGCCTATGAACAGGGGATTTTTCCCTGGTACAATCAGGATGATCCCCTGCTCTGGCAGTCCCCGGACCCGCGCTTCGTCATTTTCCCGGAAAAACTCCATGTCTCTAAATCCATGGAAAAAGTTTTTAAGAAAGGTGAATTTGAATTCGCCCTGGACCGGGATTTTCCCGGTGTGGTCCGGGGCTGCCGGGAAGTGTACCGCCCGGGCCAGGGGGGGACCTGGATCACCGGCGACATACTGGCCGCCTACGGGGAGCTTCACCGCCTGGGCTGGGCCCACTCGGCGGAAAGCTACATGGAAGGGAAACTGGTCGGAGGCTGTTACGGGGTACGCCTGGGCAACGCCTTTATCGGGGAATCCATGTTTGCACGGCAGCCTAATGCCTCAAAAGCAGCCTTCCTGCGCCTGGCCAGGATACTTTTTGACGATGGGGTCTCCTTCATCGACTGCCAGGTCCATACGGATCATCTGGAAAGCTTAGGGGGCCAGGAGATCAGCCGGAAGGAATATCTCCGGCTCCTGGGTGAAGCCCTTTCCCTGCGGAATGCCGGCAATTTGGATGCCCAGGACCGGCGGGGAAACTGGTGGAGGCTCTACGGGGCGCCGGCAGAAGGCTGAGGATTTGGACTTTTCAGCTTTTCCTTGTATTTTTATTGCCTTCATAGTATACTTGCTTTATGGATATAGAAAATGTTTCTACAGGCATGTCCCAGGAACGGGTACAACAGGAAGCGGCGGCTAAGGTTCAGAGTCTGAGCATTAAGAATGCTGAAGAACAGGGCGAAGCCTTTGCCAAGCTGATGGAATCTACAAAAGTTGTTACCGACACAGCTGTGGGCAACAATGTAGATCTTTTGGGCTAAAGAGCAACTCTAAAAACCCAAAAGAACCCCTTCCACGAAACTCAGGCTTCCCGCAAAAATGCCAAATAACCGCGATATGCGGTGTAGAGGTCGATCTTGCTTATCACCTCAAAAGGTGAGTGCATGGACAGCACCGGGATGCCGCAGTCCAGGACTTCCACCCCCAGGTTTGCCACATGCAGGGCGATGGTTCCCCCGCCGCCTTTGTCAACTTTACCCAGCTCACCGTATTGCCAACGCACAGTATTTTTGTTCAGGATACCCTGGACCTTCTGGCAAAATTCGGCGTTGGCCTCGCTGCCCCCGGCCTTGCCGCCCCGACCGGTAAATTTGGACAGTACCAGGCCTTTGCCGAAGTAGCTGGAGGTCTTTTTATCGAACACCGAATCGAAGTTGGGGTCAAAGGCGGCGTTCACATCTGCGGAGAGCATGGAGGAATTGCCCAGGCATTGGCGCAGGGCTATTTCAGAATAACTGTTCAGGGTCTTTACGCCCAGGTAGGCCACAAAATTTTCAAAGAGCCGGGACTGGGCGCCGGTGTTTCCCATGGAGCCCACTTCTTCCTTGTCGGTTAAGAGGCAGACCACGGTTTTTTCAGGTGGGGTTCCGCCTGAAAAATCCAGAAGCGCCTTCAATGCGGCAAAGGAACAGCTCCGATCATCGTGGCCGTAGCCGCCTATCATGCTCCGGTCCAGGCCCAGGTCCCGGGCTTTTTGGGCAGGGACAAATTCAAATTCCGCCCCCGCAAAATCCTCTTCCAGGATACCGTATTTGTCATGGATCAGGCTGAGCAGGTTGAGCTTCACCTTGTCCTTGGCCTTGGGGTCCTTGTAGGGCCGGGAGCCTGCCAGAATATCAAGCCCTTCACCATCGATAAAGTCCGCCGCCTTCTTCTGCATCTGATCCCGGGCCAGGTGGGGCAAAAGGTCCGTAATGGTAAAGACCGGATCCCCCTCATCCTCCCCAATGCAGATGTCCCGCTTTTTACCATCCTTCCCAACCACGGTTCCGTGCATAGCCAGGGCTATGGCAGTCCACTGGTAGGGCTTGATGCCCCCGTAGTAATGGGTATCCAGGAGGGCCAGTTCCGAATCTTCATAGATGGGGTTGGTCTTCAAATCAATGCGGGGGGAGTCCACATGGGCGCCCACTATGTTGATCCCCTCAGTCAGGGGCCGCTTCCCGATAACCGCAAAAACCAGGGACTTGTCCCGGTTAAGCTGATAGACTTTTGAACCAGGGCTCAGGGTTCCCTTTTCATTGAGCAGGCTGTTGAGATCCTGAAAGCCCTTTTCCTTCAGAAGTTCCACCGTATGGCGGGTAAATTCCCGTTCTGTTTTTCCCGCATCCAGGAACTGTTTGTAGGCCTTCCCAAAAGTTTCAACTTCCTCAAGTTCCGCCCCGGTGGCGGTGTCCCAGCAGTTCTTTATCTCAAAAAACAGTTTTTCCGAAAGCTGTTGCCCTTCGGTTTTCTTTTCTTCCCCTGAATTGGTTCCCATGGATACACCTCTTTACCCAGCCTATTCCTTTTTCAGAAAAAATTCAATATAGTGGGTTCATGAGTATACGAGATCGTTACGCGCCCTCCCCCACGGGGCTTCAGCACATCGGGGGGATACGGACTGCCCTGTTTAACTACCTTTACGCCCGTTCCGCAGGGGGCAAATTTATCCTGCGCCTGGAAGACACGGATCGTACCCGGTCCGACCAGAGCTTTGTCCAAAACCTCTACGACACCTTTGCCTGGCTGAATCTCCGCTGGGACGAAGGGCCGGATATAGGCGGGCCTTTTGGCCCCTACATCCAGTCAGAACGATTTGAACTTTACAAAAAGTACGCCCTGGAACTGATAGAAAAGGATCGGGCCTATTACTGTTTCTGTTCCCAGGAACGGCTGGATAAGGTCCGCGCGGATCGGGAGGCGGCCCAGGGAGCGTCCGGTTCCCACGAATCAGGCTACGACCGGCACTGCCGGGACATAGACCGTGAAGAGGCGGCGGAACGGGTGCGAGCCGGTGAAAAGTGTACCATCAGGCTCAAGATACCTTTGGGGGAATCCACCAAATTCCATGACCACCTGCTGGGGGACATTGAATGGAAAAACGACGATGTGAACCCCGATCCGGTACTCCTCAAAACCGATGGCTTCCCCACCTACCACCTGGCCAATATCGTGGACGATCACCTCATGGGGATTACCCATGTGCTCCGGGCCCAGGAGTGGCTTTCCTCAACACCCCTGCACGTGATCATGTACAAAAGTTTCGGCTGGGAGCATCCGGAATTCTGCCACCTCCCCATGGTGATGGGCCAGGACGGCAAGAAGCTGAGCAAACGCCACGGGGCTACCAGCATTGATGAATTCCGCCGCCAGGGCTACCTGCCCGAGGCGCTGCTTAACTACGTGGCCCTTTTGGGCGCCTCCTACGAAGAAGGAAAGGAAATCTACACCCCAGAGGAACTATCCGCCCGGTTCAGCCTGGAAAAACTGAACAAAGCCCCGGCTATTTTCGACTATAAAAAACTGGAATGGTTCAACGGCCAATATATACGGATGAAAAGCGACGATGAACTGGCGGCACTTGCCCTACCCTACGCCATAACAGCGGGACTATTCGGGAAGGCCGGAGTCGAGCCGGAGGGGACACAGAAGCTTACTTTTATTGCCGCCATGCCTTTGATAAAGGAGCGGATAAATTTCCTCCACGAGGCGGCGGAAAAACTGGGCTACCTTTTTTCAGAGCCCCCAACTCCGGCTGCTGCAGAATTCATTCCCAAAAAATCGGACCTTGCCCAAACAGTAACCCTGCTCAAACTGGGCCGTGAACTGGTGCGACCCATGGCCAAATCGAATGATGCAGATGCGGAGGCGCTTATCAAAGCTGCGGCGGAAAAGGCGGGGGTAAAGCTGGGGGACCTGATGATGCCTCTCAGGGTTGCTGTTACCGGGGCCCGGGTCAGCCCTCCCCTTTTCGGTTCCCTGCGCATACTGGGGGCTGAACAGGCGCTAGCACGGGTAGACAAGGCCCTGGCGGCGCTCTCTGCGGAAGTATCGGGCTAAAACAGCATTACTACTTGAAAGGAACCCCAAAAACCAAACCGAAGGAAAAAGAACGGTAATATTCATCAAAGGCATCGGTAAGGATAATATCAAATACAAATTTGTAATCGTTCAGGGCCGCAATGGATGCAAAATTGAAGCGGATTCCTGTATTCAGGGTGCCCCGAAACCAGGCATTTGCCCCCCAGGGATTGGCGGAATAGGAAAAGTTCGAATAGTCTATTATCCAGTGAAAAAAGCCCGGTATAGCCTTGGGGAAAAGGCTCAAATCAAGGCCCATGCCAAAATCAAAATTAAAATCCTGCAGGGAATCGTCATAATCATTGTTAAAACCAAAGGTCTTTCCCAGGGTCACCGAAGTTTCAGCGGGAAGGGTTACGATGGTAGCCTCATGGGTAAAGGCTGCATAAAGCTGAAGGGCCTGGTAACCAAATTCGCTGTTTCTCAAATTCAGGGCCTGGAAATTTGTGCCCAGGGCTATATCGGCACCTTTGGTGGGTAATTGAACCTTTAAACCCGTAATCAGATCATTGTTACTGTCATTATCATCCCCGGGAAGACCATAGGAGGGCTGAAAATCAGAAGCTAAAAAAACATCCACCCACTTAAAGAAACTAGCGCTGATTTTAGGTATGTGGTTCAGCTCATATCCATCACTATCTTTGTTTTGCAGAGCAGAATTGCTAAAGTAGTTATGCTTCTTAGCAATAATAGTATGGTACCCAAAATCAAGACCTACCTTTGCATCATTCGTCCAAGCTACCCGCCCGGTGGGTACCGTATAAAGACCAGTAGCCCCGCTAAGGCTCATGGTGTTCAGGGGATCCGCCATAAGGGACGGAACTGCTGCAATAATAACCATCAGTAAAACTATGCCCCGACGCAAGAAACCATCAGGGATATTCTGAACACTATTCATTATTGATTTCTCCAAATCTACAGTAAAGCTGCCAGCACCTCAAAAACCTCCCCAAGATCCTCAAACTTCAGAACCGCATGAGAATCCATGGGGGTTTCCATGTTGTTCACAATAACCAGCTTTCCTCCGCTGCGGAGGGTTACCTGGGGCAGGCCTGCGGCAGGAAACACCGTTAGGGTGGTACCCAGGACCAGCATCAGATCCGCCTTCCGGGCGTCATCTTCGGCGCTTTTCAGTGCCCGGACCGGCAGGGATTCCCCGAAAAAAGTTATCGCCGGTTTCAGCACCTTGCCGCATTTTTTACACCGGGGCAATTCACCGGCCTTGACCAGGGCTGCGACGGCGTCAAAGCCCAAAAGATCCCCGGCGTTTGCGGGCAGTTCCGCACCGGGACCTGAGGCTGCCAGTTCTTCTACCCGGGATAGATCGGAACAATGAAGGCAGTAGTGTACCGAAGGGGAACCGTGTATCTCTATCACCCGTTTGCTTCCCCCCTTCTGGTGGAGAAGATCGACGTTTTGGGTAATAAGGCTCTTGAGGAAACCCCGTTTTTCCAGGGCGCCCAGGGTGGTATGCACTATAGAAGGCTGCCGTTCATTGACATTGTAGATAAAGTCCCCAGTGGCTTTATAATAGAAGGAAGGATCCCGGCGAAACAGATCGATATCGAAAATTTTCTCCGCATTCATATCATTGTACAGGCCGTTCTTTCCCCGAAAATCCCGGATACCCGACAGGGTACTTACCCCCGCGCCGGTGAGGGTGACAAAGTACTTAGCCGATGAGATAAGTTCGTATAGTTTAGCGACATCAGTTTTACTATCCAGAGGCATGATTTCTCCCTACTTGGCCGGGGCGTATTTCTGAAAAAGGGCTACCATACCGGGCTTGTTAAAGAGAGTGGCATACTTCCGGGCGCTGGCCCCCAGACTGTCAGGCTCGTCGGCATTGGCACCGGCTTTCAACAGCATTTCTACGGTGGGTTCATCGTTCAGGCCCACAGAAATGATCAGTGGCGACTGACCGTCCTTGCTCTTAGTATCCGTGTCCGCCCCAGCGGCCAGCAGATCCCCCAATATCTCACTGTGTTTTCCCAAAGCCGCGTCGATCAGGGCAGAACCGCCCCGGTCCTGGGATTTAAGGTTCACTTGGGCGCCGGCCTGGAGCAGCAGGGAGACAATGCCCCGGTCACCGGCCCGGACAGCCAGACAGAGCAGGGGAACCCCGGCCTTATCCAGGGTATCCGCAGCAAAGCCCGCCTGGAGGAACAGAGAAACCGCCTGGCAATCCTTTTCCTTTATACAACGGCCCAGGGAATCCAGGGTGACCGGGATACCCTGCTCCAGCAGAGAATCCCGGGCCTGCTTGACCCTGTTAGCCCTGGTCCATTCCTCTGATTCCCGGATAAGATAGGCCGAAAATTCCCCGCCATCCCTGATCCGGATACCGTCTTTTATAAAATGAGCCCCCAGGGCATCCATATTTGCCCCAAAAAGTACCAGGGGACGCCCGGAACCCCGGGCAAAACCCGCGGCAAAGCTAAACCAGGAGGGGCCTGAGGGTCTCTGATCCGAGGATTCGGAAAAAATTGCTATAAAATGGGTGGCTTCAGCGAATTTTTCTTCCCATGAAGGCCCTTTAGTCTCCCAATCCCCCTCAAAAGGCAGGGATTCGCCGTTGATCCTCTGTTCCTTTATCACTTCCAACAGATCTGATGCGGACTTTTTATCATCCCCATCATGGAGCAAAACTATTTTCACCGTCCTTTCCTCCATTAATATGTAAATAGTACAACCCTTGGGGATATAATATCAAGCGGCGGATAATAGGCGCAGAAATTCCAAATTCAAGCACAAGAACCCACTTGCGTGGATTCCTAAAAAGCAACAGGTACAGCCTTTGTACTATGTGTTATATACAATCTCGTTGATAACCGGTATCCTTTTTGCTTCACCATTCAGCCGCTTATAGACAATATGGGTAATAACAATGGCCAACAGGGCTGCGGCAATGGAAAACAAACCGTTCAGATTTGCCGCATTGAACAGTCCCGCTACATAATAACCCCCAACCAGGCCGATCATAAAAGCGGCGATAAATAATCCAAACTTGATAAAAGCCTGTCTTTTTTCCGTTTCTACTTCAGATTCGACGGACACCGTATCATTGACTGCGGCATTGCAATTATTATAGGCTTCCAGGAATTCATCCTTGGTGGTATCAAAATGACAGCAGCCCTTTGAAGCAGCCGGCCGTTTAACCTTAACGGTCGCTAAGGCGCCTTTGATATTTACCACCACTCCCGTTTCTTTCATATACCACGTCCCTCTTTCTGAATTTGATCAGGTGTCACCGGTTTATAACTCAAGTATATACCGGAAATGTGAAGAAATTATGAAGAAAAAACGTTCCCGCATCTTTTTAAGAAATTTGCCCGGCCTTAAGCCACTTTAACTCTTTCATCATAAAACAAGCCGACATGATTACTGCACCAAAATCAGCAGCCGGCATGGCAAAAAAGACACCCTTTAGGCCAAAAAACCTGGGCAGCAGGGTCAGCAAGGGTATGTATAAGAGCAGCTGCCGGGATAAACTTAAAATTGTCCCCTGGATCGGTTTCCCAATCGCCTGAAAATAATTTGAGGTTAGTATTTGAAAACCCAGTATGGGGAACAAGAGGGTGCTTATGCGCAGGCAATAAATACCCATCTCCATGAGAGGCCCTTCTTCATTACTGAAAAGGGAAATAAACATTTTCGGCGCTATCTGGATAATCAGAAAGCCGAGGGTGATAAAAATTGTGCCGGCAATTACCGCCCACTTGTAGGTTTTTAAAACCCGGTCATATTTTTTTGCGCCGTAGTTATAACCAATGATGGGCTGAGCGCCCTGGTTAAGCCCCATAAGGGGCATAAAAAAGACAATCATGATGCTGAAGCCAATTCCCATGGCCGAAACCGCGATATCCCCGCCATAGACGTTCAGGGCGTGGTTCTGCAAAACCCCCACAAGGCTCATGGCCAACTGCATGGCAAAGGGCGCAAATCCAATCGCCAGGATGTTCAACACCAGTTTTAATTCAAGCTTCATATTGCGGAGGCGAAAACGGAGCTGGGTATGCCGGGAATTAAAATACCCCATAACCCATACGAAGGAAATAAACTGTGAAATAATCGTTGCCCATGCGGCACCCGCAATACCCCAGCCAAAACCAAAAATAAAAATCGGATCCAGGATAATATTTATCACCGCGCCGATAAGCTGGGTCACCATTGATGTGCGCGGATGCCCGTCGGAACGGATAAAGTGATTGATACCGGGACCCATGGCGCTAAAAATACCACCATAGAGGATAATCTGCAAATAGGCCTTTGCGAAGGGGAACACCGTTTCACTGGCCCCAAGAATATGAACGATAATATCGTCAAGAAAGATGAGGCTGAAAACAATGACTATTCCCGGGACAATAAAAAGCAGGGCCAGGGCGTGCCCCATAAGCTTTTCAACCTCATCCCTGCGCCCCTGGCCAAGGCGGATAGAAAAAAGCGAATTGGCGCCGATGCCGATTAGCATCGATGAAGCCATAATAACCATCATCAGGGGCATGGCAACGGTTATCCCGGCGATCCCTAATGAATCAACCCCCTGGCCCACATAAATCCTATCCACAATGTTATAAATCGCATTAACCAGCATTCCGATAATTGCCGGAATGGAAAAATCTAAAAGAAGCTTCCCTACCCGTTCTGTCCCAAGCCTATCTGTTCTGTTGTCATTTTGTTTCAAATTCATTCCTTGTTTATAAGCTTAGGGACAGTATTCCTACTTTGAAAGACGCGCCTTGAGGCTTGCCAGTTCCTGGGCGCTCAGGCCTATGGTACCGGTAAGGTAATTTTCCGCTGTCTGACGGAGGTTCCGGTCATTTACCACGATCCCCCCATTGATTTCCTGGAGAATATCCACGATGGCCTGGGAAATAATGCTGTACCGCTCTTCATCGCTCTTAATGCCGTATTGGTTGACAAAACTTGCGATATAATCCGCCTTGATATCCGCAATGGTGGCGCCAGAAATTGCCTCCAGGAGGGCGACGACCATACCGGTCCGATCCTTGCCTTCATTGCAATGGATAAGGTAGGGACCTTCATGGCTAATAAGATACTGCAATCCCGTTTTGAGCTTGCCCTGGAAGTCGGGAATTCCAAAATCAACCCCCATGCTCAGGTAAATGATATTTCCCCCATCGGCCAGTTTCTGGTACCAGGGAGAAGATGCCGCCCGTTGCGCAAATTCTTCGGCGTTATCCGCCAAGTTAATCACGGTCTTGATCCCCGCCCCTTCATCCAATGCTGCGGCATAGGGCGCCTTGGCATCCCCGGAGGCGGGGTGCCGGCTGCGGTACAGGGTATGGGAACTAATGGCCCCATATTTGACCTCCCGGAAGTTGGCAAAGGCCGCGTCACTGGGATAATCCTCCCGTTTTTCGCTCTCCGTCAGGTGACGGACCTCATACTCGGCCCGGTAGGCTCCTTTTTTTGCCAAATTCAGGGTAACTGCATTGCCTACAGTTATACCCCCCCGTTCGCTCAGGTTTCCGTAATTAATAGCCAATTGCACCTTTCCATCAGAGAGATTGATCAGAAGATTGCCGCGGTTGACATCGCTATAGGTGCTTACATATGGCGCCGGGTCGTTTATATTCCCAGCCTGTACGGTAACTATATCCCCCAGCTCGTACCCGGCCTCTGCAAGGGCTTCTACGCTGATGTCGGTCTGGACATTTCCGTATTTATCCACCGAAGCCACGGTTCCCTGAAGCTCAACATAGACAACAGCTTCCTGAACCACCGTGTTTTCGACAGCCTTGTTTGAGGTCCCACAGCCAATAAAGGCAGCAAGAAGAATCGCCAATAGAACTTTTGATACTCTACGTATTTTCATAAAACACCTCTTTCAGAATAAAATAATTCTGTATTATAGAAAAAAATAAGCTAAGCCTGACATCATAAGATATTCGCTTTGACAGCAGTTTAGCATTTTCTTATGGGTATTTCAATAGTTTAATTCAAAACCTGCGTTTCAATCCTGCAGGTTCAGTTTGAGGAGCATATGGGCGAGATTTTCCTTGGGGATGTTCATGCCGTTTTTTATCCAATACTGAACCAGGGCGACACTGCCGTTTAGCCCAAAAGTAAGGTAGTATTCCTTGGTAATATCGTCAAGTTGTTCATCGTTTTTGAAACTCATCATTTCATTTTTCAGGATAAGGCTGAACAGTTTCCGCTGAAAATGAATATCCCCCTGCTCGCTTAATAAAACCCTTACCCAATTAACGTTGTCGGCGGTGAGGTCAAGCGACTCTTTGATGGTTTGTAACAAGGCAGTTTTTGGGGATTGTAGCACATATTTGCCGACTATCTGCTCGAAAGTTTTAATGGCCGCATCCTCTAATTCCTGTAGAATGCTGTATTGGTTTTTGTAGTGTGCATAGAAGGTTGACCTGTTTATGTCGGCAAGGGCGCATAGCTCTTTGATCGATATGTCCGCAATAGATCGCTCCTGCATCAAGTTTACAAGCGCTTCTGTCAACACTTTTTTGGTATACAACACCTTCCGGTTCTGTTTGGTTTCCATATTTTCACCTTTTTTTCCTAACAAAACAACAAATAATATCGCAAAACCAACACTACAGCGTATTGTGTTGACATCTCAACGTTTTTAAAACAACTGTCTGTTGCTTATTAAGCATTATGTCCTTTATATTCACCTATGTCAACAATGGCAAGCGAACAGTAAAGGAGATATGGAACAATGGAAAAATTCTTTAAGTATCCAAAAGTGATTGTGGGAGTGATAGCCCTCATCACCGTGTTCTTTGCGCTGCAGCTGCCGCGCACGGAATTAGACAACAACAATTACCGGTTTTTGCCCGCGACCCACCAGTCGCGTATTATTTCCGATCGCTTTGAAGAAACCTTCGGCAATTCTGCGGCGATTATGGTCGGGCTTGAACGCCCGGTGGGATCGGTATTTGACCCGGTATTCCTAACCCGTATTCGGGATTATATCTCCACAATACAGAGCTTTGAATTTATCGATGATGTGTCTTCAATTATGACCACCGATTATATTACCGCTGAAGGCGACACGATTGTTGTTACCGATTTGGTGGGGGAAGATTTTTCCGGGACAGCCGAAGAAATTGCCGCTTTACAACAGCGGATTGCCTCATGGGATTTGTACCAGGGGTCCCTGGTTTCTGACGATCTTAGCTCAACACAGATTTTGATACCCATTGATGTACCCCAAGCGGATGCCGGAAAACCTGAGGTTATCGCAACCCTCTTTAAGGTCCGCGATACAGCGCATGAAATGTTTGACGGCTTTGCCACGGTGTATATCACAGGAGATCCGGTGATAAGCGCCACCATCTCCGAAGCTATGAACGATGATATTGTGCTGCTCATTCCCCTGGTGGTTATTGTGCTGCTGGGAGTATTATTTTTTGCGTTCCACCGCGCGTCCGGTATTATTCTTCCAACATTAACGGTACTGATTGCAACCATTTGGTCCGTGGGTGTTATGCCATTTTTGGGCATTAAACTTTCTATCCTTTCAATGATAGTTCCCGTTCTTCTTGTAGCTGTAGGGAGCGCATACGGAATTCACATTGTAACCCATTATTATGAAGAAACGGGGAAAAGAAAATTAACTGCCGAGAAACACCGGCAGATAGTATTCGATTTGGTTCGACGTTTATTTAAACCGGTTTTTCTTGCCGCCCTGACCACCTTGGCGGGTTTTATTTCCTTCTGCTTTACACCGGTTGTTCCGATGTTTGAATTTGGCGTCGTTACCTCTCTGGGGGTATTTGCCGCATTTATTGTGGCAGTAACCCTGATCCCTGCGTGTTTTTTAATCCGGGGGCCAAAAGAGCTAAAAACAAAACACAAAAATGAAAAACAGAGAAGGGATTGGGACGCAGCAATCGAGCAGGGTTTTTTCTCCCTGGTGATGCGGCGGCGGCTTGTGCTGGTATGTACGATACTACTAACCGTAATCGCCCTTTATGGAAGCTCAAAGCTCATCATTGATAATGTTCTGGTAGAATTTTTTGATGACAATACGGATATAGTGAAATCAGACCGGTTTATCCGTGAAAAGTTCGGCGGATCAAAAAGCATAAGTATGGTGCTTGAGGCGGACAGCACGGAAGCTCTGCTGGACCCCAAGGTACTCGGCGCAATGGATGACCTTTCGACAATACTTATGGAGCGGGAACCCCTTGTCGGAAAAGCAGCGGGTTTCAGCGACATGGTTAAACGTATCAACCAGGTATTTAATGCCGATGAAAGCCCGGACAGAATTGCTGCTAATTATTCTACCATAATCCGGGATGAAGAAGGTGACAGTTTTGGTTTTGACAGTTTCGGCTTTGATGAAAGTGAACCGGTGGGCGACCCTTTAACGGACCCTGTTTTCTCCGATGGAAACGCCGATCTTCTGACAGCCCAACTTTCATCAGCAGATTTAATCGCCCTGCTTGATTCGGCGGCAGGAACAAAAGTGAATATGAACGCCAATGATCTGGTACGGGAACTCAAGAGGCGGACAAATTACGAAGGCATGGCGTATTACGAAATTCCCCGGGACCCGGAAAAATACGGCAAAACCACTGACGCCGAACTGGAAGGGCTTATTGCCAATTACTTAGTATTACTTTCAGGGGACAATACCGATTATTCCAACGATCCCATCGAACCGACAGCGATAAAATCTACGATTCAGATGCGGACCACCGGCTGTAAGGACACCGTGCAGGTGATTGATACCATTAATGCCTATGCTTCAAAACTATTCCCCGATACGATCCGCTTTATTTTAGGCGGCGGATCAGCCCTGGAAGTGGCGATTACTGATTTAGTAGTTGATTCCCAAATGATTACGATTGGCATTTCTATTTTGATGGTATTTATTATCATCGCCCTTTCTAACAAGTCCCTGGCAGCGGGCCTAATCGGCAGCCTGTCAATTATAATAGCTGTTCTCTGTAATTTCGCAATCATGGGTTTCCTGGGCATTAAGCTCAATATCGGGACCGCAATTATTGCCAGCCTCATCGTAGGCATCGGCATTGATTACACGATCCATTTTATGGACAGTTTTAAACGGGAATACCTTGCCGGAAACAAGGACACTGATGCAAACGCCTTCTTGCATCGTACCTTTAAAAGCTCCGGCAAGGCAATTATTGTCAATGCCCTTTCCGTTGGCGGTGGTTTTGCGGTGCTTGCCTTTTCCAGGTTTCGGATCATCGCCGACTTAGGCCTTTTAGTCGCCCTGGCAATGATTATCACCGCCTTTTTAAGCCTTACCGTAATACCCGCGCTTTTGGTAACGATAAAGCCAAAGTTTATTTATGGAAAGAAAATCATCGCCTCGTATGAGGGGTGAAAGTAATATGTATGGGAGTAAAATTATGAAGCGATTTTCATTACTTGTTGTATCACTGATTATGGGAACGGGTATCCTGTTTGCCCAGGATGCCGAAGCAATAGTCCGGGCGGCCCGGAACCGCATAAGCGCCGACACCCAATCGTCCCGTTCCCGCATGGTTATTACCGCAAAGAATGGCGCCATCACGGAGCGCAATATTGACCAGTATTCCAAGGACGACGCAGAGGGAAACGAGCGCACCGTGGTGGTCTTTCAAAGCCCCGCATCGGTTCGGGGTACACGCTTTCTCACCATCGACAAATCCGCAGGGGGCAGCGACCGGTGGATTTTCCTGCCCAACCTTGGAAAAGTGCGCCGCATCGCCGCATCGGAAAGCGGGGGCAGTTTTATGGGAACCGATTTTTCCTACGACGATATGTCTTTGATGAACCGGGGCGCCGAAAAAGACACTAACACAATAGTGCGGGAAGAAACCCTGAACGGCGCAACCTGTTACGTTATTCAGTCGGTCCCAAAAGACAGCGATTTTCCCTATTCCAAAACCATTTCATGGATAGATAAAAGCACCAGCGTTGTTTACAAAAGCGAAATGTATGATCGGCGGGGCGCCTTGTTAAAAACAATGGAAAGCGGCGACCTCAAAGAGGTTCAGGGACGTTTAACCGCCACCCAAACCACGGTAAGTACGGTGAGCGCCGGAACTTCAACCACCATCTACATGGACATCATCAAATACGACGACCCAATCCCTGAAGGGGTATTTACCACGGCGTATCTTGAAACTGGGAGAGCAAGATGAAAGAGCGGTTTTTTTCATGGGTGCTTGTTTTACTGTGCATCCTTTCATTCCCCCTGGCGGCGCAGGAAGGTTTCGGTTTTGGAGACATTGCCGATGACGGGAGCGCCGGGTTCGGCGGCCTGGGCGGCGGCTCTCCGCTTGCCGTCTCGGTATCCGGCGAAGTGGGCATGGAATTACTGGGCTATGTCAGGGAATTTGACGAACCCTTAGATACCGCCCTGGACGGCAATTTACAGGGCAGGCTCAATTTTGAGGCCCAGGGCGCCAACGTAAAAGGGGCCATCAACCTGAACGTAAACCCGCCGGACGAAACATTCACCTTCGGCTCTGTCACCCTGGATGAAGCCTATCTGCAAACATGGTTCGGCGATTTTGAAATAGAAGGCGGCCTGCGAAAACTGACATGGGGCAAGGCGGACAGCATGGGCCCCCTGGACGTGATAAACCCCTATGATTACCGCAGTTTTACTAACATCGCTGACAGTATGGAGATTAAACTCGCCCAGCCGATGATTCATGCCTCTTATCATGCAGGTTCATTTTCAAAAATTGAAGCGGTCCTATTGCCGTGGTTTTCGCCCCACCGTTTTGCCGAATCAGGGCGTTGGGCACAATCCTCCACCTCACCATTGCCAGTTACCCGCCCGTCAAACGATGAGCTTAACACCTTGAAGTATGCCCAGGCAGGCGCCCGCTTTACCACGACGATTGGGCCTGCGGATATCGGAGCGCAGTATTTCTACGGACGGATGTACCAGCCAGCCGCCGCCATTACCTTCACCGGAGCTATTCCCGCAGGCATCGCCCTTGACTACAACCGCTACCATCAGATAGGCCTTGATTATGCCCAGGTAATCGCAGGCTTTAATGTTCGTGCGGAAGCCGCCACAAACCTTACCGGCGACCTCGACGGAGACGATGGCGCGGTGTACAATCCCACGATTGCCTGGTCCCTCGGTTTTGACCGAGATTTGTTCTGGGGCATCAACCTGAACCTGCAATGCAACGAATCCATCCATCTTATGAACGATGAAGTTTCCGATGACCCTCTTCTTGACATTGAAGCCGGCAGTGAACTGACCAGTACCCGCATAAGCGCTATACTTTCAAAAAAATTCCTCCGGGATGAACTTGAAGTCCGCGCCACAGGCATTTGTGGCATTGAGACCAAAGACTTTCTCATCGTTCCGGGGGGCATTTATTGGACGATTCAAGATGTTCAACTTGAACTGGCTGCCGGTATTTTTGGTGGGGATAAAAACGGCCAACTAGGGCAATACCACGGCAACAGCTTTGTGAAAGTTGGTTTGGTATATACGTTTTGAAAGTCCACCAGAGGCTCAATCATGAGTGCAATCAGCTATGTCATTCAGATTTTGATGGGTTTCTGCGCTTGACTTCAAAACCGACCGCGAGGTGCGCCATGGGATACGGACTGTTTCTTAGCCACCCACATTGAAACAGGCGCCTTTTGAACCTTGAAATTCGATGATTTTAGCGTTAAATTAAAGAAAGTTAGGTACGTATGTCCGACATCGAATTGCTTTTGAAGAAAATTGAGGGGCTTCCCCCCGCTTATATAGCCCAGGTTTTCGATTTTATCGATCAGCTTACCCATAAAGCCCCCGCCAAAGCCGACCCTAAGGAACCGCTGCCCAAGGTGACCCGGGCGCAATGGGCCGAGATGGCCGAGAGGCGCAAGACTAACCCGGTTTGGCAGTTGCTGGACCAGCCGGTCGAACTTGACTGGAGCTGGCTCCCCGAAGGCGTAACGCCGGAAACCCTTACCCACAAGGATATCCGCGAAATGCGCCTCAGGGACAAATACGGTCTATGAACGTATTGCTCGACACCAATAGTGCCCTTGACGTCATACTCAGGCATAAAAAGCTGGTTATGTCGCGGCTTAAAGCGCTGCTTGAAACCGTGGACATCGCCGCCGTAACCGACGTGGAAATCCGCCGGGCCATCGACCTTGCCTGGACCGATTTTGAGGACTGCGTGCAGTTCACCGCCGGAGAACGGCTCGCGGCAAGCTATATCACAACCAGAGATGCCGGAGATTTTGCCCAGTCGGAAATTCCGACTGTCAGCCCCGAACAGTTTCTTGCGATGATTACGGTCGATTAACTCCACAGCATTCCTCACTCCTCATTGAAAAGCGGGAAGAGGGAAATCCCCCCTCCCGCTTTCAAAATTAGTGCCAGACACCTTTTCCGCTCCCAATTAGGGATAATAATACTGGTTAATTGATTACCAGCAAATGCACTATTCCCAATAGAAGTAACACTATTGGGAATAGTGTTACTAGTTAACCTCTTATCTTTAAAAACCTCATCGCCTATCCCAGTGACTGGGATATTCCAAATCTGCAATGGTATCGTAACATCCTTTTCACTTCCTTTGTATTCAGCTATAATTCCATCCTTTATGATGAGCGGCTGTCTGCCATACTCCTCTTGCCATCTTGCAGTGGCCTTATCCAATACCGCCTATCGCTTGGCTGTTTCTTCCGGTAAAGCGTAATGCTCTGTCTGGTTTAAAACTCGCATATACCCAGTTTCGTTGGAGGCTTCTGAAATAATCCCATTAACACTGACAATTCTGACATTCAGAGGCGGGGTATAGCCCTTGATACTTACCTTGAAAAATCGTGCCTCTGTACTTCCCTTGGCGGGTAGATTAATTACCCGGTCACCGCTGGTACTGAAAAAAGTGTCGGTGCCTATTGGTCCGCCCCCTTACACCAATCGCCTTCTAATACTATTATGGAGGGCATAAACTGGAAAATGACTTCAGAATACTATTTTTATAATAATCAGTAAAAATACTCCCTATTTTTATATTAAAACGATAAGGGAATTAAACTTCAAACAATTAAATTCTCACGGAAATACCGAATCGTAATTGAGTCATATTTCCCCAATCATAAGTATATGGAATATAATGAAGAACTTGAATATTTATTCCAATATCTCTAAACCAATGTGTAAATCTAAACTTAGGTCCAATTGATGTGTTACCAATAAAAATATCCGGAATAAACATTAAAAATGCGTCGATAGATACATTTTCTATATAATTCATAGAATATCCCATGCCAACTTCAACTACAGGCCATGATCCATAGTTATTTTGGAATCTATCAAACCCCCCAATTGAAACAGCTAGTCCAGGTTTCGATACAAAATTTACATCAACTCCTATTGCAGCACCACCGGCTTCCGTACGATCAGTGTTGAGAGTATCTTTATACCAATTTGGCCCACCGAAAAAGGTACCACTTGCAAATTTTTTTGGTTCTTCTGCAAATAACGAAATGACTGCAAAACCGATAAAAATAATACAAATAATCTTTTTCAAAAAAGTTCCTCCGATGTACGCAAAACAAAAAACCTTGTCCTGCGCTTTAACTTTTCCTTCGCTCATAATATGCTCTCCTTCTTAATATTTAATCTTACGACAGCCTTTTCCTGCTGTTAAAATATAATTTCACGATCAGTTCTCGGCATAGAAAATTTGTCAAAAAGATTAAATAAGGATGACGGTGAAGGCTTACCGTTCCGCTTAAGATATTCCTTGAGTTCCTTGAAAATGGGTTTGAGACTCTCATCCCCGGCCAAGTCTTTGATTTTACGGGTAGCCTCCCCCACTATCCCGCTTCCACTATTGGTAACCTGACCTATTAGATTGCTGATCTGAGCGGGGAATTCGTCAATTTCTTCCTGTGTGGCCTTGGTTTTTGTTTTTCCTTCACTAGCCTGGGATTTTTTTCTGGTATTCTTAGTCAAACCTACCTCCGACTCCTGTCTGAACCACTATATTGACCTTAAAGCCCTTTGAGGTCTCCTGCCGGGCGACCTTTGAACAATTTAAAATATACCTAAATAAGGCTGTTAAAAACCTTATCTGTAAGTTTATCAATAGTCAAGAGGCCTTTATTATCCTGTTTGGAGGGGTACGTCATAGTGGACGGTGATAGCCTGCGGGCTCTTTTGAGCCATAATTTAAAAAAATTTAGGGCATTTCGCGGGTTTTCACAGCAGGTTCTGGCGGAAAAAGCGGATATTTCTTTAACCCACCTTGGATCTATTGAAAGGTGCGAACGGTGGCCGCATCCGGATATATTGGTGAGGCTAACCAATGCCCTGGGGGTGGAAGTTCGGGACCTTTTTAGCCCTGAAAACCCTGTTGCCGCAGACATTAAAGGGATTGTCGATAAACTGACCGTCGATATGGCCTCCCTGGTAAACTCCTCACTGGAATTAATGGGCAAGGTCCCCGACAAAGAATCCAGCCCACAGGGTAAAAAGAGATAAAAACCCAGCCCCATAGAAGGGACCGGATGGGTTTATTTAATTTTAAGCGCCTTCTCTTTTTGGCGATATTTTTTCATAATACGCACCATTTATCTCCTCCAGACGTATATCCAGATATTCGATTTTGGTTGCCAGCACACGACTACTTTATGATTATCATTTAAAGATAATCGCATTAGGCAATAACCGTTCATTCTTGTCACCCGACGGCTTGTTTTGCACTTTTCCGTTATACATAATCGTTGATGAAGACCCCCCATCCAGACAAATAGCATTAATTACACCATTCGCAAACATAATTTCCTGGATATCTTGAAAGGTTGCTCCATAACTATCAATTTGTCTTCCATCAATTACCACAAGTAATACCGATCCGTCTTTCATTTGGCCAATTGCTGTTCTTGGCGCAATTCCGCCCGAATAAGCCGACAATATTGTTTTTTCACCATTAATAATAAGAATTGGACCGAATTCAACGGCCCACAAATAGTCTTGATATAAAATTTCCTCATTGGTAAAATATCCAATTACTAATTTATAATCTTGATTAATCCCTGCTATTGTATGCAAGACATCCTTTTTACCCATATTGGTTATTTTACCATTAATAATTGTTGTTCCCCAAACAATACCTCTCATTGTATCATCGGAATATGCAGAAGCATTAATGCCACCCAATGCACCATTTTCCCATACCAACTCTTCAAGTAATTTCCCATAATTATTGTTTGAACAAACTAAATTAAGCCGTGCCGGATTTTCAATCTTTATGATAAAGCCTTTATAATAATTACCTTTCACCTCTGCAAAATATAAGCTGTTATTATTCAATATATTTATTCTGGAAATATCCATTTTTTCAAGTTTGGATATATCGTTTTGTTCAAGTATTGTTGTAATATAATTATCAGAATACACTAATTTTGCAAGCCATTTGAAATTACTTGAGTACATTGCGGTATTTACCCACAGCAATTTGAATGATTCAAACGGCCCGTAAAACAGCAGAGCAAGAAATAAAATCAAACCGCCCAATACAAATGTACGGCATTTCATTTAACAACCACAGCTCATACTATTCAACACGTACATTTAATGTGTAGTTTTGACCTCTGGTTACTTTTATATAAGTTATGCCGGTAGCCATAAGCTCAATCTTAGCATTATTATTGCCACCACTATCATCATCATCCCCTAATTTAGAACCATTGATAGAATAAACAGTTATATAAGGATCGCCGCGAGATCCCCCGGTAAATGCTGTTAATAAAGACCCTTCAGCAGGAAGCTGGATCATAAACCATGCCTCGTTTGATGTCACATTTGAAACAGAACCAGCAGTAATCAGAACTGCCTGCGGTACCGGGTTCGTTCCAATATACCACGATCTGAATCCTGGTGAGTAATTATACACCCCTGCCTGTTGTCCTGCCATATAATATGAATAATATAAATTTCCATTGGCATTATTATTGTCATAATAAGAATCGTCCATCGCCGAAGAACTAATATATAGCATATTTGCCGGAAGGGTAATACGCACAAGTTTTAAACAACCACTAAAGGCTTTAGCCCCTATGACTTTCAGGCTATCCGGGAAAGAAATTCTAATTAAATTTGAACACCCTGTAAAAGCACTATCTCCGATTACTTCAATCCCGTTTTCAAAAGAAATATTTTTAAGTGAGTAACATGATGCAAAAGCACTTATACCTATTTTTTTTACAGATTTCGGAATGACTATATCAGTTAATCTTGAATGTGAAAAAGCAGCATCCCCAAGCTCTGTTATTCCTAATGATTCCGGAATAGTGAGTACAGCGTCCCTGCCTGTATACTGAACCAAAACTGTCCCGCGTATTACATAATCTCCATTTCTCACTAACGGTAGTGAAGACGGATTTGTAAAATCCGTCTTTAAACCCGATTCTTGCGAAATCACTAATGTGGTTAAGCCAACCAATATTGGTAAAACAAAAAATTTTCTCATCTCAAACCTCCTTTATGATACTCCCATACAACCATGGTTCCTTCCTGATATTAGTATATACCTAAATGGCGACTTTTGTCCAACCCCGGTGGTCGGGGTGTGAGTTTTACTTGACAATTCATTTGGATTAATCCATAGTTTTGTGATAAAGGGAATTACAGATATGAAAAAATTACCGGATCTTATTTTATATTTTTTATGAAACATCTGGAAGTTGTTGCGGGTATTATAACATTCGGCGGGAAAATCCTTTGCTTGCAAAAAGATGCGGGTAAATATGATTATATTTCTTACAAGTTTGAGTTTCCCGGCGGGAAGGTTGAACCGGGGGAGTCTCATTGCCAGGCGTTGATGAGGGAGCTTAATGAAGAACTAGCCATGGATATTAATATCCGGGAGCAGGATTTCTACATGACGGTAGATCATAGTTATCCGGACTTTGAAATTACCCTACATAGCTTTTTATGCAGGGTAAATGATTGTACGTTTACACTGAAAGAGCATAAAAGTTTTGTGTGGCTAAAAAAAATGGATTTACTACGTGTTGAATGGGCTGCGGCAGATTTGCCCATAGTCAAGAAATTAATGGATGATATAGACTGCGGAGCCTTAACAGGTTTATCGTATCGACCATGATTTGATACCGTTGGACGTCAAGGGGGACAAGCTTAGCCTCCTCTTCCTGGGTTATGATCATAGGGCTCTCGATATCGGTGACCTGGTGAAGCGCCTAAGGGTGGAGGTCAGGCATCAGTAGAGACAAAGAACCGTTAATTTTATATACTTAAGCCAACATAGCATATAATCAGGAGGAATTTATGAAATCTATGGCGAAATTTCTAAGTGTAGCGGTCTTGTTGTCTTTGGCGGGCTTGCCCCTATTTGCCGGGGGGGCGGGGGATCGCGGTGGGGGAAAGACCTACGAGCTGACCCTGCTCCATACCAACGATCATCATGGGTCTATTCTCCCCAATGGCGGGCGGGGCGGGCTTGCGGAAGTGGCGGCCTATATCAAGGCGGTAAAGGCAACCAATCCCCAGGTACTTCTGCTGGACGCCGGGGATATCAATACAGGCAGCGCCCTTTCCAATATGTTTGCCGCGGAGCCGGATATCCTGGGCTATAACATCATGGGCTATGATGCGGGAATCTTCGGCAACCATGAATTCGACGGCAATCAGGAAAAACTGCTCAAGCAGATTGGGCTGGCCCAATTCCCCTTTGTTTCATCCAACATCAAAACCCCCGACGGAGAGTACCTGGGGGGGAATCGTTATCTTATCAAAAAATATGACGGCTTTACCGTGGGGATCTTCGGCCTTACCACCCTGCGGACCAAAATTATCGCCAGCCCCGACAAGAGCCTGACCTTTATCGACGAGATCGAGGCTGCCCGGGAAGTGGTAGATATACTGCGGAACAAGGAAAAGGTTGATATTGTGATAATGGTTTCCCACATCGGGAACATAAAGGAAGCGGCGGATCATATTATATCCCCGGAAGTGGCTGCGGCGGTTCCCGGTATCGACATCATCGTAGACGGCCATTCCCATAGTTACCTGGAAGCGCCCATAAAGGTGGGGTCCACCTGGATAGTTTCCGCCAACGAATGGGGAAAATATGTGGGCCACGGGAAACTTACCGTTCAGAACGGGAAGCTCCTGGACTTCGCCTGGAAGCCCATCGCGATAGAGCCGGATCCGGAAGTGGTCAAAATGCTGGCCCCCTATATCGAAAAAGCCAATGCCAGCCTTAAAGAAGTGGTGGGGGAAGCCTCAGCGGAATTTGTCTTCGGGAACCGGCTTACAAGGTATCAGGAAACCGCCATCGGAAACATGATTACCGATGCCGAGGCGTGGTATTTCAAGACCGTGTCTAACCAGCAGCTGGATTTTGTCTTCCACGCCGGCGGCAGTATCCGTACCGGCCTTCCCAAGGGAAAGCTTACCCGGGAACAGATCCTCACGGTGCTGCCTTTCGAGAACTACCTCTTTATCGTGTCCCTTAAGGGATCGGATATCCTGGAGCTCTTCAAGTTTATCGGCACCATCCCCCAGGGCGCAGGCGGTTTCCCCCAGGTCTCCAGTGAAGTGCGCTTTACCATTGACAAGACTGTGGAGGGCGGGGTGGTTAAAGACCTGACCATAGGCGGCGCACCGGTTGATCCCAACAAGACCTACCGTTTCAGCACCGACGATTACCTTCTGGGCGGCGGCGACGGTTATGTGGCCATGACCAAGTCGGAAAACCCCTTCAACACTTCGCTTCTGCTTTCCTACGTGGTGGTGGAATATATCCGCGCCCAGGGCGGCGTTATTACCCCCTCCACCGACGGGCGGCTTAAGGTTATCGGGGGCATTGCCCCTTAGGACTTTCTGCATTTGTTAAATGCCGTCTTGTCCGGTTTCCGGACGGGACGGTTTTTTTATGGCGCCTTTTCCCCACATTCGTGGGGCGGGGGCTCCGGTTCAATTCCCAGCTTTTCTTGGAGATTTAGAATTTTTTGACTTTTCTCTGATTTTCTCGGTTACTATTGATATTTGCCACCTCAGGGAATTGAACCCTAGACACAAGGATTTTCAGTCCTTTGCTCTACCAACTGAGCTAAGGTGGCTTGAATAATACCTTTATACCCGGAAGTAAAAAAAAAGTCAATAGTTATTAAGGCCCAGAAAAAAAGGTCCTTCAATCGACACGCATTATGATGGATTGTCGTCTGTGACATTGCCCTCAGGGGCTGTTCCCCGCCGGGCTTCCCGTCTTGAAATGGCCAGGGCAAGGTCTACTTCGGCTATGGTTACCCCCAGGCGGGCGGCGATGGTTTCTGGGGAGAAGCCGTTCAGGGACAATTCGCTTACCCGCTCCGTCAGGGGGGCCTTGGGTTTAAGCTGGGTTGGAGAACGGGTAAACCGGGGCGAGGAAGGGGCCTCGGGACCGGCTTCAACTTGGGGCTCCCGGGCGGAACCGGGCTCGATTGGGTTGGAACCAGTTAAATTGGGTCCAGGGCCGCCGGCGGCCGGTGGGTAGGGTGAGCCGGGTACAGCTTGTGGGGGCGGCGCTCCCGGGGGCGCTGTCTCCGGGCCGGGGTTTATGGTCAGGGACCGGAGGCCGCGGCCTAGGGCGGCGTAGTTTTTTTCGGTTTGGAGGGCGGCAGTCTTTTTTGAGCCTTCTCCGGCCAGGGTGTTCAGGGCCGATTCCTGGGTATTCCGCCGCTCCAGTTCCCGGGCGTAGGCCGCAATGCGTCGGTCCAGGGTTTCCAGCAGGGCTTTTATGGACTTGGCCTTATCTTCCAGAAGGGTGATATCCCGGTCCGTGGCGGCGTCTATGCCGGCTATGATCTTATCCACCTCTTCCTCAAAGTCCGCCAAAATCCGTTCCGCTCCGGTGCGGCGGCGGAGATAGGACTGGAGGTAAATAAACGAAAAACCGCAAATGATGAGGCTGGCAGCTGATAAAAGAATCGACAGGGTCATTACAGGCTACCCGCTTAAATCAACATTTTTGCCCAGGGCGGGATCGCGGATAATCGAGGGGTCCTCTTCCACTTCGGCATCATCCCCGGTTTCGGAACTGTCCCCCTTCCCTCCCCCGGCATATTCCCGGTGTTTTTTGGCGGAACGGTCCTTGACCCTTTCAAGGCCGTCTCCGGTATCCTGGGATTCGTTGACCGATTGGATCCGTTCTTCGGTTTCTCGCTGTATCTGGGCGCCCTGGATGGCTTGCTGTAATTGAAGCCCCTGTTTCTGACTGGCCTGTTCCTTGCCGACCTTATCAAGCTGGGTAAAGAGGGCTTGCAGGTCAATTGGTTGTATAGCCATCGGGACCTCGCATTGCCTCAGCATCAGGCTCTTCGTATTGGGTTACCTGAACCAAGCCATTCTCAAGGACAAAGGTGACCGCCCGGTACTCGGTGCGGACATCCTCCTTGGCATCTTTGATGATAATCCGGACTCCCGGGTAGACCTTGGCGGATGCGGAAACCCTGCCCCGGGCTTGAATGTTGCCCAGAAAATCCTGGGCCTTTTCTATCTCGGTCTCGTTCTTTTTCAGATCCGTGATGATCTCTACCCGTTTTTCTTCCAGTTCCGCGAGGTAGCTTTCCTTATCCTCGGGCAGGGATTTACGCTGTTTCTTGATATTGACCAGGGTCTGTATATTGAGCTGGATTTCCTCCAGCTGTTTTTCCATGGTTGCCTTCTTTTCAAAAAGCTGGGTAAGCAGTTCCTTGGTTTTGGGGTCCACCCCTACTTCGCAGATCGTTTCAGTCCCTGCGGTGGGGCTGCCCAGTACCTTGGCGTTGATTTCTTCCGACGCACGGAGGCGGCCCCCTACAATGGAAGCCCGCTTGCCCTGGCAAATGATCCGCTTAAAAGCATCCACCCGGGAATTGATAATGCCATCCGAGGCTACTACCATATTTCCCGCCTCTATTGCGGTGTTCTCAATGAACCGGGCCCAGAGGGATTTGCCCGCCCGGATTATGCAGCCGGCCTTGCTGCCGGTGATTCCCTGGTGGACGATGATATCCCCTTCCGCATCCAGCTCCGCCTTTTCCACAGTACCGTTTACTTCAATATTGCCCGCAGCCTGGACGGAGAAACCGTCCTCCACATTGCCATTGATGATCACCGTGCCCAGGAACATAATGTTGCCGGTCTTGAGGTTCACATCCCCCTGGACGGTGTAGACGGGCTCCACATTGATTTTACCCGATACCTCCACCACCTGGCCGTTCATATCGGCGATGATGGTAACCCCGTCGTCTCCCACATGGACATTTTTCCCCAGGGGCAGGGCCATGTCCTTGCCATCCCGGGCGGCTAGTTGCTTGCCCGTGACGGTTCTGCCAGGGGCGCCCCGTTCCGGGGCTATTTTCTTGGCCAGGGGCTGGGATTCCACCACATTCTGAATGATGTTCAGGTCCTTGAAATCGACCTTCCCATTGGCCCCTTCCTTAATACGCACCTTGGACTGATCGGTTTCAAAGTTATACTGCAAATAGGCGTCCCGGCCATTGACCGGCTGGGCCCCCTCGGCGATAAGTATCTTTTCTTTATAAGAAGGGTTGTCGGCGAATTCCACCAGAAATTCCTCGTCGATGCCGTAATAGACCTGGTTGCTCTTTAAAAAGTTCTTGTAGGTTTCCACGGTAATATCATGGCCGCCCTCACCCGGGGGAGTTACATAGAGTAGGGCCCGCATCTCCTGATCCGTGATTTCCACAGTCATGGAAGCATCGGCGCCGGAATTATGCTGAAAATCCCCTACCCGGATATACTCCCCGGTGGCAGCCTTAACAGCTTCGTTGACCGCTGCCTGGTTAATGTCCTTTACCTGCCGGGCGCCCAGGGCTGCCATAGCCTGGGCATCGGTAGCCCGTTTACCCTTGCCGATGGGCTGGGTAACTTTGATAAAAGCGCCGTCATGGAGCAGATGGACAAAAACCTCTCCGTTTTTTTCCTGAATAAGCGGGGCTTCAATTTCAAAGTCAGCATCATTGTCAAAGGATTCATCCTGGGCCGATTCATCTGCAGCAAAGGCCCGTTCATAGGCCTTGATCTTCCAGTCTTTTTTACCGGAACCCATAAAGCCCGTTGAGCCCCGTTCCGTAACTTCGTATTCCATTCTTCGGATGGGGATATTGAGCAGGGCCGCTGCCTGGGAAACCGCATCATCCAGGGTGGGGCCCTGGGCTTCCACGGCACTTATGGCCCTGTCCTGATCCAACTGTTCCTTCATTACATGTTGCAGTTGGACAAAATCGACCATGGTATGCTCCGTTATCTAAGACCCTATCTTACATGATACCCTTGCGGATATTTGTAAGTTTTGCCCGGAGCCGCAGGATTGCCTTGGTATGCAGCTGGGATACCCGGGATTCGGTTACTTCCAAGACCTGTCCAATTTCTTTCAGGGTCAGGTCCTCATAATAATAGAGAACCAGTATCTTTTTTTCTTTGTCTGGCAGTTCCTCTATGGCTTCCACGATGACCCGGCGGATTTCGTTCTTTTCTACGATCACGTCCGGATTGAGGCTTGAGGGGGATTCAATACTGTCCCCGATGGAGACCTTGTCGTTTTCATCCCCGGAAAACCATACATCATTCAGGGAAAGGATGGATGTACCGGAAATTTTCATCATGGTCTTGAGGTATTCGCTTTCATCCATCCCCAGGGAATTGGCGATTTCCTGATCCGTGGCAGTACGGCCCAGCTGGGCTTCCAGGGCGCCTACGGCTTCGTCCACCTCCCGGGTCTTCTGCCGCACCGACCGGGGGACCCAGTCTATGGACCGCAGTTCGTCAAAAATGGCGCCCCGTATGCGGGTTACCGCATAGGTCTTAAATTTTACATTTTTATCCGGGTCAAATTTATCAATAGCATCCAAAAGGCCGAAAACACCGAATCCTACCAGGTCATCAAATTCAACATTATGGGGCATGCCGACCGCGAGTTTTCCGGCCACATACTTTACCAGCGGGGCGTACTGTTTAATAAAGGTCTCACGGATCCTGGGATCGTGGTTTTGGCGGTATTCCTGCCAGAGTTCCTCTTCTGTCTTTTCTTCCAGAGAATATTCCGTAAGATTATTCCCGAGGACCTTCCCCATAGCTTATCCCTATTTTTCCCTTTTTAAAATTGTCTGGATGGCCGAAGCCAACTCATTGGCATTGAAATCTCCATCCAAGCCTTTTTTTCCTGCAAGAGGCTTAGCGGCCTCAGTACCGAAACTCTCGGAAGCACCGCCGCCGGTACTCGCGGCTGCCGCTTTTTCTCCGCCGGAGCCGGTAAAGGCCCCGGATATAAGGTCCAGATCCGGCAGTACATCCACCGAATCGCCGAAGTCCCCATCAAAATCAGCCTCTGCCGGAAGGGCCGGGCCTGAAGAACGGGGCAATTCTTCCAAATTACCCTCTCCAGTATACCCCGCTTCGCCGTTCTGGTCCAGACTATTTACCGGGAAAGGCTCCATATTTTCATCCGATCCCCCAGGATTTTCCATAAATTCGTTTAATCCGTCCCCAAGTCCCCCAATTGTATCGGGTAATTCGCTCCCCGTACCCTCATCGCCTCCTCCAATAGAGATATCTATCTGGGAGCCCGGAGCATTGGAAGCCTTTAAAAGATCCGGCAAATACATGTTTATCGCCGCATAGACGATGGTTACCAGGATGAAAAAGGCGCCCCCAAAGATAAAGGCCCGGATAAAAACGATACCCAGGCCGGCGCCGCTGATAATGCCTATCAGGATGGACAGGAGAAAACCAATTCCGCCGGCTATACCACTGATCTTGGGATCAAACATGCGCCGCCTCCTAATTGCCGCTAAAAATCCGTTTAATCATATTCCCGAAGCCCCCGCTTTCTTTAATATCGCTCTTTTCCATGCGCCCCACAATATGCTGTATGCAGAGCGAGGCCTTGCATTTGGGATCAATTACCATAAAGGGACGCTGCCGCAGTACCGCATGGGAGACTACAGTGTCCTCATAAATGAATCCCAGGTAATCAACCTTGAGGTTCAGAAACTGGCCGGCGCTATTGGTTATCCGGTCAGCCACCTTCTTTGCCTCTGCTACGGTTCTAACCCGGTTAACCACCAGTTTAAGCCCCATGTTCAGGCTGTCAATTTCCGTGGCTATGATCTTGATGATCCCATAGGCGTCGGTGATGGCTGTGGGTTCCGGGGTGGTGACAATCACCGCATCATCCGCGGCGGCGATAAAGTCCAGCACATTACTGGAAACCCCTGCGGAGGTGTCGATGATGATGATGTCCGCATTGGACAGGGTATCCAGCTCCTCGATAAAATTCATCCGCTCATCCTCGGTGAGGTTGGCGATTTTGGAAAACCCTGAGGCCCCGGCTACGATGGAGATCCCGTATTCGGTTTCCACCATAATTTCCTTCATGGTTTTTTGTTTGCGGATCACATGGTAGAGGCTCCATTTGGGGATCATGTTAAGCATCACATTGACATTGGCCATCCCCAGGTCGGCGTCCATGACCACCACCTTTTTACCCAGCCGGGCATAGGCTAGGGCCATGTTGACCGACACATTGGTCTTTCCCACCCCGCCTTTGCCGCTGGTGATGGTGATGACCCGGGCCCGCTTACCCTCCTTGGGTTTATCCTGGGCAGGCTCCGAGGCGCCCCGCTTTTTTCGCATTATTTCCCGTAAGTTTTCCGCCTGATCTTCCATTACTTTTCTCCATTCAGAGGGGAACTTCGACCTGCCGCCTCGGTGGAGGCTCCAGGGGGAAATCGCTGCTCAATTTCTTCCCGGTTGATCCGGAATCCCTCAAGGTTGATTAAGAACCGGACCACACTGGCCCGATGAATATGCTTATCTACCGGCTGGCCATCGGTGATATAGGCCACCGGCTTGCCCTCCGCTTCCAGGGCGGAAATCACATTCCCCACCCGTACGGTTTCGTCCAGCTTGGTGATCACCACGGACTGGAAATTGAAGGGGGCAAACTGCCGGATTATTTCCTTGATGTCACTGTACTTGGTACTTGCCGCCAGGGCCAGGTGTACCTCTGCGGAGGAACCGCAAACTTCCAGAAACTGTTTCATTTCCCCCAGTTTCACCGCGTCCCGGGGACTCTTTCCAATGGTATCCACCAGAATCAGGTCCGCGCCATTCTCGTAGAAGGCCAGGGTTTTCCGCAGCTCATCGGTGGTGTTTACGTAGGAGACCGGGATGCCCATGATGTCCCCGTAGATCTCAAGCTGCTCTTTGGCGGCGATACGGTAGCCGTCGATGGTGATCATCCGCACCGCCAGGGGGGGGCGGCCCCAGCCGTCTATCCCGTAGGCGGCGGCCAGCTTGGCAATGGTGGTGGTCTTCCCTACCCCGGTGGGGCCAACCAGGACCAGTATCCGGCTCTTGCGGCGGCTCTGGGTTGTATTATGTATTTTTATGGTTTCCCCTATCCATTCCACCACCTTATCCTGGACTACATCGTAATTTCCCAGATCTTCCAGGGAAAATTCTTTTCTGACCCGTTCCAGCATGGCCTTGGTATAGCCGGGGGAAAAATCGTTTTGATAGAAGATCTCCTCCAGACGGCCCAGGGTAGGGTGTTCCTCCCCCTGGGGACGTACATTGGCATCAAGCTTTTCGCTCAGGGTTTTTACTTCATTGAGGAGTTTTTGCAGGGTGGGGTCTGTCTTATTATTCGCCGCAAGGATCTTTTTCTTCTCTTCTTCAAAGTCCAAGGTCTGATTTGCCAGACCCGTCTGGCCGTTCTGAGCTGTCGGAATATTATGACTAGTCAGGCTAGTTTGACCAGGCTGCCTGGCGCCCTGAGCCAGGCCGGAGGAAGAAGCGCCATAGCCGCCCATGGTGGCATAGCGGATATCAGTGGAAATATACCCGGTCATCTCCACCCCTTCCCGGGTAAAGAGACCTAAAAAGCCCCCCATGCGGATGGTCCGGTAGTTCATCACTTTGGCCCGTTCACCGTATTTCAGGCGGACCTTCTGTAAACATTCCGAATAGGATGCGCCCTGTTCTATAAACTGTTCTACAGACACTATCGTTTCTCCTTCTTATTTTTAAAACTCATCCGGCTAATTTCCCATCCACTTCGCTTTCTATTTTGATTTCCCCCACCGCTTCTACGGAAATGTCCGGTACGATCTCGGGAATAGAAAGCACCACCAGATTCGGCAGTTCCCGATCCGATGAAGATTTTACCAAATACCGGGCAGCTTCAGAACAAAGGATCACCGGGTACCAGCCCTGGTCCTGAACCGCCGCCACCGCCCGGGAAAGGGACTTGATCCAGGCCATCCTGGTAGGCGGGTCCATGGCAGATATGACACCTGAGGCGGTTTCCACGGCGCTGTCCAGGATCTTCTGCTCCAGGGCCTGGTTGATGGTCAGCACCCGGAGGACCCGGTCGTCAGTGGCAAACTGCAAACAGATCTGCCGGCTCAGGGCCTGCCGGGCCTTTTCCACGAGGAACTGCATATTTTTGGCAGTCTTGGCGGCCTGGCCGTAATCCGCCAGGGCTTCCAGGATGGCGACCATATTACGGATGGACACCTGTTCCCGGAGCAGGGACTGGAGCACCTTCTGAATCTCCCCTAAGCTGAGAACCTTCTGGGCTTCTTCCACCACCGCGGGATAGTCCTTTTTGAGGGTGTCCAATATCTTCTGAGTAGCCTGGCGGCCCAGTATCTCCGCAGCATGGCGTTTGATAATGTCCGTTAAATGGGTTGCGATGATCGAGGGGGGGTCCACCACGGTATAGCCCGCCCGTTCAGCCTCGTCCCGTTTATCCTCATTGACCCAAAGGGCGGGCAGCCCAAAGGTGGGGTCCCGGGTTTTTTCCCCGGGCAGTTCGTCTTTGACCCCCCCGGGGTTGATGCAGAGATAGTAGCCCATGCGTATCTTGCCCCGGCCCACATCGACCCCCTGGATTTTGAAGCAGTACTCCGAAGGTTCCAGCCGTATGTTGTCGATGATCCGTATCTGGGGAATTACCAGCCCCAGGTCCAGCCCGGATTCCCGGCGTATGCGGTGGACCCGTTCCAGGAGCTCCGCGCCTTTTTCCCGGTCCACCAGGGGGATCAGGCCGTAGCCCAATTCCAGGGACAGGGGATCCAGGGGCACAATCGGGGACATGTCCTCGGTTTCAGGTTTGGCCTTCTTGGCCTCCGCAGTTTTAGCCGCAGCGGTATCCCGCTTGGTCTGACGCCGGCCCAGACGTATGGCCATGAAAACCAGGAGCCCCGCCATGGGGAGGAGCACGTACCAGGGGAAGCCGGGCAGCAGGGCAAGGGCGCCCAGGGCAACCGCGCCTATCCAGTAGATCCGGGCGTCCCGGGTAAACTGTTCTGAGACATCCTCACCGAAGGTACCGTTGGAAACCGACCGGGTAACAATGATGCCCGTGGCGGTGGAAATGAGCAGCGCCGGGAACTGGGACAGGAGGCCGTCCCCGATGGCAAAGGCGATATAGTTAGAGATGGCCAGGGCTGGGGGCTCCCCGTGGATCACCATGCCGATGATGAAGCCCCCAATGACATTCACCACCGTGATGAGTATCCCCACCTTGACGTTGCCGGAGATAAATTTACTGGAACCGTCCATGGCGCCGTAGAAGTCAACCTCCCGCTGGAGATCGTTCTTCCGGGCTATGGCCTCTTCTTCGGTGATGGCCTGGGAATTGTACTCCGCCTCAATAGCCATCTGCTTACCCGGCAGAGCGTCCAGGGCAAACCGGGCCGCCACTTCCGCAATACGGGTGGCGCCCTTGGTGATCACCATGGCCTGCACAGCGATGATAACGACGAATATCACTGCGCCCACCACTAAGCCTTCGGTTCCTCCGGAGCCCACCACAAAGGAGGAGAAGGCCCGGACCATGCGGCCGTCAAAAGAGGAGCCCTTGGTCAGGATGAGCCGGGTAGAGGAAACGTTCAGGGCCAGGCTGAACACCGTGGACACCAACAGTATGGTTGGGAAGATACTGAAGTCAGTAGCTTTTCTGGTATAGAGCACGATCAGTAATATGAGCAAAGCCAGAACCAGGTTCATGGCCATCAGGGCGTCCAGGAGTATGGTGGGCAGGGGTATGATCAGCATCATTACCACCGCCACCACCGCTACGGCCATGAAAAGTTCCGTGCGGTTTCCAAAAAGATTATTCGGCATTATGCCTCTATTAGTGTCAGACATCTGCTACATTCCCCCTCATGCCCCAAGACCGGCGTTGCGGCGCCGTTCCTCATTGGTGCGGTACACATAGGCCAGCACATCCGCTACGGCCCGGTAATAGGTTTCCGGTATGATTTCTCCCACCTCCGCCTCGGCATACAGAGCCCGGGCCAAAGGTTTGTTTTCTACCACCGGCACATCGTTTTCCTCGGCAATGCGGCGTATCCGCAGGGCCAGCTCGTCCTCCCCCTTGGCGCTCACCGTGGGGCCGTCCATGCCGCTTTTGTACTCCAAAGCCACCGCAAAGTGGGTCGGGTTTGCAATAACCACATCCGCCCGGGGAACCGTGACGGCAATATTCCTGTTCATCAGCTCCCGCATACGCTGGCGCAGCCGGGACTTGATCAGGGGGTCCCCTTCGTACATCTTCCGTTCTTCCTTCACTTCCTGCTTGGACATTTTCAAGGATTCCCGGTACTGCCAGCGCTGGAAGAGCATATCCGGTATGGAAAGAAGGAGCAGCAGTAATGCTGCGATGATCAGCATCCGTATTGCCAGGCCTGCCACAGTGGTGACCCCCAACCAGAGGCTTGCGGTCTGGAGGTTTGCCAGTTCCTTAATCTCCGAGCGGATAAGAAAGAAAGCCACGGAGCCTATGATGAGCATCTTGATGATGGACTTGGCAATATTGAAGAGCCCTTCCATAGAAAAGAGGGTCTTCTGGAAATACCGCCCCAGCCGGGGGACCACCTTAGAAAAATCCGGGGTCAGGGGCTTAGTGGTAAAGAGAAACCCGGTCTGCACCACATTGGCGAAAACCGCCGCCACCATGGACATGGCCACAATGGGCAGGGTCAGCTTTATCAGGTAGTCAAAAAAGGCCTGGGCTACTACACGGTCCCGGATAGGGTCCAGTTCGGTGATCCGGGAAAAGTAGAAGCGCAGCATTTCTACGCAGGTCCTGAGCATAGAGGGGGCCAGGAAAAAGATGGTCAGCGCCGGCAGCAACAGTACCAATGCGCCCACAAGCTCCTGGCTTTTGGCAACCCGCCCGTCTTCCCGGGCCTTCTGTATCTTGTACTCGGTAGGTTCCTCGGTACGGCCCTCGTCTTCTGCGGCGAACCACTGTAAATCCATGAGCAAGGCGGCTTTTAAGGCTTCATCATTAAGGCAACTCATGACCCGCCCCCGATTCGTACCCCAATACGCCCGTAGAGGGCTTCTATATTCTGAAAGCCTGCGTCCACTACCCGGGCAAAAGCTTCCACCATGAAGGGCATGGTTGCCATGATCAACACAAAGGCTACGGTGATGGAAATGGGAAAGCCCTCAGTAAGGATATTGATCTGGGGGGCCGCTTTGGAGATGAGCCCTGTGGACAGGGAAACCAGGAACAGGGTTCCCAGTATGGGCATACTGATGATGATGGCGTCCAGGAAAAGCCGGGAAAGCCCGGAGAGCAGCATTTGTACCACCGCCTCCCGGCCTGTAACCAGGGACATGGCGCTGATGGACCTGATGGAAGCCCAGAAGCCCCCCAGGAACAGTTCCCGGAAGCCGCCTATGGAAAGGAATACCAGCATGGCCACCAGGTTCAGGTACTGGCCCATCAGGGGGTTTTCAATTTGAGCAAGGGGGTCAAAGGTTTCAGATGCCCCGAAGCCCATCTGGAGGGAGAAAAACTGTCCTGCCGTGGAGAAGGCGGCGAAGATCAGGGTGAGGTAAAACCCTATGATTATCCCCACGATGGCCTCCCCGATGAGGAGCAGCACAAAGTACATGCCAAAGGGCGAAACATTCCAGCCCGCACTCAGGGCCGTGGGAAACGCCGAGAAGGCCGCAAACCCTGCCAGGGCAATTTTGGCGACCTGGGGTATGGCATCCGAGGACAGGAGGGGCGCAGTCTCGATCATAGCCAGAGCCCTGGCTGCAATCAGGAGAAAAACCGGCGCCGCCGCCATAATCTCGTTGAGATACTGTGTCTCAATCACCAAACAACCCCTTTACCCTTCATTCACTTAGCCACTAACCGGCTTTCGCCTAAACATTTATGCCGCAGTTTGGCTGCAAGCCAAACTGCAAGCAATGGCGCGCTAGCGCGCCATTGCCGGAATCATTCTGAACAGTTGCACCGTGTAATCCCCCAGGGATGTAAACATCCAGCCCCCCAATGCGCCAAGCATCAGAAGTATTACCAGCACCTTTGGTACAAAGGTGAGAGTCTGCTCCTGAATAGAGGTGGTGGCCTGAAAGATGGCTACCACCAGCCCTACTACCAGGGCGGACAAAAGCAGGGGCAAAGCCAGGAGCAGGGTCTCAAAGATCCCCCCCCGGAGAAGGGACGTAATTTCACCAACACTCATATTCTACGCTTCCTTACAAAAAGGAACGGACTATCTGGTCCGTCAAAAGCCCCCAGCCATCCACCAAAATAAAGAGGATCAGCTTGAAGGGCATGGAAATCATCACCGGGGGCAGCATGATCATGCCCATGGACATGAGGGCGCTGGCCACCACCATATCGATCACGATAAAGGGTATAAACAACAAAATGCCTATCTTAAAGGCAACGGTTAGCTCGTTCAAAATAAAGGCGGGGATCAGCACATAGGTGGGCACATCCGCCAGGGTTTCAGGCCGATCCAGACCCCGCATGGACATGAAGAGCCGTATATTGCCCGGGTTGCCCTGCATCTGGCGGTACATAAAAAGCCGCAAAGGCGCCTCGGCCCCACGGTAGGCTTCCTGCACCGAGATGGTTCCTTCCTGGAGGGGCTGGAAGGAATTTTGGTATATCTCATCTATGGTGGGCCACATGATAAAAACGGTCAGGAACAGGGAGATTCCCAAAATCACCTGGTTAGGAGGGGACTGCTGGAGGGACAAGGCGCGTTTGATAAAGTCCAGCACAATGGAGATGCGCAGAAAACTGGTCATCAGGATAATAACGCTGGGGGCCAGGGAGAGGGCCGTGAGGAGCAATAGTAACTGGAGGGAAAAGGCAACCTCCCGGCCTGTTTCAGGGTTGCGGACCGTCAAATCGATAAAGGGTATCACCGGGTCCGAGGGCGCCGAGGGGATCCCCATAGTACCCGGGGTGGACAGATCCGGAAACGGGAAGGGCGAAGTTTGAGCCGCAGCCCGGGGAGGGGCAAACAAAGCCAGCAGGATTACTGCCCCTGCCAGGGCAACGGGACGCCTCATAGGTCCTTCAGCCTTTCCCGCCGTTTCCGCAGGCTTTCTGGGGTGGGGCGGTGATCCGGAGCGGCGGCCCCACCCAGGCGGCGCAGGAGGGCGGAAAAATTCAGCAGCTTCCCGCCGCCACCCCGGGAACCGTTGCGGGACTCGTCCAGGAGCATGGCGTCCACCAGTTCCTGGTCCTCAATTTCCGATATCAGGGAGACGCCGCCGCTATCGGAAGCGCCCACCAGCCAGGCCTTGCTGCCTAAGGAAACTACCGATACACGAGAGCCCGCGCCCAGGGGGGCGTTGGCCAGGACCTTTAGGTAGGGGTTGCTCTGCCCCGGAGGGCGGGACAGGCGTTTAAAGAAAAAGACCAGCCCGTAGATGGCCGCCGCCGCCAGGGCGAGGACCAGGACCATACGGAGGACTATAAATAATGACGAGCTTGCGGGGGCGTTTATCGCCTCTCCGGGGATCGCTTCGCCCAGGATGATCTGGCTTTCAGGCAAAGTTTGTGCGGCAGTTTCTGTAAGCGGAAGGCTGCCATCCCTTGGGACAGGGCTATCCACACTGATATCCGGCGTTTGAGCGGACAGAGTATTGAGATTGTTAATAAAAAGGCCGGCGCTTAAAAACAGCGCGGCAAAAAAACATTGTCGTCGATTCAGTTTTTCCCCTCCCAAGTACAAACTGATTCTTAACTTATACCACTATTAGTATTATTATACTACCCCTATTCTAGCTCAGTTCACTCATTCTTTCCATAGGAGAAACAATTTCTGTGACCCGGACACCAAAATTTTCATCAATTACTACCACTTCTCCCTTGGCTATGAGCTTATGATTGACCAGAATGTCCACAGGCTCACCGGCAAGTTTGTCTAATTCAATGATAGTGCCCTCCCCCATGCCGAGAATTTCCTTGATGAGCTTCCGGGTACGGCCCAATTCGACGGTCATTTCCATGTACACGTCCATGATCAGGCCGATATTTCCCTGCTCCTGGGCTGTGGGGCTGGGCATAAGGTTGGGGAATTGTACGGACTGCACATTGGTGGGGGATCCCATCATGGCGCCCATGCCGCCGCCGCCCATGGCTGCTCCTCCAAACATACCCCCCATAGCAGACCCACCGTTGGCCGGCCGGGCTGCCTGGGAGGCCGCGCCGGGTGCAGCAGGCGGAGGCCCGCTCAGAGCCCGGGTTATATCCGCCGACACCTGGGGGCCGTAGACTTCCCAAACCTGGTAGGCCTTGCCGTCCCCCAGATCAAGCTGGTAGTCGGCGACCTGGAACTCCCCTGCCGGCAGGGCTGCTGTGGCCTTGGGGACATTGGCTGCTTCGGGGGCCACATTGGCGATAGACTTATTACCTGTTTTTCCGGTCAGGGTGGTGATCTGAGTACCCACCAGGGTGCCCACCATTTCCCCGATCACGGACATGGCCATTTCGTCCAGTTCGATGTTTTCTTCTTTGTTCATCAGGGCGGCTATTGCCTTGGCGGCATCCTCAGAAAAGAGGAAAACATGTTCCCCCGGGAACCCGCCGCTGAAATCCGCCTTAACCGCAGTAACCATATCCGGGAGCTTTTCTACCAGAGAATCCCGGGTGGAAGCGCTTACTGTAGGCCCCTTAAGGGAAACCGTAGCGCCTGTCATGGTGGAAAGGTTGGAAGACTGGGCATCCACGGTACCCGAAAGGTAGCCCTGGAGGGCCTTTGACTCCGCATCGCCGTTACCATTGCCCGGGATGTCTCCAGGACCGGAGGAATCTACTCCCGACAACAGTGCATCTATCTCATCCTGTGAAAGAGCGCCATCGCTCATAATGCTTCCTCCCCTTCCGCCGTAAGTTCTTCAAATTCTTCTTTTTCAAGTTCTTCTGTTTTTTTGATGATCTGCACCGCAACCTTCTTCCCGATTATACCGGGCCGGCATAAAAATTTCGTTTTATTGCCGATATTGAGGGAAAAAGCATCCCCGGCTCTGACATTGTTGAGCCGGACCACATCCCCGGCCCGCAGGCCAAGCACATCCCGTATGGGAACCTGTATGCTGCCGATTTCCGCTATAACACTAACATCGACGTTTGCAAGCTTCTCCTTAAGCAAATTGAGGTTTTCCGGGGTGGTGCCCCGGTGTACCGAAGAAAACCAGAACTGGGTCGATAGTTTTCCGATGATGGGCTCTATGGTCAGGTAGGGGATACAAAAGTTCATCATCCCCTCCACCTCCCCGATTTTGGTTTCCAGGGTGACCAGGACCACCATTTCTGTGGGGGGTACGATTTGGGCAAACTGGGGGTTGGTATCGATCTGCCCCAGCCGGGGCCTGAGGTCAATCACCTGGGCCCAGGCTTCCCGCATATTCCCCAGGATGCGGACCACGATCCCTTCCATAACCGCAGATTCAATGTCCGTGAGTTCGTGCTGGGACTTGGTTCCCTCCCCGGGGCCGCCGAAGAGGCGCTCAATGATAGAAAAGGTGATGGCCGGGTCTATTTCCAGGATGGCGTTCCCCTTTAAGGGGTCCATGTTGATAACCGCCAGGGTGGTGGGGGTGGGGATGGAGCGGATAAATTCCTCGTAGGTCAGCTGGTCCACCGAGGCCACATGGACGTGCACCATGGCCCTGAGCTGGGCGGACAGGGCGGTAGTGGTAAGCCGGGCAAAGGTTTCGTGCATAATGGAGACTGTCCGGATCTGTTCCTTGGAAAATTTATCAGGCCGCTTGAAGTCGTAAATTTTGATCTTCCGGGTGTCTGCGGCGGGTTTAAAAACCTCAGGCTCCGTATCCCCGGCGTTGATTGCGGTGAGTAACTGATCTATTTCATCCTGGGACAGAACTTCTGTCACTGAATAAAAAACCTCCGGTTTTTTATTTTGGAGTTTTTAGCTGCGCCAAAAACTCCATGCTCGGTAAAATGGAGTTTTCGTAGAAAACTCCAAGGCGAAACCCGCAGGGTTTCGTCCAAACTCCAAGAGATAAAAAAACGAAGTTTTTTTATCTCATAATTCCATCACATCCAACTGTTTAAAGACTATATTCTTTGCTTTGGATGAATTCAGGACCCTGGTGTTCAGGGCTTCAATTATTTCCTGTTTCAACCGGGCTTCCCGCTCCGTGGAAAGCTCCTCGGCGTACTTGGAACTGAAAAAATTCCGCACAAAATCCTGGAGTTCATAGAGCCGGGTGGTCAGCTCGGTGGCGGCGTTTTTATCGTTCATATCATAGCCGATGGCCATATCAACCACCACCGAATGGGAGGTAACATCCTTGGTCCGGGTCCGCACAGTACCGATGGAATTGAAATACAGGTACTCCGGCCGCTTCCCTATGTAGGGAGAAGCGGCATCGGCCACTCCGGTCTGGGGTTTGCCCCCCTTGTTCATAAAATTAAAGGTAATGACCGTGACGGTTACAATAAAAATCAAGGCCCCAAGGCCGATTGCCACAAATTTAAGGAGATTCGGCAGCAATGCGCCCAAGCCGCTCGGCTTTTTCGCACCCCCGCCGCCGCCGCCTTCCGGTGCGTCGCCGCTATCGCCTAAGACATCATCATCTTCTGCCATGACTCAATTCCTCCCGAAATCTATTTCTATAGTATACAAAAAAAAGATTTTATGCAAACCTCTTTTCTTCATGAAGCCCGGGCCATCATAAATGGCCGTCATCCAGGATGATGACATCCACCCGCCGGTTATAGGCCCTGCCTTCGGCGGTATCGTTGGAAGCCACGGGCATGGTATTGGCAAAACCCGCCACCTGGAACCGGTTTTCAGCTACTCCAATATCGGTTAAATAATGGAGAACGCTGATAGATCGGCGGGTGGAAAGTTCCCAGTTCGACTCCCAGGGGCCGTCGGGGTCCACCGGGGTGTCGTCAGTATGCCCCTCTATGCGGAATTTCCGCCCCCTAATCTCGTCGGAGGCCAGGAGAGTTCCCAGCCGGAGCAGTATATCCCGGGTCTGTTCCACATTGATCCGGGCGCTGGCAGGGTTAAAGAAGGCGTCCGAGGCCAGGCTTATGACCAGTCCCCGTTCGTCGTGGGTAACCTTAACCTTGTTAGACTTCACTTCCGGGTTAAAGAGGCTTACCGCCTTTTTCAGAGCCGTGCCCAGACTCTGGCCCTTTTCCATGGCGGGCAATGAAGCGATGGTATTTCCCAAGTCTGCGCTTTTTCCCACCGACAGGGTATTGCCCCCGATATTTGCCCCGATGCCTATATTGTTAAAGGCCGAAATCAGGGCTTCCAGGGTGGAAGGGGTAGATTCGTCGGGGTTGAACAGGGCGACAAAGAAACAGAGCATCAAAGTAACCATGTCCGAATAGGTTACGATCCACTCGCCCCCCGCCCCGCCCGCATCAGGCTTCTTTTTTTTTGCCATATATCAGTCCTTATGTATGGAGAAAATTGCAAAGCAATTTTCTCCAAGGGACTTTGAAACCTTTGGTTTCAAAGTCCCCTAATCCTTCAATATTTCCGCTTCCATAGCCTTGCGTTCCACCGGGGTCAGATAGGAAAGGAGCTTCATGCCCAGAATACGGGGGTTGTCCCCGGCCTGGATGGAGAGCACCCCCTCAATGGCCATTTCCATTACCTTGGATTCCTTGGCGTCACTGATTTTTAATTTGCCCGCCCAGGGGATCATCAGAAGGTTTGCCACCATGGAACCGTAAAGGGTGGTGATCAGGGCGACTGCCATGTTCGGGCCCAGGGCGGATTTGTCTTCCAGGTTTTTCAACATACCGATAAGCCCGATAACGGTGCCCAACATCCCAAGTCCCGGGGCCAGGGTGCCCCACATATTGACGACCTGGATTTTCGACACATGCCGTTCCTGCATCTGGCCCATCTCGGTTTCCATCAGGGTTCGCACAATTTCGGCGTCCGTACCGTCCACCACCAGGCGCAGCCCCTTCTTGATAAAATCGCTTTCTATATCGTCCAGCATCTCTTCCAGGGCCAGGAGCCCCTCACGGCGGGCCTTCTCCGACATGGCCATAAGCTGCTGGATCAGGCTCTTCTCATTGTAGTTGGAAGCTCTAAAGGTCAAACCTATGGTAGTAAAGATACCCACCGCGTCAGGAATACTGCTGAAGGTAAAGAGGCCAAAATAGGAACCCAGCACAACGATTAAGACCGAAGGAATATCCACGAAGGTCCCAAGGCTTGTTCCCCCGGAGATGACCCCCAGGCCGACCATCGCAAAACAACCTGCTACTCCGATTAGGGTTGATATATCCATGTAAACTACTCCTCGTTCTTAAAGCCGCCGATACGCCGGCGGTACTCCACAATCTTGTCAATAACTTCTGTTACATTTTCTTTGACAATCACAACCTTGCCGGAAAGCATCAGAAAAGTGGTATCCGGCCGGGTCTCAATGGACTCAATCTGATGGGGATTTATGTAATATTCCAAACCGTTTAACCGGGTTACCTGTATCATGTACCCTCCTGGGTCCGTTCCCGGTGACTAAAAAGGTGCCAGGCACCTTTTTAGTCACCATAAGTATGGGGAGTTTTTGCAAAGCAAAAACTCCTTAACTGATTTTCCCCGCTTTAGCGGGGGAAATCAGTCTAACGCTTCAGGCTCAAAATTTCCTGCAAAAGCTGGTCCGCTGTCTGTATGGTCCGGGAGTTTGCCTGGAACCCGCGCTGGGTGACTATCATGTCCACAAACTGTTCCGAAAGGTCCACGTTGGACATTTCCAGGGTACCGGCGATGATCTTGCCCTTCCCGGCTATGCCCGAGGGGCCCACATTGGCGTACCCCGAGTTGTTGCTCCTCACGAAGATATTGTCCCCACCTTTTTCCAGGCCCCCTTGATTAGAGAAGCTGGCCAGGGCAACCTGCCCCAGGGTACGGGTGGTGCCGTTGGAGTAGACCCCGGTGATAACCCCGCTGTTGTCGATCTTGAAGTTATCCAGGTAACCCATGGTGTAGCCGTCTTGGATGATAGCTTTTGTGGAACTCTGCTCGGCGTATTGGGTGATGCTGTTCACCAGGCCGTTCACGGTCCCCAGGTTCAGGGTGAACTGCTGGCGTACCGGGATTCCCCCTTCCTGGGGGGCAGCGCTCTGCACATCGAAGGCCACGTTCATGATCACCGACCCTTCACCGTTGGACAAGGCGCCGTTCAAATCTTCCACCGCCTGGAGGGTACCGTTATTGTTGAAAATCACGGTAAAGATGTTTCCCCCAGCCGGAGGCGCCCCCCCTGCCATGCCCACCTCGGTATTGGTGGGCGCCTCATTTTCCGGGTCCACGGTCACTGTGGCGGTCCACCGGTTGTTGAGTTCCAGAGCTGGCTGACCGTCCGCATTGGTTCCCCAGTTCCGGGTAAATTCCACCCGGAGTATGTGCTCGATCCCGAAGCTGTCGAAGATCTCCATTTCCGTGCCCCAGGTGCCCCGGGCTATATCCCCCGGCGTAGGGTCAAAGTTGGGAATCGTGGGGGTCCGCTTGTCCAGGTTACAGGCAAAGTTGACCTGGGTGGTGGCCCGGGCCGCGTCTTTGCCACCCACGGGGATGACCAGGTCCTCGGTATCCCGGGAAACGTCTAGCACCTGTTCGCCCCCCATGGTACGGGCCATCCAGCCCTGGACCCGCATACCGTTGGCGGGGTTCACCATGAGGCCTTCGGAGTCAAGGCTAAAGGCCCCGGCCCGGGTGAAGTAGGACTTTTCGCCCTGTTTCAGGACAAAAAAGCCGTTGCCCTGGATCGCCAGGTCGGTGCCCACCCCGGTGGTCTGGAGGGACCCCTGGGTATGGATAGTGTCGATGGAGGCAATGGACATGCCCAGGCCGACTTCTTTGGGGTTTACCCCCCCTAAATCATCCGTGGGCTTGGCTGCCCCGGAAAGCTGCTGGTAAATCATATCCTGAAAATTGACCCGGTTCTTCTTGAACCCCGTGGTGTTAACATTGGAAATGTTATTACCCACCACATCCATTCTGGTCTGATGATTCTGAAGTCCGGAAACCCCGGAAAATAATGATCGCATCATAGTTGTATACTCCTTATTCCTCAAAAACCCTGGTGACTTGATCCCACTGATAGTAGGACCCGTTGACCAGTACTTCGGGGCTTGCCCCCCGGGAAACCGCCCGGACCGTCCCCTGGACAACCCGGTCCCCTTCGACAATTTCCACCGAACGCCCCAAGGCGGAGGTAGCTTCCCCGCCGGTGAGCAGGTCCGCTAAACGGCTGAAATCGCTGGCCATGCCGGTCATCTGCTCCAGGGTGGAGAACTGGGCCATCTGTCCGATGAATTCCTTGTCTTCCATGGGAGCCGTGGGGTCCTGGTGGCTTAACTGGGTAATGAGGATCTTCAAAAAATCATCCTTCCCCAGGCTCTGGCTGGGCATCCTGCCCTGCTGTATCGTTTTATTGAAGGAGTCTACTTCCCTGTTTAGGACTGCCTTTTCCTGTGAACTAAGAACCGCTTCAAGCGTCATCTCTATCTCCTAAAAACACTAGTCTTACACCAACACATTGACCCGGATCATACCCGGGCCTCCCGCAGCATTGAAAAACTCCCCGCCTGAAACCAGGGTGCTTTCCACCGAAGAATCGTAGCTGGAAGAAACAAGCTGGGGCGAAAACAGGGGCCGTTCCGGCTCACCGTTCCACCGTCCCTGTCCGCTGTTCCGGCCCCCATCCTGGGCAAGGGCCATATCAAGGCTGGCCCCCTCAAAGCCGGAATCCCGAAACGCCTGCTCCAGGGAGTGCATTTCCCGCTCAAAGGCCCGGAGTGCCTCGTTGCTTTCAACGATGATATGACCCGTTATCTTGTTCTCGACCATTTCAAGGCGTATCTTTACCATTCCTAAGGATTCAGGCTTCAGGGACAGCTTTATAGTCCCCTCCCCGCCATCCTTAACCATGATCGATGCCTGGCGGACTATGTCCCCGTTAAGGTTCTGGTGGAGTTCCCGGGCCAGAATATCCTCAAAGGCCTGGCCCGCGGTCTTTTCATGCCCCGCTTCCGGAAACTCCCGGTTTCTGCCCCCGTTTTTAAGGTCCACCGTCAGTTCTGACACTCGTTCCGGCCCGGTTTCCCCAAACGGCTTCAGTTCCTGTCCCGGTAAAGGGGCCGGGCCGTTTTGCCCGGTCCTCTGATCCTGGACTTCCAGGGAAACCCGTTCCCGGTTCTTCCTGCTGTTCCTGGTTTCCGCCGCAGTGGCCTTTTTTTCCGTTGTTTCCGGGTTTTGCCTCTGCCCCTGGGAAAGCCTGAGGGCCTTTTCGGGGTTTAAAGCGGCATCAGACTGGGCATCAGAGCGGGAAAGAAGCTCTTCCGCGCTTGCCTTAGCCTTGAGCCGGCCTTCGGAGACCGAGCTGAGGAAAAGTTCCTCCCCCTCCTGTTCATCCCCGGGGCTGAGCCCCTCCCGGAACAGCTCATCAATGCGTACCTGCCCGGGATCAGTATCCAGGGCAACTCCTGCGAACAGGGGGACATCCGTATCCACCCCATCCTCTTCTTGTTTAGCGGCCATCGCCTTCCGAACCCGTTCAGCCGGAGAAAGGGTGTCATCCCCTTCTTCGGAACTAAGGGTAAGTAAGGAAAGGCCGTCCTTGTTTGTGGGTTTTTTGCTACCCGCGGAGATCTTGTCCCCGGTTCCCGGAAATTTCGCCTCTTTTTCGGCGGCATCCTTGACCGCTTCAGAGGCATTTTCCAGGGAGACAAGAGCTTCCGCGGCTGATTCGGCGGCATTTTCGCCGCCGGCCTTAGTTTTCCGCAACAGCCCCGCCAGGATCTTGGAAAAACCGCTCAGGGCGTCTTTTTTGGCGCCTTTAGCGTGTTTAACCGGTCCTTTTTCAGGGGCCTCTACGGAATTTGTTTGGGGGGATACTTCACTGCTTACTGCCAGCACCGCCCGACCTCCTAGTATGCGCCAAAAGACGCGAAACCTAGTACCGGAGACCGGGGGACTGTCTATTCTCTGAGGGAGGGCCTCCCGGCCATCTTCCGCTGGAGCTCCGCCGCCCGTTCAGGGGGCATCAGGGACATCCAGTAGGATACGATGGAAGAAGTCCCCTCAGCCTGGGCAATCTCTTCGGTCTTCCGGAGTACGTCGATAGCATCCTGATCGCTCATCGCGATAATAATCCGCACCGCCTGGTCCGGAGGCATACCGTTCAGATACCGCGCATTCTGCTCCACGTTCCTGGATCTAATTTCGGCGTCTTCGACCATCGCATTAAAGGAATTCTCCCGTTCATCCAGCGCTTTTTGCCGTTCTTCCAGTTCCTGGGCCATTTGTTCGATTTCGCCCTGCCGGGAAGTGATTTCCTGCTCCTGTTTCTCCATTTCCATATTCCGCAGTTCCAGGGCTTCCAGCCGCACCGCCAGGCGCTCCGCATCCAGAGAAATAAATTCCCCCTCCCCGGCCGGCTCCTGGGAACGGGGGCTCAGCCCGATAAGCCGGTACACCGGGGCCAGCACCGCCTTAGCGTCGATAACATTGAGGTAATCAAACCACACCAGGCCGCCCCCGGCCAGAATAGCGATGAGCAGCAACAATATAAAAACCCGGCCTAAAATTCTTCCCACTCCGGTTACCTTATTCCTTAAAGAGATACTATAGTCATTTTCGGTATAAAGTATAGCGAATATACCCTTTTATGTGAACAGCCAAGCCAGAGCCCCCCTTGACGAACACGCCGGAAAAGGGCTACCCTATCTTTGCTTAAACGCGGCCATGGTGGAACTGGTAGACACGCCAGCTTGAGGTGCTGGTTCCGAGAGGAATGGAAGTTCAAGTCTTCTTGGCCGCAAAATTTTATCATCTTTATCCGAAAACGAGTGGCTCAAGGCCAAATAGGCATATATCTTAGGGCTTGTAAAGCCGGGTCAAGGGACTTAATCAATCCTGTTTATATGGCAAGTTCCAGGGAATGTTCGGTGAATTTGGTCATTTGGCCTTGCTTTTTCTAAAATTATCCGCTGCGGTTAAATATTCGTCCAGCGGAACGTCTTTATATAAACCTTCACGCCATTGGGTATAATCAAAAGGTTCGCGTTTAATTAACGCTATAAAATGTTCAGCCTCTAAAATACCAAGCTTTTCAGAAAGGATTTGAAACCCTTCCGTCTTTAATACAGTTGCATTAGTCATGAAAATATCTCCTTATAAAATCTATAGGATTAAGAACTTCAATTTCTTTAACTGATTTATTCAATATTTTTTTATCGGTAGTAATAAAAACATCTGCTTTGGTAAAAATGGCACAGGCAATGTGGGATGCATCCATCTGACGCAATCCCAGTAAAGCCAATTCACGAGCTTTTCGAGCGATACTATCATAATAATCACAGTTAATCGTTGAAAGGCCTTCCCATTCGGCAATTTTATTTCTTACCTCTTTAAAAGGATTTGCCTCATTTTCGTAATCCAATACGAATGACCAGACAAGCTCAAGCTCTTTTTGCTTAATGAGTTCCTGAATTCGCAATTTTGCGTCAGTCTCAAACTGCACAACTAAAGATGCTTGGTCGTCAAAGGGGCGATTAAAACAACAATTATCAAGATAAACTCTCATTTCTTTCTCTCCGTTAAACCATACAACTTATATACCATCCGGTCAATTCTTGACGCAGTGCGCCAATATTCGGGAAAAGCAGATGGAACTGCTTCATACAGCCTAAATTGGTTACATTAAAGCCCTTCCCATAGTCCTTTGCAAGTTTTGCCGATAGCAGAATATGCCTTTGACCATTGTGCAACACCAGTCTCCTGTTGACGAACACGTCAGAAAAAGGCTACCCTATCTTTGCTAAAATGCGCCCGGTGGAACTGGTAGACACGCCAGCTTGAGGTGCTGGTTCCGAGAGGAATGGAAGTTCAAGTCTTCTTGGCCGCAAAATTTTATCATCTTTATCCGAAAACGAGTGGCTCAAGGCCAAATAGGCATATATCTTAGGGTTGCATTTTCTGCGACAACCCATACGGCGGGTGATCCACAAGAGATTCTGAGGCTGGACGCTCTCGCTTAATTGTTTACGTATCGCTTACCCCTTGGGCTGCGATGTCAACCCGCCACGCTGATTATTTCCAGTTCTCGAAGGGCATTGGGGCTTTTTTCCAGGATTTGTAAAAGGCGACAGGAAGCGCCGGAGGGGGCGTTGACACCGCTTTCCCAGCTTTCCACGGTTTTTTGGCTAACCCCCATGCAGATCGCAAAAGACTTCAAGGTTAAGTTGCTCCGCAATCGGATCTGCCTGATAGCCTCCCGGTCATAGACATGGAGGGGTGCAATTGTGATATCCGGCGCCTCGGCCACCCGAACCCGCGCCTTGGTTTTATCTCCCTGGGCGTAATCCAGCAAGTCATTAAGGCCTTCCATAATGCTTTCAAATTGTTTGCTCATTTCCCAATTCCTCCACAATCAGTTTCACTACTTTTTTGATCTTGTTTTTTTCGTCTTTGGTCAAATTGTCTTTCTCGTTTTTTGGGAACAGATCGATCATGCAGATGATTTGCGCGGTGGGCATGTCAATATAGAGAACCCGAACTCCACCGCTTTTTCCACCGCCCTCTAAATTCCAGCGGACTTTACGCAGGCCTCCGGTTCCCTCCATCATTCTGCCCAAGGTAGGATGTTCCAAGAGCGCGTCTTCCAGCTTGCGCAGATCCTCGGCGGTCAGGCCTAGGGCGTTCCATTCCCGATCAAACTTTTTAGCGTAAACAAACATCCGGTTCAGACGCTTTCCCCCTAAAAACCATACACATAGCATAACCCTATTTGATAGGGTTTGTCAAGGGACAACATGGAAATTCCTTCGTTATTTCGGATATTAAAAGTATAGCGAATATACCATTTTATGTGAACCTTGAACGCCCCGTGAGCGGCCCCTTGTTGACAACAACTCCTGAAAAAAGCTACCCTGTTTTTGCTTAAACGCGGCCATGGTGGAACTGGTAGACACGCCAGCTTGAGGTGCTGGTTCCGAGAGGAATGGAAGTTCAAGTCTTCTTGGCCGCAGTAATTTAATTTGTTGTATTGTAAGAAATTAGAAAACTAAAGGGAGCTAAAAAGCCCGGCTTAGGTGCCGGGCTTTTCTCTATAAATAAATTATCGTTGTCGTGTAAACGTAGCAGCCCCTTTTATGCTTATCGTTTCGGCTACCGGATCATATGTGGCTGTAAAATCATAATCATCGCTATTATCAGCATATCCGCGTATTGTTTGGGTCTTTGGGCCATACCTGTACATTCCGGTCACTAATAGTCCTCCCAAAGACATTGTCCACGTATTATCCGTCATGGTAACAACAGCCCCATTATAATTTCCGCCATCAGCGCAGACCCAAATCCCTAAAAACGGAGAATCTACAACACTGGAGGGAGGAGCATCATAATCAATAGTCGGTTTTAAACTGAAACGTTCCCAAAAATTCCTGGCAAGCACCACAATGTCATCTGATGTATCATTGGGTGTACCGTGATCATACACTTCAACAATCCCGTCAAGATCCCACTGCACTTCAAATTTTACCCCTGTAGCATTTTTGGGAATAGTGATATTTTCAGATAAGGGCATTATTATCACGCTATTGTTGGTTTCTCCAGAACCATGATTAGGCACTAAAAGTGTTTGGGGGTCAGTGCTCCAAATACGGGGATGTCCGACAGCACCGGGTAATATTGCCCGGTAATCAGAACCCTGGTACGCAAACATCTGGATACGTTCTATCCATTCACCTGGATTATTAGAATCTTGTAAATCCTGATAGCGTTGTTGCCAATATGTTGGCTGAAGCACTTCCGGTACCACTTGATAAGTATCTCCAGAGCCTTTTTTTACATCAAATTTGCCATAGAAACGGCTTTGTACATCCTGTTCCCAAACATTGCTTATACCGGGAATTGTAACAGTAATCCTGGGGTTTATATTCATCCAAAAATCCGGGTTTGGATGATTTTGACTCCAAAGCCCTTTGCCGACCCCCATTTTTTCATTGGCGGTAAAGAAGAAGAAAAATAAACCGGTATATGTCCCGGGGTCAATGTAAATTTCAGGTTTAAGAATAATTGAAGTAACAAAATCGGCATAATGATGGGCGTTTGCAAAATTCTCATCCTTTGAAGCAGCTGTTATAGGATAATCTAATTCATAACCCTTCTCATTATTATGGAGAACTATTTCTTGTATAAATAATTTGAATTCCGTTGGTGTATAGGAGCCTCTAAGAGTTCCCAATTTATCATAAAAATCCCGCAAGGGATTTAACGAAGCATCCGGCTCCGGTAAATCAACAGCGCGGCTTATGCCCGTCCTGGATTGCAATATTGATTTGGAAGGCGATGCATTTCTGTTCACGAATTGCACGCTTGGCTGTATGAAGCCATTCAATTTAGAAGACCCCGAAGGATCATCATTTCCTGTAGGGCAGCCGGTAATACCCAACAGACATACAACAATCACGGATAAAACTGATAGAACCTTTTTCATGGTATAACTCCTTATTTATCTTTCTATGAAATAATATCAAATATATCTAAGTAGGTATAGATGGGGTGATGTCTGGCTTTTTTGCCGTTTCCTGATCATCATTTGGGCGGTTCTTCGTTGTGTCAGTAGCCATGCCTACAAGAGTGTCCATAAACCCCCTCTGGCAGAGCGTTGTAATACATCCTTAGCCGAGAAATCAACGCTTGATCGGTCAAAATAATATCATCTTTTTCCAAAATATGCCAATAACATCTTATTTACAATGTTATTAACATTTTATAAACTCATTTTTTGTAAGATAGACCCCGCCGCTGGTTTAATTCCCTCCCCCCTACAACGGCCCGGGCCAGCAGCAATGCTTTGCCTTGCGGCCGCTGCCGCAGGGACAGGGGTCGTTGCGCCCAACGCCCTTCCAGCGGGCTAAGGCTTCGCTCCGCAGTTCAGCCATAATGGCAGCCGGCGTTTGGCCCTGGCGCCGGAGCCGCATGATCTGTTTGAGCGGGCGCTCGGCGTAGGCATAGAATTGCCGGAGGCCGTCGCAGAGAACATTCAGGCCCGGCTCGCCGTTTGCGGCCTGGGCGAAGCGGTCCTTTGGGCAGCCGCCGTTGCACACAGCCAGGTGGGGGCAGGATCTGCATTGCCCGGGAAGGTGGTCCCGCTTGTCATTGCCAAAGCGGCGTTGTTCAGGCAGGGCAAGGAGCTGGTCCAGGCTTGCGGAGGCCAGGTCGCCGATGCGGTGTTCGGGGTTGACGAAGTGATCGCAGGAATATACGCCGCCGTCCTGCTCCACAATGAGCACCCGGCCGCAGCTGGGGGCCATCCAGCAGAGGCTGGCGGTTCCCCCGGACCAGACCAGGGACATTTCGGCGAATAGCTGTATGTCCAGCTTGCCCAGGTCATGGAGGCTCCATTCGTCCAGAACTGTGCAAAGGAAGCGCCCATAGTCGGCGCCGCTCACAGAGTCCTGGGTAAGCTGTCCGTCCGGCGTGCGCCGCACAATCGGGATAAACTGAATCCATCCGGTGTTGAGCTCTGCCAGGGCGCGGTATACCCCCAGGGGATTTTTTGCAGTATCAGCGGTGACGGTGCAGAGCAGGTCGGGCTGGATGCCCTGGGCCTGCAAACGGCTAACCGCCTGGGCAGAGCGGGCATAGCTTCCCTTGCCACCCTGATCCGGGCGCTGCCGGTCGTGCAGTTCTACTGTGCCGTCCAGGCTCAGGCCCACATCAAAATGAGCGCCCGCCAAAAACGCGCACCATTCGTCGTCAAGCAAAGTCCCATTGGTCTGGATATTGTTCCAGCAGGTCCAGCCTGGGGGGAGATACCGTTTCTGCAGATCCACCGCAAGCCGATAGAAATCCAGCCCTGCCAGGGCCGGCTCGCCGCCATGCCAGGTAAAGGGCACCACCGGCCCGGGGCTTGCCTCTATGTATTTGCGGATGTACAAGTCAAGCAGGCTGTCCGGCATACGGGATGTGCGGGCGCCGAGCTGGTTTGAACGCTGTTCATCCCCGGTGTAATAGCAGTAAGCGCAGCGCAGGTTGCAGCGGGGCCCCACCGGTTTTGCCATTACTGCAAAGGGAGCGGAATTTCCCATCGAAGCTAACTACGCAGATGCTTGCCGAAAAAATCGAACACCTTTTCCCAGGAATCCATGGCTTGGGCCTGCCGGTACATGGGGGTGTGGTAGTACCAAATTCCGTGCCCCGCATCATCGTAGCGGTGGAATTGGTAGTCCTTCCCATGCTTTTTCAGCGCTTCTTCGTGGAGATTCACCTGTTCCGCAGTGGGCATCTGGTCGTCGTTGCCAAAGATCCCCAGAAGGGGGCAGGAAAGCTGGGGCGTATAGTCAATCGGGGCCACAGGCCGCGCAGGTGTAAGGTCCTTTTCCGCGGCAACCACGCCGCCTCCCCAGCAATCAACTGCCGCGTCAAGGCCCTCCACCCTGCACGCCGCAAGAAACGCATGGCGGCCACCGGAACACATTCCGATAACCCCCACTTTGCCGTTGGAAAAGGGCGTATTCCGCAGCAAATCCACGGATCCTTCGCAATCACCCATTACGCTGTCATCGGGTACACCGCCTTCGGCGCGGGCCTTGCCCGCCACTTCCTCCGGCCTTCCGCTCCCAAAGCGGCTGAAAATGTCCGGGCACAGGGTCATATACCCATGCTGGGTGAACCTTCGGGCGGTCTCCCGGCAAAACTCGTCCCAGCCGGGCATGTGGGGGATAAGGACGATACCCGGATAGGGCCCTTTTCCCAAGGGGCGCGAAAGGTACGCACGCACAGAATCGCCCTTATAGCCGGTGATGGCCACGGTCTCCGCCAGCATCCCCTCATACTCGTCGGTCTTCAATTGGTTCCACATCAGGAACCTCCTTTAACACTTTCTGGATTGTAGTATAGCATATAAATTTTATTACGCAAATTACCCCTTTCCAAAGGGACAGATGGGGTAATGGCACACCCCACAGCCCAGGCACAGGCCCCCATTGCCCATGCGGGAAAAGTCCCGGCGTTTCATGGGCAGCCCCGCGGCGACCCGGGGGAGGACTATGTCAAAAATCGTGGCGGCGGCGTACATCACGCAGCCCGGGAGCCCAATGATGGGCCTTCCGTCTTCGTAATAGCCCAGGACAAACATTACCCCCGGCATGACCGGGGCGCCGTAGCTCACAATGGCGGCGCCGCTTTGCCGAATTGCGCCGGGGGTGTTGTCGTCGGGATCGACGCTCATGCCGCCGGTACAGAGGATCAGATCCGGATTTTCTTTCCGGGCGCAGGCTATTGCCCCGGCCACCTTGTCAATGCCGTCCCCGGTGATGATATGCTTTATCACCGAAATTCCGTAGCCTGCCAGTTTGTCCATGATGACCGGGGTAAAGGTGTCGGTGATGAGGCCCTTGGCGATCTCGCTGCCCGTGGTGATCACACAGGCGCTTTTCAGGAGATAGGGCTTAACCTGCATCAGAGGGCCTTCCCCGGCGGCTTCCCGGGCCTGGCGCAGTTTTTCAGCCGGTATGACCAGGGGCACCGCCTTCATCCCCGCAAGTTTGTCCCCCGCCTTTACCGGGCTCAGGGCATGGCGGGCAGCGATGACCAGGTCCTCTATATCGTTGATACGGTTTAGGGTTTCCGTGTCAAAGCAGAAAAGCCCGTCGGTTTCGGCAAAAAATTCGATCTTTCCCTCAATCGGACCGCTTTGCCGGATGTTTGCCCCCCGGCAGATACGGGCCAGCGCTTCTGCTGCTTCATCCTCGTGGAGCATTCCGGGCCGTTTTTCCCAGACAAAGATCTGTTCCTTGCCCATAGAAAGGAGCATGGGGATGTCAGCAGCCTGGATAATGTGGCCCTTGCGGAACTGGGGGCCTTTCATCTCCCCCTGCACGATTCGGGTCATGTCATGGCAAAGCACCTGACCCACCGCATCCTCAATCTGCAACATCTTCATTCCCGAAGCGCCCATTAAAGCATTATATTTTGGAGCTTGCAATTATGTCAAGAAAAATTTATCGATTATAACAATACAGAGACCACCCAGGAGGGTAATCGGAGAGAAGCCCTGTTTATAGCCTGGGGAGCTGATATGTTTTTATAATCATGATAGAATAGGCTATGAAAATACAAAAAAAAGACTGGGAACAATTTTTCGAGGACGGCCAGGGCTTTCACCGGACGGTTCGGGGCAGTGTAAAGCGGCCTGAGGTCTTTACCCCCGAAATTATCCAGAATGTCGCCGCCATGGGCATTGAAAAGTACTTCATGTCCATATTTACCCACCGGGGGCTGCTGCCCCAAAACCACACCATGTCCGATTTTGTGGGGGAGGTCAAAGCCTTCATGACCCTGCCTGCGGATCTGGAAGAATCCCTTTTGTACTTTGATTCCCTCCAGTCCATCTGCTCGGTCTTCGATTTCAGGATTATCAAGCCCGTACCGGAGGATGTACCCCGCTTTATGGACGCCATCGACCGGGTAGCGCTTCTGGCGGAACAGGAAATTGCCGGATAACCCGGGCAATCCCCCACGGCGAATAATCCTTTTCGACACTACCCTGCGGGAAGGGGATCAGGCGGCGGGCTTTGCTTTTTCCCGGGACAAAAAACTTGCCCTGGCCCTGAGCCTGGCGGAAGCGGGGGTGGATATTATTGAAACCGGCTTTCCCCTTTCCAATAAAACTGATTACGAACTCTGCCATCTGACAGCCCGGGAGCTTCCGGGCCGCACCGCCGTGATGTGCCGCAGCATTCCTGCGGATATCCGGGAAAGCGCCGGCGTTTTTGGGGGAACCGGTCAGGGAACCCTGCACCTGTCCCTGCCGGTGAGCCCCATACACATACGGGCAAAGCTCGGAAAAACTGAAGCTGAAATTATCGCCATGGCCCGGGAAGCGGTTTCCTTTGCCGCAGGCCTCTGCTCCAGGGTGGAGCTTGGGGCGGAGGACGCCACCAGGGCGGACCGGAGTTTCTTGCAGGAATACTGCGAAGCCGCCTTTGACGCCGGGGCCGACGTGGTCAACATCGCCGACACTCTGGGGCTTTTTTCTCCCGAAGAAACAGGGAATCTTATTGCGTTTCTTTGTGAAAATATTCCCTCCCTTGCCCAAGGGCAGTGCATACTCAGCATCCACTGTCACAACGATCTGGGCCTGGCCTGCGCCAATACCCTGGCAGGGATACTGGCCGGCTGCGGTCAGGCGGAAGTTTCTGCCCTAGGCCTGGGTGAGCGGGCGGGAAACGCCGCCCTGGAAGAAGTGGCCGCCAACCTGGAAGCCCGGCCGGATCTATACCGGGCAGTGACGGGCCTGAAACCGGAACGGCTTCCGGCGCTGCTGCGCCTGACTGCGGAAGCTTCGGGCACATCCCTTTCCCCCATGAAACCCTTAAGCGGCTGGAACACCCGGGCCCACGGTTCGGGCATACACCAACAGGGCCTGTCCAGGGATGCGGAAACCTACTCCCTCCCCCTGCTGAACCGCTGGAACACGGCGCCTGAGCGGATAGTCCTCACCCGCCATTCAGGCCAGGCCGGGGTACAGCTCTTCGCCCAACGTTATTGCGGCCTTGCTCCGGATGAGGCCGCCCTTTCCCGTATATGCGCCCATCTGAAAGACGTAAATCTTAAATACATCAACAGTTTTATTCGTGGATCAGGAGCTGCCGGAGAGGGAAACAGCTCCCTGGAGATCACGGAGTTTCTCTGCCTCCTGGCTGATATGAAGCTGCTGCCACCCTCTTATGCCGGCCCCCTGGTATGTCTGGCTTTCTCGGAAACTATCACTGAAGCCAGGCTTCCTGTGCAGAGCAGCGCTGATACCCACAGTAAAAGTATTCAGCCCGACGAGGTAAAGCCGTCTCAGGTCAGGGTCAGTGGGACCGCGGCGGTTTATGGCGGGCAGACCCTGGAGTTTGCCGGTGAAGGAGCGAACGAAACAGAGGCGGTCCTAGGAGCGGTAAGAAAACTCACAAAAGCTGAACCACGGCTCCGGACTACCGTAACAGGTTACGGGGAGCGCCTCAGGCTTTATGCGGAGATAAACGTCCGGGATCTTTCCGGCGAAGAAAGACTTTTTGCGATGGAGCGTACCGGTTCCTCACAGGGACTGCTTCTGTTTCAGTGCTGCCTGGATGCGGTGAACGCTCTGGGGGTTCAGGGAAAAATATGATCAGATCCGTGGTTATTAAATCTTATACTCCAACAAACCAGCCCATCAGTATGTACAGTTATTCTTCCCTTGGTTTTCCAACTGGGTAAGAAACTCGTCCATCCACGAATTATCCTGGGTAATATACTCAGCATGACCGAGCATTTCTTTAGCGCTTTGTATCCAGGGCCCATCAACCAGTTCATTCCCGCTGTTTTCTATCAGAGCCGAGATGACTTCAAAGGTATTTTCCAGATGAAACTGAAATGCAAAAACCCGATCCCGGTACATAAACGCCTGGTTCTTACAGGCTTCGCTGGAAGCTAAAAGAACCGCTTCCGCCGGCAGGGTACTAAAAGTGTCTCCATGCCATTGAAAGACTAAAGGTTTTTCCGGCAGAAAGGAAAAAAGCGGCAGCGACCGGGCTTCAGGGCTCAGGGTTACCGGAAACCAGCCTATTTCCTTTTGCGGGTTTTGCGTAACCGTTCCCCCCAGAACACCGGCAAGAAGCTGCGCCCCCAGGCAGAGGCCGATAACTACCTTTCCCTTATCAATGGCATGTTTAATGAATTCTTTTTCTTCCACAAGCCAGGGATATTCCGCATCCTCGTAGATATTCATGGGGCCCCCCATGATCACCAGCCAATCATAATTACGGGCCAGGGGAAAAGGAACATTCCCCGAAGGGTACTCATAGAGGAGGGTGTTCGTCATCCCCCAGCCATGATTTTTTGCCCAGGTCAAAATATACCCGGGATTTTCAAAAGGAACATGCTGCAGGTAATGTATCCTCACTTTTTATTTCCCCCTTCTACCAAACATTGAGTATCCATTCCCAGTAGAAGCATTGAGTGTTTCTGTAAAGTAAAGTTACAAGCTTTTTAAGCTATCACATAATCTGCCGCAGGGGTTCCGCTCTCAATGGAGCCGATCACCGCGTCGATAGCTTCTTCGCTGTCGATATGACCGAACCACCAGTTTTCCGGGTATACCACCAAGGCGGGCCCCCGGTCGCAGACCTTGAGGCATCCGGTGCTGGACACGCTCACATCCACGAGCCCCTTATCCGCTAATTCTTCCTCCAAATACTGCATGAGCTGCATGGAACCGCCCTTGCTACAAACTCCCTGAGGCGTCCCATTGGCCCTAAAGGACCCGCATACAAAAACATGATGCTTTGGTTTCGTCATTTTTCTACTCTCCCTTTTTTATGCGTAACGCTGCTACTCCGCAGCTACACAGTTGCATTATTATGCTTATGCTCCGCAACCCATACCCTTACCGCCGCAGGAAACACCTACGCCGCATTGGCCCGGAGTTACAGTAAATATTTTCGGAATGCTTCTGCCCTGAAACAGGGGAAGCGCAAGATCAGTGATAAGTCCTTCTCCGGCAATAACCGCAAGGCCCTGCTTTTCCAGTATCCGTTTTGGAGTTTCCCCGCAGTTACTCACCAGGATGGCGATACAGTCCTCCAGGGTATCCGCAAGTCTTTCCCAGCGTTTGTCCCCTGAGCCCGGCGCCGGGGTGGGCCGCTGGCCTTTCAGGACCAGCTTCCCCTCTTCAAAGCCGAAGATCCACATCTGTGTCGCTTCCCCCAAATGCTGGTTTACAAAGAGCCCTTCCATGGAAGCCACCGCCACATAGGGCCGCTCCGCTGTGGGCCGCAGTAACTTTGCCTCTTCCAGCAATCGCTCTATTTCCCGGGGGTTTTCCTCCCCCAGAAACCCTGCGGCGTCAGCCCGGCAGCGGGCGCAATGTGACATCTGTCTTAAGTGCTTCCCCGTTTCAAGCCGCAGAGCCGTCATGGATTCCCCTGTAGGAGAAGGGATATCCGCAAAGGCGGTTTCTTCCACGTGCATCATGGGGATACAGTTCTGTACATCCGCCCCCAGAGACGCGGTATAGGCAGCCACCTCGGCGGCATGAGCATCGTTGATGCCGGGAATAACAACAGTGTTTATTTTAACTATGATTCCCAGGGACTTGAGGACCTTGATAGCTTCTGTCTGGCGCTGGATAAGCAGGTCCGCCCCGGTGACGCCCCGGTAGACATGGGGACCGTAGCGGACCCAGGCGTAGATCTTTGCCCCTATGGCGGGGTCCACGGCGTTCACCGTGATGGTCACATGGGAGATATTGAGCTTTCCCAGGCGTTCCCCGTAATCAGAGAGGGCCAGGCCGTTGGTAGCCAGACACAGTATCTTGTCAGGGTAGTTTTTCTGCACCAGTTCCATGGTTGCCAGGGTTTCCTCAGGATTGGCAAAGGGATCACCCGGGCCGGCTATTCCTATCACAGAAATATTGTCCACGATATTCAGTACCGATTTCAGATAATCCAGGGCCTGGAAGGGTGAAAGAAGGGCGCTGCTTACCCCAGGGCGGCTTTCGTTGACGCAGTTATACTTACGGTTACAAAAGTTGCACTGGACATTGCATTTCCCTGCCACCGGCAGGTGTATTCTGCCGGTACTATGCCGGGCATCGCTGCTAAAACAGGGGTGATTTGAAAAATCTTTTTTAGTTTCCTGTCCTGAGATCATAAATAGGTGTACCCCTTGTCAAATTGATTCTGCTTCGCCTCCATGAGTGAATTACAGATAAGGTCAAACAGGTTTAGGGTTCCCCGGTAGCCCAGGTGAAGTATGCGCTGGCCGCCTATCCGGTCATGGACCGGGAAACCGCAGCGTATCAGGGGTATTCCCAGCTCACGGGAAAGGTAGAGACCTTTACTGTGGCCCAGAATAAAATCCGGCGCCAATTCCCGGGCATGGGCCAGTATGGTAACAAAGTCGGCGTCGTCCAGAATTTCCACATCCCGGCGGGTATTTTTTAGCGCCCCCTGTATGTGGGCCTTAAAACCGGGATTGCTGGCGCCGGTGGCGGCGATTACCGGGACAACACCAATTTCGTCCAAGAAGGCCGCCAGAGCAGCCACAAAATCCTCTTCGCCGTAAATCACCGCCCGCTTTCCGTTCACGTACTTGTGGCCGTCAATGTAGGCGTCAATGAGCCGGCTCCGTTGCCGCTCCCACAGATCCGGAACAGGCTTTCCGCTTATTTCAGAAAGACTGCTGAAGAAGGCGTCATTGTTCTCAATGCCTATGGGAAGTTCCCGCCTGAAAAGGGGAACCCCGCAGTTTTCTTCCAGCCATTTTCCTGCGTCCTTTTTACCCGGCGGAATACCCAGGTACACCGTTCCTGCGGCCTCCCCCATACGCCCTATATCCGCAATTTTAGTTCCCCCTTCGGGGAGTTTTTGATAGGTCTCCCAAGTCCCCCCATCCAGGCTTTCGGAATAATCCGGAAGCAGGGTATAGGGAACACCGAAGGATTGCAGGATGCTGTGCAGCTCCCGCAGATCTTCTGCGGATACAAAATTTGAAACAAGGTTGATACGGTCAGTCTTAACAGGGACTCTCTCTCCGAAACCCGCCAGGGCGCTCACCGCAGCCAAAATAGCCTCATGGAAGCCGTCCATGTGGGTTCCCTTGTAAGAGGGAGTAGAAGCATAGAACAGTACCGGTGCGAGGCCCTTAGTATCACGGCCGCCCTTCTCTCGGGACGCCAGATACTGCCTGAGGTACATGGGCACATCCTCGCCGATAGTCTCAGCCAGACAGGTAGAAGTAATGCCGATAGCTTCAGGCTTATAGGATCGGGTAACGTTGTCCAGGGCGGTAAAAAGATTTTCCCTGCCCCCGAATATCGCCGTAGATTCCACAAAGTTAGAAGAAGCGATATCCAAAGGTTCCCTGAAGTGGCTTATCCCATAACGGCGTATATACGTCGAGCAGCCCTGGGACCCGTGGATCAGAGGAATGCAGCCCTCAATGCCCCTAAGAACCAAACAGGCACCCAATGGTGAACAAAGTTTACAGGCGTTCCGCGTAGATGTGTAGTTTTCTTCAGCGACCGATACTGTCATACCAAAATTTCCTTCCCAGCTCGGGCAGCTTCCGCAGCCTGGGCAGCTTCCGCAGCCTGGGCAGCTTCCGCAGCCTGGGCAGCTTCCGCAGCCTGGGCAGCTTCCGCAGCCTGGGCAGCTTCCGCAGCCTTAATGCGTGCAGGAGAATATTTCCACACCGGACTGGTCACCGATGTATGGACTTCCCGGGCAAAGTTGAGCATCCCCTCATAACCTGCCAGAGCTTCCTTCCGCTCATGGTTGTGATCGCAGAAACCAATGCCCATTTTATAGGCAATTGGCCGTTCCTTGACCCCGCCGATCAGGAGATCCGCCCCCTTCTCCAAAATAAATCCCGAAAGTTCCAGGGGATTAGTGTCATCCAGGATGATGGTCCCCTCATTGGTAATTTCCTTGAGGTATTCATAATCCTCCGGGGAGCCGGTCTGGGAACCTACCACCACGGTTTCCATACCCAGATGGCGCAGGGCCTTAACCATGGAGAAAGCCTTGAAAGACCCGCCCACATAGACCCCGGCTTTTTTCCCCTCCAGATCTTTCCGGTATTCCGTAAGCTTCGGCAGCAATGCGTTCACCTCGGACTTCACCAGCTCCTGGGTATTGTGCAGAATAGTTTCATCCTTAAAATATTCCGCCACATCGTAGAGGGCCTTGCTCATATCTTCTATTCCAAAATAAGAGACCCGGATATAGGGGATGCCGTACTTTTCTTCCATCATTTTTGCAAGGTAGGTCATGGAGCCGGAACACTGCACCACATTGAGCTTGGCCCGGTGGGCCCGTCCAATCTCCGCCACCCTTCCGTCCCCGGTAATGCAGGCAGTAACCTCCACTCCCATGCGCTTGTAGTAATCCTTTATGATCCAGGTTTCCCCGGCAAGATTAAATTCGCCAAGAATATTAATGCTCGTTTTAGAAACCGGAGTGATATCATCCTTTCCGACAAGCTTAAACGCCGCTTCACAGGCAGCCTTATACCCATCCTTCTTGGTACCCTTGAAACCTTCGGAGTGAACCGGGATGACCGGGATACCCACTTCCTTTTCGACTTTTGCACACACCGCCTCCACATCATCCCCGATAAGGCCGATAATGCAGGTACAGTACACAAAAGCTGCGTTAGGCTTATAGGCGCCGATGAGTTCTTTCAAGGCAGCATAGAGTTTCTTTTCACCACCATAAATAACTTCATGTTCCCGGATATCCGTAGAAAAACTAAGCCGGTGAAGCTCTGGTCCGCTGGACAGGGAACCCCGCAGCTCCCAAGTATAGGCCGCGCAGCCTATGGGCCCATGGATAAGGTGTACCGCATCCGCAATGGGGTACAACACCACCCGGGACCCGCAAAACACGCAGGCCCGCTGGCTCACAGAACCGGCAGTACTGGGCTTTTCGCATTCAATATTGAATACATCCTTCCCTTTTTCGAGAACCTGTTGTTTCCGCGCCGCTAATACTTCTACCATATAGTCCTCAATAGTCGTAAAATCATTTCTGGAGAAAATTGCAAAGCAATTTTTCTCCAAGAGACTTTCAAAAGGCGCCAACGCCTTTTGAAAGTCTCACATGACCAGTTCGAATTTCTCTTCCGGCGCATCCCGGTCCTGGCGGTCCATAAAGGCGTCAAGAACCTTGATCAGCAGGTGGAGACCGCCCCGGTAACCGGTAATGGGAAAATATGAATGGCCCATACGGTCGTAAATCGGGAATGCGGTACGGATCAGGGGGATGTCCATATCCCGGGCTATGTACTTGCAATAGGTGTTCCCGAAAAGCAAATCAGGCTTATCATTCTGCATAAGCTGGTGGAGATAGAACAGGTCCGCTTGGGCGCCGGACTTGACAATAGTTCCATCTCCCAAAAGTTCCTTCACCCGCCGGTCCCACTTGGCCCCTGCAGGGGTGCCGGTAACCACATGGAGCACCTGCATACCCGCATCTTTGCAAAACTGGGCCAGGCCGAAAAGGGTGTCCGGGTCCCCCATGAGGGAAACCTTTTTCCCGTAGACATACTGCGCCTTGTCGCACAGCACATCCACCAGCCGCCCCCGCTCATCATTGATGCTTTCAGGAACCGTAACCCCGGCTATTTTCCGCAGGGTATCTACAAAGGTGTCGGTGGCGGTGATACCGATGGGCAGGTCGAGAATATCGGTCTTAACCTTACACTTGGTGTCCAAAAGCTGGGCCGCAGGAAATACCCCCACCCTGCCAAGTGCTATGGCGCGCCGTGAATCTCCGGACTGCCGGATAAGTTCCTTTGTGGTGCCCCCTTTGGGGTACATATGGAACTTCCCGTCCATGGGGGCGTTCACCACATCGCTGGTATCGGGGTACATAATGTATTTTATCCCCATTTCCTCGGCAATATGCTTGATTTCGCTCATATCACTGGGCTCAATAAAGGAGGGCAGAATAGTTATCGCATCATTTCTGGTTCCAGTAGCGACAGCAAAATTCTGCACAATAGCGCTAAGCATATTGGCATAACCTGTAACATGGGAACCCTTGAAACTGGGGGTACTGGCGTACATCACCGTTTTCCCCGGGGGTATCTTATTGTCCCCCATGGCCCGGTTGATTATCTGCTTAAGATCGTCCCCGATAACTTCGGACAGGCAGGTGGTGTTTACCGCGATGATATCCGGATCGTAAAGGGCAAAGATATTCTGGATAGATTCCAGCATATTCGACTGGCCGCCGAATACCGAGGCCCCTTCGGTGAAGGACGAGGTACTTGCCATGATGGGCTCCGCATAGTGGCGGGTCAGGGCGCTCCGGTGATAGGCGCAGCATCCCTGTGAGCCGTGGCTATGGGGCAGGCAGCGGTGAATCCCCAGGGCGGCGTACATGGCCCCCACGGGCTGGCAGGTCTTTGCCGGGTTTATGGTCAGGGCTTTCCGCTCGGATATTTCTTTTGGCGTATGTCTTAAAAGCATAATTCTCTCCCTTTAATCATTGTAACTGTAGGTGGCGGAAAGCTCGGGCTCCGTATCCCAGGGGGCTTTCGTAAATTTAAAAGCATTGCAGTTCAGGAGCCGGTCAATTTCTTTGTAGAAGTTGATCGCCCCCTTATACCCCGCAAAGGGCCCCATATAGTCGTAGCTGTGGAGCTGCTTCATGGGTATGCCCCGCTTCTGGACCACATATTTTTCCTTAACCCCTGCGCAGACCAAATCCGGGTGGAATCGATCCAGCAGTTCTTCTAACTCATAGTGATTGCAGTCATCGATAATCAGGGTGGAATCTTCCATATCAGGCATCATGCCGTGATAATCAGCGAACTCAAAACCTTCGCTCTCCCGCTTGGCCCGTTCCTCCGCACTGATCCTCGGCTTGTACCGTGCAGGATCCGCCTCCACGCTGAGTTCCTCGATATTCCGGGAATCGGCATCCACAGTGATGCTGGGCATCACCTTCCGTCCCTCATAGTCATCCCGGTGGGCAAATTCGTAACCCGCAGAAATGGTAACCACCCCGATTTCCCGGAGCAGGTCCTGGTAATGGTGTGCCCGGGAACCGCCCACGTAGAGTACCGCAGTTTTTCCCTCGCACCGGGACTTTACATCATCCCGAACCTTTGCCACTTCCACCATTTCCCTTTCAATCACCGCCTCAGTTTTTTTGGCCAGATCATCATTCTGGTAGAACTGTGCAATCTTCCGCAGGGATTTTGAAGTCCCTTCGGCGCCCACAAAGTTTACCTTAAACCATGGGATGCCGTATTTTTTATCCATCATTTCCGCCAGGTAGTTGATGGACCTGTGGCACATAACCACATTAAGGTCCACATTATGGGCGGAGGAAAATTCCTGATAGGTAGAATTTCCGCTGAAGGTGGAGTGGAGGGTCAGACCGCAGTCTTCCACAATCCGCTCGATCTCAAAGGCATCTCCTCCTATGTTGTACTCACCCAGGATGTTGAATTTAAATTCCCCGGGCTTACTGAAGGTATCATCTTGGCCAACCACATCGGTAAAAACCTTGTTATTCGCCACATGGTGTCCCGCCGACTGGCTGACCCCTTTATACCCCTCACAGGAAAATGCAAAAATATTAATATCCGGGTACTTTTCTTCCATGGCCCGGGCTACAGCATGAACATCGTCACCGATAAGCCCCACAGGGCAGGTGGCAAAGATACCGATGGCTTTAGGGTGAAATAGGGCAACCGCTTCTTCAACCGCGGCCCGCAGTTTTTTCTCCCCTCCAAAGATTATCTCGTCTTCCTGCAAATCCGTGGACATGGCGTAGGTCATGTAGTTTTCATCCTGGTCTGAAGTAGGCCTGGTCTGGTTCCGCCGAGTCAGCCAGCTGTAGAACCCGCAGCCTATAGGACCGTGGGTTATCTGAAGTATATCCCTGGTGGGCCCCAGCACAACTCCCTTACACCCTGCATAGGCACAGCCCCGCATAGTGATGATCCCCGGAATAGTTCTGGTGTTGGCCATAATCACGGGCACATCTTCTGTGTTTTCAACTTTATTAACAATTATCTGCCTGGCCCGTTTCTTGGCGATCTTGGGCGGATAGGCTTCAAGAATGTTAGCCTTGAAATCCTCCACAGATGACAATTCCTGCACTGGTAACATGGATACTCCTTATAAGTCTAGAACTTCGTCCCCGGATTCTCCGGTACGCACCCGGTGGGCATTTGCCACGGGTAACACAAATATTTTACCGTCCCCGCTTTTGCCGGTCTTATTTACCGTGATAATGGTATCCACCACGGTCTTAACCAGTTTGTTGGGCACAATAATACTAATCATCCGTTTGGGAACCAACCGGCCTGCGCTGCCCAGTTCGTCCATCATTTCCTCATAGCGCTTCTCAGCGCCATTGAGAATGGGAATCTCCACCAGCCCCTTTCCCCGGCCAAGACATTCCTTGGCGTGCATGGAGGTAATCCCCGCATCCGCCAGGGCGCGTTTGGTCCGGTTCATCATATTGAGCCGGACTATGGCCATTACCTCCTTCATGGGGTTTCCTCCAGGGCCACTGTCGGCTTTTCGTCCGATGCTTCCTTGAGGCCGGAACTGACTGTGTAAACCTCATCCACCGGGGACACAAATATCTTCCCGTCCCCAAAGGAACCTTTCCCGGTCCGGGCTACTTCCATTATTTTTTTTATAACAAAATCCTTGTCAGTATCCTTGACCACCATGAGCAACTGTTCCTTGGGGATCTCATCATAGGTAACATCCCCTATCTTGATACCCCGCTGCTTGCCCCGACCGGATACATTCATCCGGGTTACTGCGGGGAACCCATCCGCCATCAGGGCGGCCATCACCGAGTCCGCCTTTTCAGGCCGCACTATCGCTCTAATCATTACCATCATTATCCTCCGGTTGATTGCAGTAATAATATTATCTATATAACATGTGGAGTTTTAACAAAGTTAAAACTCCAAGACTAAAAAACGCAAGGTTTTTAGTCCGCTATCCCGAACTCCATTAACAACTTTTCCAGATCCGCAATTTCCAGAGGCTTAGGAATGACAAACTTCTTGTTTTCTTCTATTGATTTAGCAAGCTTCCGGTATTCATCGGCCTGTCCAAGGGTAGGATCAAAATCAATCACCGTTTTCTTATTAATCTCCGCCTTCTGGACCATATTGTCCCGGGGCACAAAGTGGATCATGTGGGTCCCCAGTTTTTCCGCCAGGGCCATGATAAGCTCGTCCTCCCGGTCGGTCTTACGACTGTTACAGATAAGCCCCCCCAGGCGCACTGCCCCGGCTTCAGCAAATTTCATGATCCCCTTACAGATATTGTTGGCCGCGTACATGGCCATCATTTCACCGGAACAGACAATGTAGATTTCCTCTGCCTTCCCGTCCCGTATGGGCATGGCAAACCCGCCGCACACTACATCCCCCAAGACATCGTAGAAGGTGTAATCCAGTTTGTACTGATCCCCAAAGGCGCCGAGCTGTTCCAGGAGGTTAATAGAAGTAATGATACCCCGGCCCGCACAGCCGACCCCCGGCTCAGGTCCGCCGGATTCCACGCACCGGGTTCCCTTAAAACCGACCTTGACCACATCATCCAAATCCAGGTCCTCACCTTCGGTGCGCAGGGTATCCAGCACCGTTTTCTGGGCCAGGCCGTTCAGCAAAAGCCGGGTCGAGTCCGCCTTGGGGTCGCAGCCCACCACCATCATGTTATTCCCCATTTCGGCAAGCGCGGCTACCGTGTTTTGGGTAGTGGTGGATTTCCCGATACCCCCCTTACCGTAGATTGCAATCTTTCTCATACATTTCTCCCCATACATCCGTTTTGCCGCCTTAAAACAGCATCTATAACTTAGTGTAGCAATAATCATGCCAAGTGCATAAAAATGACAAATATCATGGAATTTGTCATTTTTATCCTTCGTATGCCATGGAAAAGAAACTTTAATCACCGAAAGCAGGGCGAACCGGGGATTATGCTTGTAAGCCCATTCTTACAAATGTAACATCCAGGATTAAAATGATACATTTTTGTAGGAAAAAAGAAAGCGTTCTATACAAAATAATGAATCATTATACATTTACTATTGATCTAATGTATAAATATCGATATTTTAAGCAAATATGGAAGCCCATAACTACCCTTTGAAATCATCCTCCTATGAACACCCGGCCCGCCGGCGTGAACAGGAAGGGCTGCATCTGCTCTTTGACATCAGCAAGCTTCTCTCGGAATCGGAAACCATGGAGACTAGCCTGAAACTAATCCTGGATCGTATCGCCACCTGTCTTGGCGCCATCCGGGGGATGATCACCATCCTGAACCGCAACAAGGGGGAAATCGCCACCGCCGAAGCCTGGGGGCTGGACGGCTCCCAAAAACTCAAAGGCCGCTATGGTCTGGGAGAGGGCATCACCGGCAAGGTTATTGAGACCGGGAACCCGGTGACCATTAAACGGATCGCCGACGAGCCCCGGTTTCTCAACCGTACCGGGGCCCGGAAAAACGCCGAAACCCGGGACATCTCCTTTGTCTGCGTCCCCATCCACACCGGCGCCGAGGTTATCGGCGCCATCGGGATTGACCTTCCCTATACTGAAACCGGCCTGGACCACGAGCTATGTATACTCACCATCGTTGCGGCCTCCATTAGCCAGATAGTCCGTATCCGTCAGCTCAAGTATGAGGAGATGGAGAACCTCAAGGCGGAAAACCTACGCTTACAAAAATTGCTACGCAAGGAGCTGGAGACCCATTATGATCGGCCCAAGTATGTGGTGGGCAATTCAAAGATCATGCGGCTCCTGTACCAGCAGATGGAACAGGTCAGCGGAACTACCGCCACAGTTTTACTATTGGGTGAAAGCGGAGTCGGCAAAGAACGGATAGCCAACGCCATTCACTACGCCTCCCCCCGGGTGAATAAGCCCTTCGTAAAACTGAACTGCGCCGCTATCCCGGAAAACCTTATCGAAAGCGCTCTCTTCGGCCATGAGAGGGGTTCCTTCACCGGGGCCATCAACCAGCACAAGGGCTATTTTGAGCAGGCCCACTGCGGCACCATATTCCTGGACGAAATCGGGGAAATGCCCCCGGCGGCTCAGATAAAATTTCTCCGGGTTCTCCAGGAACGGGAATTTGAACGTATCGGGGGCGCCCAAACTATCAAGGTGGATATTAGGGTCATTGCCGCCACCAACCGGGATTTGACCAAACTGATTCGGGAGGGGAAGTTTCGGGAGGATCTTTACTACCGGCTCAGCGTCTTCCCCCTGGTTGTCCCGCCTTTGCGGGAACGGAAAACGGACGTTATGCTCTTAGCGGATCACTTCGTAGAAAAATTCTCCGCCGGACATAATAAGAAGATCCACAATATTTCCCCCGGTGCAATTAATTTAATGACCAGTTATTCCTGGCCCGGCAATGTCCGGGAACTGGAAAACTGTATTGAGCGAGCAGTTATTCTGTCTACCGATGGAACCATCCACAGTTACCATCTGCCCCCAAGTTTACAGAAAAAACAGGCCGGTCACAGCGAAGGCCGGCAAACCCTGAAGGAAGTCCTGGAACGGGTAGAGAAGGAACTGATTGAAGAAGAACTACGGTGGACCCGGGGAAACATCACCAGGGCAGCCGGAAATTTAGGCATATCAGGACGGGTCATGGCATTGCGGGTATCCAGGTACGGGCTAAAAACCAGAGAACCTGATGGGAGCGAAGGGAACGCCGGTAATAACGCCGGGGTTTAATGGGCTATTCGGCGAACACATCCCCCAGCTTAATCTCGCAGCCCGGCAGGACAGAGATGGGCGCCATGTCGGTATCGTCGTAAGTGGAGACGATATACTGCCCATCATTAAGGGTAAACACCTGCACAGATTTTGTGTCCGGGTCCACAGTCCAGTATTCCCGGACCCCCGCTTCCTGGTACTTGCGGAATTTCACAACCCGATCATGCCGGGCGGTGGAAGGGGAAAGTACCTCTATCACCAGATCCGGAGCCCCGTTGCAGCCCCGGTCATCCAGTTTTGAAGGATCGCAGATCACCGAGATATCCGGTTCCAGAACAGTATCGTCGCTGTTGTCCTTTTTCGGGTTCAAACGGACCCCGAAAGGCGCTGAATATACCTTACAGGGTTTCCCGACCAAAAAATTTTTGATTTTGACAAACAATTCCCCGCTGATTCCCTGGTGCATACGGGTAGGGGGGGCCATCATAAAAGCTTCCCCGTCGATAATTTCGCACCGGACGCCCTCATCCCATTCCAGGTAATCGGCGTAGGTATAATAGGTCTCTTCTTTGGCAAGCGGCATGGTTCTACCTCTTTCTCCAGTATAGAGGCAAACCCTGGAATTTGCAATCAGTCAACAGGCGGGGTGCCTTATTTAAAAAAGGAATCCTCAAAACTGATGACGCCCTTTGGGGGAACAATGAGGAATTCGCCGGTATCCCAATTTCCCGCCAGAAGCGCGTCGATAAGCCGTAAATTCCCGGAGATTATGGAAAGCGGCGTATCGATGATTTTAGCAAAGGGCTCAACCTTGCGAACCACATCCTCAGGATTAAAAGCGCCGGTGTCTATGATGGCAATTTGCTTATAATGCTCCATCATCATTCTTGTAACCATGAGCGCCTTTTCTTCACCATATTTTTTTATATACTGGATATGCTCGGTGGCAACATTGGTCTCCGAATTGAGATACCCTTCGGTAAAAAAATAAGTGGCCGCGCCGTACTCTTCCCGTTTTTTCTGAGAACCCAGAAAAATAGGAATACAATCGGACGCCCGGGGCAGTACCAACTGGTGTTCACCGGCCTTAATACCCACCATGGCGTTTCCGCAGAAACCGAACACTAAAAGTATGGTCTTATAGGTAGGAGGAATTTTGTCAAGGGTCTCCTGGATGCACACATGGAGCTTATCCGGCCAGGCGTGCTTCCCCGATTCAACCCATGCAATGGGATAGTCGCAGCCCTGGGAAGACATCACCAGGCTGAGTTCCGGTTTGAGGGTTTCACAGGCCAGGATATGTATGTTATCCATAGAAAAAGCCTCCTATACCTTTAAATAGCTTTCCAGTCTGTCCGTTTTAAGGTCCCGTCCTATGATCACCAGTTTTCCTTCACCCGGAAAGTCAATTTCAATTAGTTTTACTGTTCCATATACATAGTCAAACTTGAGAGCCCTTTTTTTATCCGTGGGCAGTAAACCTTTTGCCCGAAAAACTTCGCCACATTCACCGCTTTTAAAAATAGCTGCCAGTCCTTGTACTTTCTCTGCGGTCCATGGAGATTTCAAGTGGAAAGAGACTGAGGAAAAACCGTTGGTATCATGATTATGATCATGGACATGGTCGTGATGACTATCATGTTCATGATCATGGTGATATTCTTCATGCGGGTCCTGCCCGGCCTTAACAGCGGCCTGCTCCTCAGCGGTAGCTTGCCCCATGACGGCGGCTTGTTCCGCCGCCGTCAGCAGGGTAAGGCCGTCGGTAGTGTCCCAGGGATCAGTAAAAATCGGGGCTTTATCATTAAGGGTGCGTATAGATTCCACAATTTCCGCAAGGCTCATGTCGTCATCCGGTATGTCCTGTACCGCGCTGATGAGGATAAACCATGCGTCAATAATCTGATTGGTAAAAAACTCCCCGCCCACATTTATCAATGGGGTATAGGACGCTGCATTGACCAGTGATACTACCAGGTTGATTTCCAGGGGAAGGGATTCAGCCGCTTTTTTACAGGGAGCGATGATATCCAAAAGTTTTGCCAAGCCCGTGGGTTCAATGATAATGCGCTCGGGATTACAGGTTTCCACCAGTTCCCTGATGCCGTCGACAAAATCTCCCTGCAAAGTACAGCAGATACAGCCGTTGGCAAGCTCCTTTACCGTAATGCCCGAGCCCTGTAACAGGTCACCGTCAATACCGATCTCTCCGAATTCGTTTTCCAGCAGGGCAACCCGTTCACCTGCATAGGCTTCGGCCAGCAGCTTGTTGATCAGGGTGGTTTTCCCGGCACCCAGGAAGCCGGAGATGATATCTATCTTGATGGTCTGTTTCATAATTTGAATAAAGCCGAAGAAAACGCTATTTGTTTAGAAAAATAACGCCTTCTCCGGAACTTTATTTTTTTTGCCCCTTTAAAAATAATTTAAACTGTCTTTGCCTCAATTGGATCTTTTTGCAAAATTCTTATAATGAGGTATATCACCGTTGCCGCACCCATGCCGAATATCGCCATAAAAAGTCCGGCCAGAGGAATTGTTGGGTTGATGGCCGCCGAGATCTGCATAAAAGGACCCGCAGCAAACCTTCCTATGTTCATAACTATCATAAATATTGATGTAACCACAGTTATGCTTTCCGGGGCAAGGTATTTACCGTTATCCGACAGCAAAGTAGGGATTAAAAGCAAAACAGAGCCAACACAGAACATTCCAGCGCCTGCCATAAAAAGACTATTTGCATAATATACTAAAGCCATACCAACGGTAATTACTGCAAGTATGATTACAACAAGAAACTTCTTAAATATTTTATAAATTTTTCCGAATAAAAATGATAAAACAAGCGCAGAAACATTGAACATAATCGCTACAGTACCCGCATGAAGGCCAGTTCCAAGGCCCCGTTCAATAACCACGTTAGAAATAAGTGCAAGGGCAGGAACCCACAAAGTATATGCCAGGAATATCAATACACAGTTAAAAATCACTGGCGCACTCACCTTAACTTTTGCTTTAACAGCGCCAGGCTCTTTTGGTACAGTAACGGCTTTTTCCGGCTCGGGCAGACCGACCAGTACCAGAATAAAACCGAATATTCCAATGACATACACAATAAAAACGAGATTCCACTGAATGTCAACCAGAAGGCCAACAAGCCACATCATTATGAGACCACCTCCGGATCCAAAGGCATTGGCTATGCCAAGATAATTATGCTGCTGATCACCGGAATAAAATTTCTGAATGAGTGCAGGAGGAAGCGAAAAAGCGGCGCCGACGCCAATACCAACACAGGCTCGTGAAAACAGAATGACGGGCCATGTGGGAATAAATACTGCACAGGACCCTCCGACAATTGAAATCAGCAGAGAAACAATCAGGAACGTCTTATATTTTATAATCCTGCCAGCAAGGCTGCCGACTAACAAATTGATAAGAACCGCAAAAATTGCCGGCAGAGTCACTATCTGGGCAACAACAGCAGAATTAAGGTTCAAATTTCCCGCAATACCTGCAACGGCAGGACTTAAAATCGTAGCCCCGCCCTGGAGCAGGCATACGCAAAACAGACCTGCCAGACCGATAACGCCAAGTTTCTTCATATGATAATCCTCCAAAAAAACAAAATAGGGAATAACTTATCACCATCCTCTAAAATAACTCTTTAACTCATCCGGTCAGAGATTTGAGGTCATTTCCTGACAAACCCCTCTTTAGCAGCCATGGTGTATTTCCGGCAGAACCGGTCTTTACCCAGCAGCATATCCGTTGCTTTAAGTGATTCTATGATAGTAACACTGCATGGGTCAATCACCGCAGCGTCCGCCCCAAAGGCTATGGCCAGACTGAGGAAGCTCCGGTTCACCAAGGCACGGTTGGGAAGCCCGAAGGAAATATTGCTAAACCCCCCGGTAATGTGAGCCTCGGCATAGCTTTCCCGTATCCATCGGATCATCTCAAAGGCCTGGGTTCCTGCGGTCTGATCGGTGGCCACCGCCATGATAAGAGGGTCCACAAAAACACTGTCGTCAGGTATACCCGCTTCTCTGGTGGCCGTAAAAATGGTTTCGATGTTTTTCCGGCGTTCACCGTTATCCTTAGGCATCCCGGACTTTGATTCATCCATGGCCAGGGCGATGACCGCGCAGTTTTTCTCCCGTATCAGGGGCAGGAAACTGTTAAGCCGGGCCGGGTCGGCGTTTACCGAATTGACCAGGGGTGTCCTTTTGACCCGTTCCAGGGCGGCTATCAGGGTTTTTGGGGAAGAGCTGTCAATACAGATTGGGGTCTCTACTGCAGCCTGCACCGTATCAATGAGCCAGAGCATGTCAGCGGTTTCCCGCTCCGGGGAGGTACCCGCATTGATGTCCAGGTAATCCGCCCCTGCTTCCGCCTGGGCCTTAGCCGCTTCGGCAATGTAGGCGGCGTTACGGTCCAGCACCGCCTGTTGTACAATCTTTCTGGTGCCGTTTATCTTTTCACCGATGAATATCATATCGTCCTATTCCTTTGCCTTAAAACTCTTTGGCCAGCTCGTAAATAGCAGCCATGTTTTCAAACTTAGCGTTTGATGGGGCGTCACAGCCGGGAGCAAGGAGTAGTCCCTGGGCGCCGATATCACCGATAAGACGGCGGATATATTCCTCGACTTCCGCTTTTGATGAGATCGCCAGCATCTGTACGGGTACATCACCCAAGAAAGCGGCGTGATCACCTAAAATTTTACGGGCCTTGCGAAGGTCGGTCATTCCATCAGTATTGAGAATTACGGATCTGGCAGGCAGTTCCTTGAAACGCGCAATATCCCGGTCCCAGCAGGCATCCATATGCAGAATAGGTGTAATACCCTTAGCAATTAAAAGTCCTGCGATTTCTTTTATATAAGGCCATACCAAAGTATCCCATATCTTCTGATTAACTAAATTACTAGCCCCACGCCATCCGCCAATCCAGACGCCTAGCATGAATTTCTCAGTAGACATCCCCGCAATATTTTTTCGGATATCCACCATCATCACATCCAGGGTTTCCTTGATTTTATCGGGTATTTTATAGCAGTCCATATAGAATTTATTCATCCCCCGCCCACCGCACAATGTTTCAAAAGGCGGAGCAATGGTTCCACAGGATAACAGAGGATATCCCTCATCAACATATCTCTGCATTATCTGTGGCCGCTCCTGGACTGCGGTCTTGAAAATTTTTAAATCTTCGTCAGGGACAAGGCTCGGCAATAACCTTTGGGTCATTGCATCCAAACCATTCTTGATAATGAAATCATAATCACTAACATCAATATTAGCCTTTTCATCAACCTGCCATATCGAATTGGGAGGAAGTTCCCGTCCCGGCATCTTGATTAATGACCACCATCTGGAGGCAAGAGGCACATTTTGAACAGTTGGATGCATGGTATTCAACCCGTCTATCTGACCCCTCTCGTTGAGACGTCCTACATAATGGAAAAAAAGGTCCATCGTTTTGTGCGGATCAGTCAGATATTCGGCGATGGTCATGCCCTCTTCCGCTGCAGGGGTTGTACTGCCCATATAGACTGCAGTGGCATGTTTATTCTTAAAAGCGATTGTGTCTTTGATCTTATCATAGCGTTGGTTATACAAATCATTGTAATTCATGCATAAGCCTCCTCGCAGAGATGGATACATGCCTGGGGATCCAAACCAAAGCCATCCGCCCCTGAATACTTAACCACATGATCATCCACCGGCCCGCCGCCTATGATGATCTTTACCTTGTCCCTAAGCCCTTCTTTTTTCAGAGCCTCCACAGTATCCTTAATGGAATCATAACAGGAAACCAGCAGACAGGACATGGCCAGCGCCTTAGCGCCGCTGTCCTTCACCGCTTTGACAAAATTTTCCGCCGGCACATCAACCCCCACATCAATAACATCAAACCCCGAGGCGGTCAGCATATTGGCTACAATGTCCTTGCCGATATTGTGGATATCGTTTTTAACCGTGCCGATGACCACCTTGGCGCCACTTTTCCCGGTTCCGGCTGCTTTTATTTTAGGCAATACCAGTTTGCTGATATCCTCGAAGATGGCCCCGGCCATCATCAGGTCCGAAACGAACATAGTCCCCGCAGAAAAGGCGTTGCCTATGGCTACCATGGCGTCCTGGCACTCCCCCAGGATTTTGTCCGGCGCCGTATTGGCGTCCAGGGCCTTTTTGACTTCCGCTAAAGCTTTTTCATCATCCAGGTTGGATAACGAATCCTTAATCACACCCATAATTAACCTCCATCTCTAAGATATGTGCATGATAACATGTCAATATCAACATGTCAAGCAAAATATTCACGAATCTTGAGATGAGTAATATATATGAAATCTGTCAAATTCGGCGCCAGACGCCTCTCGTTTCCTTGAAATCCTCTTCCTTCCCGGCTATATTTGAAACATATTGTGGAAGAAAAAATCGTTTTTAGGGCATCCGCCTTCAAGCATAATATAAAAGAGCTGGATATTCGGCATGCGTTTGAGCTACGCCTCTATGATCACCTCTTGCCTGGTGAAGAAGACAAGAATCTCCTGATCGGGATTGACCGCAATGGTAATTTATTGGAAATCCTTTATAATGTGATTGATGAGCGGACTATCAATGTTTTTCATGCCATGCCGCAAGGCGTATCGTGATTTTTTCAATCTATAGGAGGGTAGTATGGCAGAAATGACCGAAGAAGAAGCGGACGCGCTGGACACCTACTTTACCGAGAACACTATCATGCCGGATTTAAACAAACCGGGCTATTTTGCCCGCAAATACGGAATGATGGTAAAACTAGACCCTAAAACTACCGGCAGTGTTGTTGCATGGGCGGAATCGGCGCATAAAACCCCTGCCCAAATCATCGGTGAACTGGTCCAGGAACGCCTTGCCTCCAAGGCTGCCGGGTGAATCAACAACCTCGCCCTAAAGACTTGAGCACAACTTACAACGCCGACTTTAGTCGGAGAGTTCATCATTCCCAAATAATTATGGCGCCAGGCACTTACTCTCAAATACATAATAATATATATTAAATACAATATATATGGATTAATGGAAATTTAGGACTCTGTTCAACGCATACCGTTTACACGATCTTTCATAGAATGTTATAATATTCGATAATATATGCTCAAGGATAAATTATGTTCAAAAATTTAAGCCTGAAATTTAAGATTTTCTTCCTGGTTTCGGCGGTTGTCATCGTTTCGTTCCTGACCCTTACCATAATCGTTTCCAACAGGTCTATCGAAATGGCCCAGAAAGACGCTTTCAGCCTGGCCCAGGAAACGGCGGATAAATACAAAAACGCAATTATTGCGGAATTGCAGGGCGCCCGGATAACTGCGGAAACATTCTCAACGGTTTTTGAAACCTTAAAGGATTATAACCTTACCGACCGGGATATGATGAATGACATACTCAAGAATGCCCTGGCGAATAAGGAATACATCACCGCTTTTTGTATCGCCTATGACCCTAACGCCATGGACGGGAAGGACGCCCAGTATGCAGGGCAGGGGCCGGCCTATGACGAGACCGGGCGCTATGCCCCCTATTGGAACAAACTGGGGGGCAATATCGACGTTGAATTTCTGCCCGACATTGACAGCGAAGACTGGTATATTGTTCCCAAGGCTGAACGCCATGAATATATCACCGACCCCTACCCTTATGGGCTTCAGGGAAGAACAGTTATGCTGGCCAGTCTGATTTTTCCGATTATTCATAGTGATAAATTTATTGGCATCATCTCTTCCGACATCGTCCTGGACAAGCTCCAGGAAATGGTCGACAAGGTAAACCCCCACGGGCAGGAAGGCTATACGGAAATTATTTCACATTCAGGCGCTGTTATAGCCCATCCCAATAAAGATTATTTGGGAAAGGATTTAGAGGAAACTTTGGTGGAAGGCCAGAGCCGGCTTCAACATATTGATGAGATCAAAAGCGCCATAAATAGCGGCGAAATGTATATTTCAACGGGTAAGAATTTTTATACCGTATATATGCCCATCCAATTCAGCAGTGTTACGAATCCCTGGTCAGTTGCAGTCAGTATCCCTATGGCAAAAATTCTGGCCAATGCCGACAGTATTCGTAATTACGTTATCCTGGTTTCACTTATCGCAATATTTGTAATCGCAATTATTTTATATTTTATTGTAAGAAGCGTTACAAAACCTATACTTATACTTTCGGATACGGCCAAAACCCTGGGGGAAGGCCATTTTGATACCGAGGTGCCTCTTATAAAAAGCAATGATGAAATCGGAGCCCTGTCAAAGGCATTTAAGTTCATGGTAGAAAAACTGAACGGCGCCATGAAAGAAGCGGTGGATGCAAATAAGGCGAAAGGCCTCTTTATGGCAAACATAAGCCATGAGATTCGCACACCCTTGAATGCCGTTATGGGGCTGAACGATCTCCTGCTTAAAACCAATGTGGACGACAAACAGCGGGACTACATTGAAAAAATAAAAGGCGCTTCCGCAACCCTGCTCGGCCTGGTCAATGATATCCTCGATTTTTCCGAAGCCGAAGAAGGGCACATGAAACTAAAAAATGCCCCCTTTGATATACGTAAAATGTTCGATGAACTTTCGGTATTTTTCCGGGAGAAAAACAAAAACTCATCGCTTGATCTGCGCTTTGAACTGGATTCTGCCCTGCCTACCTCCATTGTGGGAGACGAACAACGGCTAAGGCAGATCTTTACCAACCTTATCGGTAACGCATATAAGTTTACCGAAAAAGGTTCCATCACGGTTCGTGCGATCGTATCCAAACATGACAGTACTAGTGCTACCCTGGACTTTGCGGTTCGGGATACGGGCATAGGCATGAGCCGGGATCAGATGGAAAAACTATTCGCCGCCTTTGACCAGGCGGATAATTCCGCAACCCGTAAATACGGAGGGGCAGGCATGGGGCTTGCGGTCACCCGTGAAATAGTGGAGCTCATGGGCGGAAAAATTTCCGCCACCAGTGAACTGAAAAACGGAACAACCTTCCTGTTTTCCTGTACCTTCCCGCTGGCTGCTCCCCTGGCGGAGCCGTTGGCAGTGCCAGGGGCAGCGGAAAAAACCGCCGCTTTCAACGAAGTTCTCCGCATAGCTAACGAAGTTCCCCGGGTAGCCAAGGATACGGCGCCGGCGAATACTGAAAATGCCGTATTGCATGGCGTACGCGTTCTACTGGTAGAAGACAATGAAATTAACGCTATGATCGTTCAGGAACTCCTCAGTGCGGTTGGCATGGAAGTTACCACGGCGCAAAACGGCCAGGAAGCTTTGGATATTCTTTCCGATAAAGCCAAGTCGCAGCTTCCGCCCTTTGACCTGGTGCTGATGGATCTCCAAATGCCGGTTATGGACGGTTACGAGGCTACCCGGATCATCAAGGAAACTCCCGAATACAAGGACATGCCGGTTTATGCGCTGACCGCCCATGCGTTCCCCGAGGAAAAGGAGCGCTGCATTGCCCTGGGCATGGAAGACCACCTGACCAAACCTATTGACGTCGATATATTTTACAGCGCCCTGCGAAATGCAGCGGCTTCGAAAAAGTAAGCGAGTCTGCCCCTTTCGCCGTAGCGGCTAAGCGCTCCGCATCTCAACGGCTTTCGTCTTGGGAATTTACTCCGCCGTCAGCCCCAAGTCCCGCAATTTTTGCTCCAAAGCCTGGATTTTTGCGTCCTTCTCCCCGATTATCCCTGTGTATTCCCTTTTAGCCTTCTCATACCCGACGGCTTCTCCGTCCTGTTTCGCATTTACCATGCCGCTCTGCCAATCCAGTTGGTTCTTGAGCTGGCTCTCAAGCCGGGCCCGCATTTCATCGTCCTTGCTCACCGTTAAAAGTTCCGCCGTTGCCATGGCTAGGCCCTCCTCCTGGTCAAGTAGATCATTGATCAGTTCCCGCTGCTCAAAATCCTGGATATACCGGAAAAATACCGCCCAGCGCTCAATCTCCGTCATTCCAGAAACCGGTTTTGCCAGGAACTGCTCCGCTTTCGGTAACTCTATGTCAATTATAGAGGTCAGCCCCCCGAATGACAAGTTATGCTCCGGATCGTAATACCGGAATCGATGGACCAGTACATCATCCTTGTGGAGGTTCTCGCCCAGAAGAGATATTTGGTAAGCGGGCTGTAGATCCCCATAGCGGTGTTCAATTCCCCTGATGTCCTGGGTGGCAAAGAGCCAGGCGAGGTGGCATTCCTGCCTGAGATGTTCATGCGTATCCGGGTATAGGGTCATTTCGATATTACCCAGATTACCATCGTTAAACCTGATTGAAATATCGTAGCGGATCTGGCGATCCCGGATATCGTTGACCGGGGGCTCGTTGGCGACAACGGAAATAACGGTAACCGGCTGCCCGATGGCAGCGGAGACGAGGCAACGCAGGGCATTGCGGGACTCGGGGGTTTCTCTGGTCAGCACGGCCTTGAAGACAGGGTCGCGGGTGATATCCAGTGGGTCGTCTTCCGGGCTAAGTTGCACCCGCTTTTTCAAGCCGGTATTTTCGGGATTTTGGCTGGGGTTTGTATCAATCATAACAATTCTCCTTGCCAAAGAGATGTCATCGAGGGGAAATTTGCTTTAGTAAGCCTAAAATATTTGTTTTTTTTAGGGAATTTTTGGAGGGAAATATTGAATCAACATACCCCGCTGCAGAGCAACTGGGTATGTTGTTCTGTAAGGTATGGATTGTATGCGGGTTTAAAACCACTACAATCCAGGGTTTTTACCGGGATAAAACCGCCCTAAAGCTCGCACGCGAAAGTGTGCAGAGGGTATTAAACCCGCTTGCGAATAAAGACGAGCAATCTTATTTGTCCAATATTATTATTGGTCATTATTTTTATATTATCCCCTATTCAATAGATACGCACCGCAGAGCCCGCCTCACCGGGCGTACACTTCCTCACAAAAATGAACGCATTGCTGGGGATTGAACCCAAAGGCATCTGCCCCGGAGTATCTGACCACATGGGCGTCCACCCAGCCGCCGCCTATGATGATCTTCACCCGATCCCGAAGCCCCGCTTTTTCCAGGGCTTCGACAGTTTCCTTAATGGAATCATAACAGTTAGCCAGAAGGCATGACATGGCAAGGGCCCGGGCGTTGCTGTCCCCTACGGCCTCGATAAAGTTTTTCGGGGGCACATCAACCCCCACATCGATGACCTCAAAACCTGAGGCAGCCAGCATGTTGGATACGAAAATTTTCCCTATGTTGTGAATATCATTTTTTACCGTACCGATGACTACCTTGCCGGCGTTTTTTTTCGCCGCCGAGGCTTTCATCCTGGGCATCACCAGTTTGTTGATATCTTCAAAAATTACCCCGGAAATGAGGAGGTCCGAGACGAACATCTTTCCTTGCAAAAAGGCCTCGCTGAAAGCGACCATGGCGGTCTTACATTCTTCCAGAACTTTTTCCGGGGGAACCCCGGCGTCCAGGGTCTTTTGTACTTCCGCTAAAACTTTCTCATCTTCCAGCTTAAACAAAGAGTCCTTGATCCTGCCCACGTGAACCATCCTATCAGCTGGGTCTATTTTAGTATGTTTATCCTGATATGTCAAGAAATACCTGTTTTAGGATAATTGATCAATTCCCCCGGAAAAGTGTATTATCTGTTATAGCATAGATGAAAAATGAAGTTCGCACCTTAAAATACGCCATCCTGGGCCTGCTCTCCCGTGAACCGATGACCGGTTATGATTTAAGCAAGGAATTCAGCCACGGGCTCCTGCGGTACTGGAACGCCACCCATAGCCAGATTTATCCGGAACTGAAAAAACTGGTGGATGAAGCATTGGTAGTGTTTGATGTGGTGTCCCAGGGAAAACTGGAAAAGAAACTCTATACCCTTACCAAACCGGGGCAGGACGAATTTTTACAATGGCTTACCCGGGATGAACCGATGGAATTAAACACCAAGGATGTGTTCAAACTACGGCTCTACTTTTCCGGCAGCATGAGTGACGCCAATCTGCTTACCCAACTGGAATCCCAGCTGAAGGTTCGCCGAGAACGGTACGCCATACGGCTTGAAAAAAGCTACGACGAAATCGATCCCACCCTGCTCAGTCGGGCTGACCGGGGGGACTACCTTGCCCTGGAACTGACTATTTACCGTGAACAGGCAGATATCCAATGGTTTGAACGGAGCATAGCCCTGTTAAAACGTATCATGGACTCTTAGTGGTCGATGCCGATCATCACCGAGGTGGCCTTGATGATGGCGTAGGCTTCGCTGCCCACCGTAAGGCCCAGCTCCTTTATGGCATCTATGGAGATGGTAGAAGAAATCTTGTTTCCGCCCCCTATATCCAGGAGTACGATGCCGTTCACCGCCCCTTCCTTAATACTCAGGACCTTTCCTTTTAACTGATTCCGCGCACTGATTTTCATACTCTACCTCCGGAAAATGTACGGGGCTGTTTCACCCCGCCGGTATCATCTCCCTCAGGGGCAAGATCGCCTCCGGGGGAATAAAGAGCCGTTCAGGTATTATACACCGGGTATACTTACTGTACAACCACCAGAGTTCAGTTGCCTGCCCGGGGGTGTCGGCATTGGTAAATAGGACGATGCGCTCAAAGGGGGATTCAGAACTGACCGTCACTTTGATCCGTACTTGGTTAAATTTTTCCCCGGAGGCAGCAGTTCCACTATCCGAAACCGGGACAAAGTCGTGGGCCCGTATGCCGATGTGGGTAATGCGGGTATCCGCGGGAACCGGCATACGAAGTTGGAGGCCCCAGTCCAGGGCGCAGGCTTCCTGGGGGCCTGTCCACTTGATAGGGGAAATATTTTTGCACCCCGTAAGCCGGGCGGTCTGCACCGTATCGGGGTTCAGAAATAGTTCTCGGGTATTGCCCTGGGCAAGGGAGCGGCCGGCGTCCATGACTAAAAGTTCATCGCAGATCTTGTACACCTCGTCCCGGCTGTGGGTCACCATGATTATATCCCGATGGACCCCCAGAAGTTCCAGCAGCTGAAGCTGCATCTGTTCCCTAAGAAAACTGTCCAGGGCGGAAAAAGGCTCGTCCAGCAGCAGTAGTTCCGGCTCCCGGATAAGCATACGGGCCAGGGCGGCCCGCTGTTGCTGGCCCCCGGAAAGCTGGGCCGGATACCGGTCTTCTAAGTCCTCAATGCCGAAGCGCTTAAGCCAGGTGCGGGCCAGGGCGGTGTTTTCAGAACCAGGACCGGAGAGGCCCACAGTGATATTACCCAGTACAGTCATCCGGGGGAAAAGGGCGTAATTCTGAAAGAGGTAGCCCACCCGGCGTTCCTGGGGCTTGAGGTTGATTCCCTTTGCAGAATCAAAAAGGACCCGGCCGTTAACCGAGATAAAGCCTTCGTCAGGGGTTTCAATGCCGGCTATACACTTGAGGGTCATGCTCTTCCCGCAGCCCGAAGCGCCCAGTATCCCCAGGCAGCCTTCGCCGGTTTTGAATTCCGTTTCCAGGGTGAACTGCCGGGACAGGCGCTTGCGCACAGTAACACTAATACTCACCGGGACCGCCTGCTGCCACGTCCGCGCCCGGTGAAGGCCTTCCCCTCTAACACCGTAAAGTAGTTCATCAGGGCCACCACCACAAAGGAGATGAGCACAATGATGAGCACGTGGGTGTAGGCGCTTTCCATGTCCCCTGAGGCGACTGCTGAATAGATAGCCAGGGGCAAGGTCCGGGTTTTGCCGGCTATGTTGCCGGCGATCATGGCGGTGGCGCCAAATTCCCCCAGGCCCCGGGCAAAGGCCAGGACCCCGCCGGAAGCGATTCCCGGCAGGGCGGTGGGCAGGCAGATGCGCCAGAATATGCTCCACTCGGAAAGGCCCAGGGTACGGGCGGCGTAAATGAGGTTTTCATCAACCTGCTCCAGGGCGCCCCGGGCGGAACGGTACATCAGGGGAAAGGAGATGGCCACCGCCGCCAGGACTGTGGCGCCCCAGGAAAAGGCGATGCGTATGCTAAAATAATCCAGGAAGAATTGACCCACCGGACGCCTGGCCCCGAAGATATAGAGCAGGAAAAAACCCGCCACCGTGGGGGGCAGTACCAGGGGCAGGGTCAGGATGCCGTCCAGGATCATCTTGAGAAAACGGCGCCTGATACCTGCCACCCACTTGGCGGCGAAGAGGCCCAGAAAAAAGGTAACCACAATCGCCGCAGAGGCGGTTTTTATGGATATCAGTATGGGCGAAAAATTCATAGATTCGGGGCGAAACCGTAACTTATAAAGACAGCCAGACCATCAGGGGAGGCGAGGAAATCCACAAACAGTTTTGCCTCAGCGGGGTGTGCGGAGGAAGCGGTGATTCCCACGGGGTAGATCACCTTCCGGGCCAGGCTTCCCGCAGGGGCCTCGGCGATTACTTCCACCTTTTTGGTGGTGGCTGCATCGGTAGCGTAGACCACTCCCACTTCAGCGCTGGCCTCCCCTACCCAGTTCAGCACTTCCGTGACATTGGTTCCCAGGCTAGCCTTGGCGGACACAGCGTCCCAAATGCCCAGGCTGGTAAAGGCTTCACGGGCGTATTGCCCTGCGGGCACACTGGCGGGGTCTCCCAGGGCGATGACCCGGGCCTGGGTCGCGTTCTGGAAACCGGTCACCGTGGTGGCGCCCCCTGCGGGCTTGATCAGAACGATCTTGTTTTCCAACAAGGGCTTTACAGAATCCGGGGCTATGAGGTTTTTGCCCACCAGGTTATCCATCTGGGTGGTAGCGGCGGACATAAACACATCAGCCTGGAGCCCCGACTCAATCTGGGTCTGGAGCTTACCGGAACTATCGTAGGTTCCCTCTACGGTGATCCAGGGGTACTTGCTCTGGAACAGGGGGATGAGCTGCTGCACGTATGAATATTCCAGGCTTGCAGCGGCGGCTACCAGGATGGTGACCGGCTCATGCTGTTCCACCGGGGCAGACTGGGGGGCCGCATCCTTTTTTCCGCCCCCAAACAGAGCCGCCGGCAGAATCAGGCTACTTACCAATAAAACCTTAACAAAACGAATAATTCCTCTCTTCATTCTTATCTCCTTTGGATCGTATTATCCGCTTTCCTTATATCATATACACCGATTTTACACAAGAGGAACAACAAAACATAATAAAAACGATAAAAACAATCAATTGGCTATTTGGAGGAAGTTCCATATAAGGGGGTCCTCCTGCCCGATACGCCAGAACCCTATGGACCGAATACCCATGTCCAGGTACAGACTGCTCCGGATATTCAGGGAAAAAACATCCTCGTAATAGGCCCACATTTTTACGGATACATTATATGAAAAGTTGGGAACCCCGTTTTCCCGGTTGATCTCGGTTATTGCGTTTTCGCTTTTGATTCGCTCAATGCCCGAGTAGACGTAAGCGCTGAAGGGGTCTGTGTCTCCCCAGGTCCGGCCGTAAAAAGGCAGGCCCATGATCAGCTTTTCCGGGCCCACGGTTTTCAGGGCATAATCCGCCACCTGGCGGCTCCAACCCATGGACGCGATGGGGCCCGGCTCACCCCGGGACCAATGCTCATCGTAGGCCATTACCAGAATCCGATCCACCAGGGGCTTTATCTTCCCGTAATCGTAGGCATCATCCTGGAGGGTTCTGGTCCGGGCTTTCAGGGCAATGGTAAAAAGCCGGTTCCCCAGGCCCTCCCGTAGATCCTGCAAGAAGGAAAGGAAATTGGCCCCATCCCTAGCGGGGATGTTTTCAAAATCGATCTGCAAGCCATCGTAAGCTCTTGAAGCTTCCAGGAGATCCGCCACCAATTGTTTTCGAACCGGACTTCCCGGTTCCAGAACAAAGTGGGTCAGGGCCATGCTGTTACAGACCACCACCAGGTGGACCCGCCCGGGAAAGCTGCGGAGCCTGCTCCGACGGGGCACATCGGTAAGTTTGCCGTAGACATCTATTTCAGCACCAAAGTATCCCACATCGCTCAGGGGGTAATTTGTTTTCAAAGCCTGTTCCCGGCCAGCCATCACATAGCCCCAAATTTCATCAAAGAGCAGAACCGGCAGATTCTTTGCGTCGTCGGGTATTTCCCCATAGACGAATATTTCAGGTACATCCTCCTCATCCGCCGGGATATCCCGAGCCGGATCATCTGGGGACTGTTCCGGAACAGGATCAGGCGGCTGAGGCGCCGAGGCGCAGGAGGACAGGGCAAGAAAAAAACATAGTATTAAAATCATAGAGGCTTTTAGTATATAGCAATTCTTGGTTTATGATAACTATATTGTGGCAGCGACCGGGAGGGGAGGGCAATTCGCCTCCACCCCCTAACCTGTAGAATTCCCCTCCGTCAGCCCGCTACGCGGTCTGCTCCGGGGAGGAATTCCAGAGACGGGGGCGGAGACGAATTGCCCTCCCCTCCCTGCCTCTGTCCCGGTATGCCTACCATAAAAACATTGCTATATACAATCGTGAGGAATGCCTTAAAGCGACTGCTATACACACCAGGACACAATGCCTTAAACCGAACTTTCCCAAATGTTGACCCAGGCTCCGGGAGGGGTGGGGATTACCCCTGGACCCGTCTCTGGAATTCTCTGCTGGAGGAGACCTACTGGGCTCCGCAAGCAGGCTCTACAGGTTAGGGGCCGGGGGTAATCCCCTCCCCTCCCGGAGAATAGCGCCACTATATTGGTTAAAGCAAAAATAATCGTTATCATAAGGTATATGGAGGCGCCCATGATACGGTCAGTGAAAACCCAAGATGCGGAAAGTATCTGCGGTATATATAACTATTTTATTCAGAATACCGTTGCCACCTTTGAGGAACTCTCTGTTCCGGTAGAGGAAATGGAAAGCCGTATCGCGGAAGTTTGCAGCGGCTTCCCCTGGATCGTCTGGGAAGATGCGGGGCAGGTTCTGGGTTATGCCTATGCCCATCAGTGGAAGGAACGGAGCGCCTACCGTTATTCTGTGGAGAATTCCATCTATATAAAACACGGCTTTGAAGGTAAAGGGCTGGGGCAAAAGCTCCTCAGCTCCCTGCTGGGAGAACTTCGGAAAATGGAACTCCGCACCATTGTGGCGGGCATCACCCTTCCCAATGACCGGAGCATGGGGCTTCATGAAAAATTCGGCTTTAAAAAGGTTGCCCAGTTTCCGGAGATAGGCTATAAAATGGACCAGTGGCTTGATGTGGGATACTGGACCCTCAATCTGAAAAATGAATTCTCAAAGGAAGAACTGTAAATGATCATAGGAATAGATATAGGCAGCACCACCACCAAGGCGGTATCTATTGAAGAGGGCGGAAAGATCAGGAAGATCAAAACCAAGGCCATGGACGCCGTAACCTCCGCCACCGGGGCCTTCGGCAAAATGCTGGTGGAGAACAATTTCAAAATTGGGGATATCAGCCGTATCATGATCACCGGCGCCGGGGCTTCCATGATCAAAAACGATCTTTTCGGCATCCCCACCCAGCGGGTGGACGAGATGCAAGCCATCGGCATCGGGGGAATGTTCCTTTCGGGCAAAGAAGATATTGTGATCACCAACATCGGTACCGGTACGGCGATCATCTACGCGAAAAAGGGATCCATCACCCACATGGGGGGCTCCGGGGTTGGGGGAGGCACCATCCTGGGGCTGGCAAAGAAGCTCATATCTACCTCGGACTTCAACGGTATCATGGAACTGGCGGAGCATGGGATTCTGAACCAGGTGGATCTGAATATGGAAGACATTACGGACATGGAAATGAGCTTTCTTAACCGGGAAACCACGGCCTCCAACTTCGGCAAGATGCTGGACACCGCCCGGAACGAGGATATAGCCCTGGGTCTTCTTAACCTGGTGTTCCAGGTAATCGGTATGGTTTCGGTGTTTGCCGCGAAGAGCAAGGGTACCGACAGGGTCATCGTTACCGGGAACGGCAGCCACAACCCTATAGGCAAAAAAATCCTGGACGCCATAACCGTCATGTACTCAGTACATTTTGAATACCCCGCTGAGGCCGAATACACCACTGCTATCGGGGCAGGGCTTTCCTACACACAAACATTGTGAGTTTTTTATAGTATCCTTAGACAAAGAATACAAGGGGTATATCATGCCGGAGATCACATTGAGGCGGACAGGCATTAGGATAAACAAAGACGGATTCGGCGCATTACCGGTGCAGCGCACACCTATGACAGAGGCAGTAGCATTACTGCGGAGAGCCTTGGACAGGGGCATCAATTTTTTTGATACCGCTCGGGGCTATACGGACAGCGAAAAAAAACTGGGAGCCGCATTGTCTTCCCGGCGGGGGGATTTTTCCTGGCCACCAAGTCCCCGGCAAAAAAAGGAGAGGATATGACAGGGGATCTGGAAACCAGCCTTAGAAACCTGAAAACCGATCATATCGATATCTATCAGTTTCACAACCCTACATTCTGCCCCAAGCCCGGGGATGGCACAGGGCTCTACGAAGCCGCCCTTAAGGCGAAATAACAAGGGAAGATTGCGCTGCTTTCCGGAACCGCAGTTTTTCTAAACCTTATCAAGTTTTCTTCACCAGCCATTTTGCCAGGGCCCGCCCTGTAGCCTGGATATCGATGGGTTTCGCCAGGTGATCGTTCATCCCTGAGGCAAGGGCTTTCTCTATATCCTCACGGTAGGCGTTGGCGGTCATGGCAACAATCGGTACATTTTCTGCATCCCGGCGATCCAGGGCGCGGATCCGGCGGGTCGCTTCGTAACCGTCCATGCGGGGCATCTGCACATCCATGAAGATAAGATCGTAGTATCCTGAATCGGAAGCAGAAAACTGTTCCAGGGCATCCTGTCCGTCCACCGCTTCCCGGATCTCCACATGGGTTTCAGACAGCAGTTCCCGGAGTATGATCCGGTTTATTTCAATATCCTCAGTCAACAGCAAACGCCGGCCTGTCAAATCCGGCAGGGACAACAGGGGATCCACCGACTGTTCCCGGGCGTACTCGGTTTTTTCAAGGCCTATGGTGAAAGAAAATTCAGAACCCTCCCCTATTTTACTCTTAACGGTAATATTACCTCCCATGAGGCGCACCAATCTCTGGCTGATAGCAAGCCCCAGGCCGGTACCGCCGAAGCGGGCAGCAATACTTTCATCAGCCTGTTCAAAGGCAGTAAAGAGCCGGGAAGACTGCTCTTCGGTCATGCCTATGCCTGTATCGGTTACCGTGAATTTAAGAAGGATCTGTTCATCGGTTTCCCCGCAGAGTTCCATACTAAAAGTAACGGATCCTCCCTTGGAGGTAAACTTCACCGCATTTCCCAGGAGGTTGATCAGTGTCTGTTTAAGTCGCAGCCGATCGCCCAGAACCCCTGTGGCAGGGAGTGCCCCAAAGTTGATGACAAATTTGACACCCCTTTCCAGGCAGCGGTTCCTGATGATATCCGATACCTCTTCCAGGGCTTGTTCCATTGAAAAAGCCGCATTAACCAGGATAAATTTTCCCGACTCGATCTTTGACATATCCAGGACATCGTTAAGTATGTCCAGGAGATGAGAAGATGCCAGTGAAATTTCCTCTATTGCGGAGACCATCCGGTTTCTTTCGGAACTCAGATTTGCTGCCGACAGGGTTCCTGCGGACTTTCGGGCAATGTGGGTCATACCGATGATAGCGTTCAGGGGTGTGCGGATTTCATGGCTCATCCGGGCCAAGAATTCACTCTTGGATTGGGAGGCTACCTTTGCTGCGGCAGTTTGAATCTCCAGGGCCTTGGTACGCTCGTTTATAGTGGCTTCCAGGTATCTGCCGGTATTCCTGCGCCGGACCAGCAGGCTTGTTACCAGGACCAGGACACAGGCCAGGAGCAGGGAAAGGCCCACCAGATAGGGAACCTGGGCCCGGGCCAGCTTGCCCCGGTAATCGAAGATACGCCGGCTCCAGAGATCCACGATAATTTTTGTGTTGATAAAACCCTGGGCCTTGGACATAATCGAACAGAGTATCCCTTCACCGGGGTTAAACCCAAAGTAAGAATCATAAGTCCGGTCAAAAATCAGGTTCGCCTTGAACCAGGGCTGTTCCATATAATTAGTCAGGTATAGGAGCTGGTTGCGGTCCGCCATGACCATCTCCACATCCCCCCTGCCCAGGGCATCAAAAGCCAGAGTACTGTTATTGTAGTACACAGTATTAGTGTGGTTTGGGAACCATGTATTAAACACCTCCGTCCAGGCGGAATTTTTTATCAACCCTATCCTGGTAAAGGGCACATCATTTAAGCTGATATCCTGGTAATTCATGGCGGATAAAAGGGCGAAGTAATCGCTTTGATAGGGGCTATTGGCCAGTAAATAACGGCTGGACAGGCTTTCAGGGGGGATAAGCTCAGCGATCATCACCGCCTTTCCGGAATCCATCAGCTCCGAAAGCTCCGCCCTCTGGTTGCTGTCACAGTTCACCCGGACAAAGCGCAGCCCTGTTAACTCCTCCGCTTTTTTAAGCAGATCCCAGACTATCCCCTGCCATTGACGCTCCTGCTGGTTGTAAAAACTGACAGGATAATTATCGTACCCTGCAGCCACCGGTATGGGTTCATCCACAGCCTGTCGGCTCAGTAACCATGCCTGTTCCTCCCGGGTCAAGCGGTCGTAGAGTTTGTGCCGCTGATATTCATCCTGCCCCTGATTATACAGGTTGGTCAGATGATAGATCGCCCCCTGGTCCAGGTATTTCTGCACCACCGATATCACAGGCGCCAGTTCTTCCCGCCGGGTACTGAAGGACACATGCTCATAGATGAGGGGAGAAAATTCCATGGTAACCACATCCTCGTATTGATCAAAGAGCGCCTCTGGGGTACTGCCATCGTAAAAGGCGTCGATCTCACCGGATTTCAGCATACGATACACAGTCTCGTAATCATCAATGAAGAAGGACTCCCATGGGCCGCTGATAAAGGGAGCCACTAGATCACGAAAGATAGACCCGGAAAAGAATCCCAAACGCAGGGGCCGCAGCTTCACCAGCTCCCCAAGGGTTTCCCTGCCCCGGATCTGCACAAATATAACCGGCCGCTCGGAGATAGCATCGGTCATGTGGTAGATTTTCCGGCGCTCCTCAGTGGCGGTTAATTCCCCGGTAAAACCAATTTCCCCGGATTCCAGGCCGGAAACAAGTTCGTCCCATTCGTGAATTTTTATCACAAAGGGTATACCAAAAAGATCCTCCAACCACCGGCTGAACAGGACCGCATATCCCCCAAGGGTTCCGTCATTCTGGTAAAAACAGTCGGAACTGTAGTTCATACCGTAGGTAAAAAAACTGTAAGTTTCCTTCAGGGCTTCGATGGCTTTTATTTCTTCATCACTCACCCCGGGTATTTCTTTATAACTCCGATAATGCGGGGGATACTCCGGGTTTCTTTTACTGTTTTTTGCAGAATATTCCGACTTGCCGGTACAGCAGAGCAGGGGAAAGGTAAGAAGCAGTAACAATGTTGTTCGTCTCACCTCTTAAACAATAGTAAAGAAATTGTTAAATGTCCAATGATTTAGAGAATAATTATTGTATCAGTAATGGATTGGTTTAATGGTGATTGTATAGACAGTGACCGGGAGGGGAGGGCAATTCGCCTCAAGAACTCGAAGCTATGATAAAAGCATGCGGTTACCTGGTATACTGTAGGCGTTCGGAAGAACAACTACCGGTTGTAGCGCAAGCTGGAGCAGTAATGACCCCGTGAACTCGATTAACAACCGGTAGCCGCATTTGCTTCTTGGGGGCTGGTCCTTAGCCCGATCAACACCCCGAATAGACGCATGGTATCAGTATACCGGAATTCAACCGAACAATCAATCTTTTCTCTGTGGAGGTTCAGATGAACTTTATCGGCATTGATCTGCATACCAACCGGTTTACTTGCTGTTACCGGGATGAGTGGGCATCGATGGAAGACCCCCGAAAAGACCGGGTCGTCAAGACCTTTGAGCTGGACGCGGAAGGGCTGGCGGCCTTTTATGCCACCCTGACGGTAGATACCTACGTGCTCGTAGAGGCGACGATAACGACCTTCTCGTTTGCCCGTCTGTTTCGGGACCGGGTGAAGGAGGTAGTCATCGCCAATACCTACGAGCTGAAACAGATTAGCCTTGCCCGGTGTAATACGGACAAGATAGATGCGGACAAATTGTGTCGGATACTCAAGATGCAGGTACTTTCCCGGGAGCAGACGATCTCCCCGGTAACCATCCCCCCGAAGGAGATCCAGGACCTGCGGAGTCTGTTTTCCACCTACCGACTCTACAAGAAGCAGAATACCCAGCTGAAAAACCGGATACACTCCCTGCTGAAGGAGCACTTGTACGGTTTTACCCAGGAAGAAATCTTCGGTCGGAAGAGCCGCCAGGAGATACGGGACATCTCCGATGATCCGGTTCTCCGCTTCCAACTAAACCAGCTGCTGGACCGGCTTGAGCGGGACGAGGTCGATGCGGAAGCCCTGAAAGACCAGGTATTACTTCAGGCCGCCCCGTTTATGGCGCAGATAGAAATCCTGACCAGCATGAAGGGGGTGAGCGTGTTCATTGCCATAGCCATCATCGCAGACATCATTGAGGTGAGCCGATTCAGAAACGCCAAGGCCTTTACCTCCTATCTGCGGTCGGCGCCCCATGTGGCCAATTCCAATACCTCAACGAGTATCCGGGGAACCAACAAGAAAGGGCGGAAACTGTCGGCGACCCTGCTAACCCAGTCCCTCAACCATGTGATGGCGGTCAGCCCTAAACTCCGGCGCTGGTATGACCGGCTGGCGGAGTACAAGAAGCCGGGGCTAGTACGAACGGGTTTACGGCGGCGAGTCTTTGCAGAAATCTTTCAGATGCTGAAAAAAGGGGAGTATCATTATGGCCGGGATCCCAAAAAACATGAGGCAAAGATGGCCGAATACCGCCGATTCCTGAAAGGGCAAAAAAATGCGGCGGTTTTGAAAAAAAGTGCTTGACATTTATCATAGACGCTTGCGCGAGGGAGCCCTAACCTGTAGAGTCTGCCTGCGGAGCCCGGTAGGTCTCCTCCGGCAGGGAATTCCAGAGACGGGGACAGAGGCGAATTGCCCTCCCCTCCCTGCCTTTATCCCTTGCATACACCTTAAGACTATTATTCATAATAGAGTATGGGGGCCTGGTTCAAGGGAGGACGATAGGCCCTATACCCCGCGCAGCAATTCCCGGGGCTTTGACCCCTGGGCGGGGCCTACCAGTCCCTGGTGTTCCATTTCCTCTACCAGACGGGCTGCGCGGTTGTAGCCTATTTGGAGACGGCGCTGTATGTAGCTGGCGCTGGCTTTGCCCTGCTGCATGACAATTTCCAGGGCTTTTTCGTAGAGGGGATCATCACCTTCCCCAAAGAGGGAGGGGGTCAGGTCTTCTTCGTCATCGTCAATAAAGATTTCGTCGTCAATGTAGTCCGGCTCTCCCAGAGTTTTGACATAGTCCACCACCCGCTCTACCTCTTCCTCGGAGACAAAGGCCCCCTGGATGCGGACCGGGAAGGGGTCCACCACACCGGCGTAGAGCATATCACCTTTGCCCAGGAGCTTGTCGGCGCCTACCTGATCGATGATGATCCGGCTGTCCATCTTGCCGGCCACCATGAAGGCGATGCGGCTGGGGATGTTGGCTTTGATAATGCCGGTGATGACGTCGATAGAGGGCCGCTGGGTGGCTAGGACCAGGTGTATGCCCACGGCCCGGCTCATGGCGGCCAGGCGGGATACCGTGCGGTCCAGCTCCTTGCCCGTGGTGGCCATAAGGTCCGCAAATTCGTCGATCACCACCACGATGTAGGGCATGTGTTCCGCAGCGATATTACGCTCTTTTATCCGCTTATTGTAACTCCGTATGTCCCGGACCCCCATGGAATCCAGGCAGGCGTAGCGGCGTTCCATCTCGTAGATACAGTATTGCAGGGCCTGGAACGCCTTTTTCGGTTCCGTGATCACCGGTGTCAGGAGATGGGGAATATCATTGTAGAGTTTGAGTTCCACCCGCTTGGGATCTATCAGGATGAGCCGGCATTCTGAGGGGGAACGCTGGTACAGGATGGAGAGTATCATAGCGTTCACGCAGACCGACTTTCCGGAACCCGTGGCGCCGGCGATGAGCAGATGGGGGGTCTGGACCAGGTCCACGGTCTGGGCTTCCCCGGTTATATCTTTGCCCAAAATCACCGGAATCTCCAGCTTTTTCGCATCCCGGTCCTTTTCCCGGCGCAGTTCCCCTTCGATGATCTCCCGGAAGGATACGATGTTCCGCTTTTTATTAGGCACTTCGATGCCCACGGCGTGTTTCCCCGGTATGGGGGCCACAATACGCACGGACTGGGCTGCCAGGCGCATGGCGATATTGTCCGCCAGGCCCTCGATCTTGCCAAGCCGTATCCCCGCTGCGGGGAGTATCTCGAACATGGTGATCACCGGCCCCTTGCTTATCCCGGTAACCTCCGCTTGTATCTTAAATTCTTCCAGGGTCTCCCGCAGGATTACTGCGGCGTCCCTGGTGGTCTGATCGATGATCCAATATTGACCATCAGGGTACTGGTTCAGGATGCCCTCCACGGGCACCGAGTAGACCGCCCGGCGTTTCGCCCTGGGGGCCTTTCCTTTGGGCGGGGTATAGGGCAGAGACGTATCATCCGGAACTTCCAGGGTTCCGACTAAAGTCGGCGCTTCCAGGGGATCCGGAATGTCCCCGGATTTGGAACTGTAGAGGGTTTCAAAAAAGGGATCAAGCTCAGGCTCTCCCGGCTCAAATGCCGACTCATCTTCTTCATCCCCAGGTATTGTTAAGGCCCTTTCATCAAGATCGTTGAGAAAGGCCGGGACTGCAATGGGATCCGTAGTTCCCGTGGGACCGGGAAGCAGAAAAACCCCGGAGGGCTCCTTTTCTTTTTCAGGCTCCTCTTCCGGGGGCTTAAGCGACTCGGGGCCGGGAAAAAAGAGGGAAGTCAGGGCCATAATCAGGAAGCTTTCGATAACCGTCATCAAAATGATGATCAGGCTGAACCCAATACGCCCGGCCCGGGCCAGAAAATCCCATTGCTCAGCCCGGGTATTGTAGTCCCTAAGGAAGGCGAAGCCTATGGCCAGGGTCAGGAAGGGAAAGGTGGTTCCCGTCAGGATAAAGATCCGGTCAGGCCGAAAATGGGTATCCGCCAGGATAAGCCCCGCTGCCAGGAGGTAGATGGGGATCATGAAGGCCAGAATACCGTAGGAGCGAACCAGAAAATCCCCGGGCCCTGCGGCAAGTTCCGGTATATTAAAAACCGCCCCGGCAATGGAAATGCCCAGGAGCAGGGCAATAAGGGCCAGGGAAAAGGTGGCAATCAGGGAGGCCAGGCGAAACCGGAAATCCCGGCGGGCGCGAAAGGCCTTCAGCGCCTGCAGAGGATGGGGCGCCTTCATGGCTTTCAGGGTTTTCAGAAGTTCCAACAGTTTCAGCGGCACAGACCGAAGTCCTCCATATTTCAGATTTTTGGGCAAAAACCAGCCGGGTTTTAGGGATTCCCTCTATCTATATATATCGGCAACAACCGCTTCCATCGTCATACCATAATACAGATATCCGTACGCCGCCGCTGCCGCCAGTACCTTTCGCCCGTATTCCCGGGTTTCAGGATATTCGATGGTTTCCAGGAAAAGGTCCCCGGGCAAGGCAGGGGCAGAGCGCCGCCAGTTCCGCACCCGACCCATGCCGCCGTTATAGGCCAGCAGGGCAAACATGGGGCTTTCCATCCGGTCCTCAAGATAGGCCAGGTACACCGCCCCCAGGTGGATATTGGTTTTCGGGTCCTCCAGGTTGATCTTCCCTTCTTCAAGGTAATCGGTCCCCCCCTGCCTCCTGATACGGCCCGCCATATCCAGGGCAGTAGCCGGCATGAGCTGGGTAAGCCCCACCGCCCCGGCCTGGGATCGAATTTCCGGGACAAAGGCGCTTTCAGTGCGGACAAGAGCAAAGAGCAGTTCCGCGGGAATCTCCGTTTCCTTAGCCCGGGTCTCCACCATATCCGTGAAAGCCCGCGGGTAGTAAAGCTCCAAATCCTGCCGGGTTACCCCAAAATCCTCCCGGCCCATATAGGCGGAAACCACCCGTATCGATTCAGCCCAAAGCCCAGCCCCGGCAAAGGCGCCGGCCATGGCCCGCAGTTCCTCCGGGGAAAACTCTGTCGTGTCGCCCAGGTATGAAAAAGCCAGTCCCCCCAAGCCATACTCAAAAAACCCCAGGATAAATTCCGCATCCTCCCCAAAATCCGGACCCTTCCCCGGCGCCTCGGCCTTTTCGGGGACAGGAACCGTGGTCCTCCCCAGCCGGGAAGCGGCCAGGGCCCGGTAATAGAAAGAGCCCTTTTCCTGTTCAAAGGCTATCCGGAACAGCTCCTCCGCCTTCATAGGCGCCGATGCGGCTGGCAAAAACCCCTCCGAAAGGGCCCGGCCCAGGATATAGGCGTATTTTGCAACAGTTCCCCCGTCCCGGCTGTCCCGAATCAGGGAAAACAGCTCCGCCAGGGTATCCCAGCGCCGGTTTACCGTGAGATACCGGGCCAGACGGTCCATAATATCCTCAAAGTAGACTGGGGAATGCCAGCGGGGCAGGTATTTCCGCAGCAAAGCGACAGTTTCCCCGGGTTGTTCCTGGAAGCCCATGCTGAGGATGTACCAGATACAGGCATCCCTCTGAAGCCCGTCGGGAGCAAATTCCAGGGCAGAATCAAAGCTCTTCGCAGCATCAGCATACTGCCCTGACTGCCGCTGTATCCTGCCTGCATAGTAGAGGATGCGGTACCGCAAACCCCGAATATCCCAGTCTTTCCCAGCTGACGCCTCGCGTAAACTCCGGTCCCACCCCAGGAGCAGTTCCAGCCCCTGGCTCCGCCCTGGTCCATAGAGAAAAGCCCGACCCAAATCCCCCAGCATATCCGGGTAACGGAAGAACAGGTCCTCCTCCCCGGCCAGAGCTTCCCGGAAATACCCAAGCCCCTGACCATAGGCCCAACCGGCCAGGGCAAAACGGCCCCTTACAGCGGCAGCCCGGGCCGGGCCCAGCAGTTCCTGAAGCCGGTCCCCCAGTTCCCCCTGGGCCCATTGCTGGGCTTCACCGGGGGCACGGCTTAAAAAGAAGGTCGTCAGTTCTTCTTTAGCCCCGGCCCCCCAATTTTTAGCCTCCAGGGCGGACAAAAGGGCAAAAGCCCTGTCCCAGCCAGCGCCCTCATCCCCGTCCCGCCCCTCAAAAAGGGCCGCCGCCTCATCATAGCGCCCCAGTTTATACAGCGCCGCCCCCCGCAGAACCAACACATCAGGCGCCAGAAGCACCGAGGGAGGCCTTTGCTCAAGCCGGTCCAGGAATGATCCGGCGGCACCAGGGTCCTTAGCCAACAATGGCCCCATAAGTTCCCGGGCAGCTTCACGCTGTATCTTACCCTTCCCGTCCAAGGCAGCCTCAAACAGGGCTTCGGCAAGGGCCTGGGTCCCATGCTCAGGCAGAGCTTGCGCGGGGAACTTGCCGACTAAAGTCGGTGTTGCAAGTAGTGCCCCATCCGCGGGCAATTCCCCGGCCCGGGCTTTCACCAGCATCCCTGCGTAATAGGGGGCGGAGGGGTGGATCAGACCGATCTCCTCCATACGGTACGGGGCTTTATCCAGGATAAAATCAATATCCCCCTCCTTTAATCTCCGGCCCGCCTCATTCCGACTCAGGCCCAAAACAGTTTGAGCCCCGCAGGAAGCGAGGCTGAGAAGGGAGAAAAAAAGAAGGGAAAAGAGAAGCCTGAATCCTCCACCGGGGCCAAAAAGTTTCATACTCCGGGAAAACGACTTGGAAGTGCCGCGCCGCTTACCCCTAATTTCTGGGGGGGATTCTGATGGTTCTTCCAGAAATGATAAAATCCGGGTTGCGGATATTATTAAACCGGGCAATGCGCGGATATAGCCAAGGGTTACGATAAAATGCCTCCGAAATATCCCAGAGTGTATCTCCCCAGCGTACAGTATAAGGCGCCCCGGCTCTGGGAATGGTTTGGGGAACCTTATACGAAGCCACCGGCGGCCCGGACCGGGTCTGCCGGGCTGCTGCCGGAGCCGGACTTTGCGCCGGCTGCTGGGATGCGGAGATAAGCGGCACCGATGGGGCCGCCGGGGAAGCCGGCGGTGTCGGGCTTGCCGGGACCGGGGTTTGTGTCACCGGAGCTGCCGGGGTTTGCGGCGCCGGGGGTGAAGACGCTGCCGGGACCGGGGCTTGTGTCACCGGAGCCGCCGGGGCCGGGCTTGAGGGTGCCACCGGAGCCGGGGTAGACCGGGGAGGAATCACTGTGGAAGAACTCGAAAAACGCCGGCTAATACCGGTACGGACAGCCGCGCCGGTGTCGGTTAAGAAGAAAAAATACAACAAGGCGCAAACAGCCAGTACAACGATACAAATGACCGCAAATATACCCCAAGGGAAGCGCTTTTTTTGCTCCCTTTCATGAATAATCGAATCCTTATCATAGAGCCCCAGGGGCGGATGGTCCTGGGAATCCAGATCAAAATCGGGCATTTCCGCAAAGGGATCATCTTCTTCCATGGAAGTAAGGGAAACGTTCAAACGCTGGTGTTCTCCGGAGCTTGCGTCCAAATCCACCGCATCGGCGGAAATTTCCCCCTTTGAATTGGAACTCAGGATCATTTCTATGGAGGCCTCCCCCTTGGGCCGGGATTTGATATTCTCCACCACTAGGGTACCTATATAGAGGGCATCCGCCATGGTTTTCGCGAAGCTATTATAGAGATCTATCTGCACACTTTTCTGTTTATCATGAACAGTGGTAAGAACAAGCCGCTTCTTAATAGATGAATTCTCCTCCATAATCGGATAAAATTCACCATTGGCTATTTTTATACCAATAGTTGATGCCATCGGCCCTGCTCCTTATTATACAACACTCAGATCCAAGCCTGGAGAGAAAACGAGTCCTCTATAGACTTTAGTCGTGGTCATTGCTATTTGTCAACCATAACAGCCAAAAAATGGCCGGGAGTAGGGGTCCCTTCCAAATACCTCTTTTTTCGCACTAATTTTCTATACTTTTTTACCATTTTCCCCCTATATACCCCTTTCTTTTTTTACATAAATATGGTTATTATGGTCCTATGACTATATGCCGCAAAAATACCAACTCCGGCTCCAAGTTCTACATCCTTGACGCTCAACTATTTTCCAGGCTTTTTTCCCGTTTATACGGGGTTAAGATGTCCATCTAAGCGGACAAATATATGGTCTGTGTGAACAGACAAGTTATAAGGGAGAATATATATGAATTTGAAAAAGATTTCTATTCTGGTCATGATTAGCGTCTTTACGCTGTCATGCTTTATCATCAGCTGCGAAAGTCCGGCTGACGGCACAAGCGGTATAAACGGCATAAGCGGCACGGCGGGCGAACCCGGCGCAGAAGGGGATACCATTTTAGGCCCGGCATTCCTTACGGGCCCCATTGTAAGAGCAGCGGACCTTGCAGCGGCATTTGAGATTACAAAAGGTGAAAAATACCGCGCAGGCACCACCTACGGAGGCAATGTCTACCTTGCAAGCTCGGTGACAGACGTTGAAGGTGAAGTACCGGCAGGCCGCACCCTTGAGGTGATAGGCAACCCAGTGGTTCTGAGCGGCGGAACCCTTAACGTCTATGGCGACCTCAAAATAAGAGAAGGCGCCGTGTTTAATGCCTACACAGGCGCAGGCGGCACTTTAGCTTTTCAGCCAGGCGGATTTTCCAACGGCACGGGCATTATAATATACGATATAGGCCAGTTTACATCGCCGTCCGGCGTTTCATTTGCCGGGAGTGCCAAAAAAGTCCTGGGCGGAACAACACCAATAACTAGTACAAACATAGCCGATTACTGGGATAATAGTCCCGGGACTGGTGATGACCTGGTTATCACCAACGCTGGTACCGCGCTTGCAGCCACTGAAATCCGCGCAGGAAAAACGGTGACCCTCATCGGCACAAATACTGTCAGTTCAATCAACACTACTTCCGGTGGCAAGCTTATTATAGGCAAAGACGCGATTGTTACCGTTCCCAGTGGCATTGCGATTACCGGAGGTAGTGCTACTGACCCGGGCGTGGTTGTAAAGGGCACGCTTAAACTCGCCACCGGCACAGCTCTTGCACTAGCCGGCAATTTCGATGTATCCGATGCAACCCTGGACTTCAGCGCGGCAACCGGCGCGACCACCCTTACCATCCCCGGTCCTGCCACCACCGGCGCCCCTGTCCCCTTAAAACTTAGCGCCATAATTGGGAACAACCAGGACGTATCCATTGCAAATGCAACCAGTCTTCAGGTAGACAGCATAAGCGGTTTCGTTGCTGCTAACGGCGTATATGGCGCTGCCCTTACGTCTTTTGCCGCAGCAGTTCCAGCCAATAAACTTACCTTAGGCGCCGTCAACCCCGCTTTCAAAGTGAGTGAGCTGGAAGGAAATACCTTTGTCTTAGCAAACGCCGCCACTATCACTCTCACCGATACCCTCGCTATTGTAGGCAACGCAAAACTGAAGGGTGACCTTGCCACAGCGGCGACGGCAGGAAATAATAACTACTTTGCCCTTAACACGGCCAACCTGGCAAAACTCGTGACCGGCTCCAGCGTTACCTATAATGAAGTCGCAGACTTTGGGGCAACGACCCTGACAATACCCGCAGGTGTCACCATTGATGTTGATACCACCGGCGCAGTATTTGCGGCCCTTACAGACCTCACCGTGAACGGAACCTTCAACGCTGCCAGTGGTACCTTTGCAAAGCTTACGAAACTCACCGTAGACGGGGCCTTCACTGCCACCGCCGGCACCTTTGAAAAGCTTACAGAACTCACCGTGAAGCAGCCCTTCACCGCCCCTGCCGGCACCTTTGAAAAACTTACGAAACTTACCGTAGACGGGACCTTCACTGCCGCCATCAGCACCTTTGAAAAGCTTACGAAACTCACCGTAGCCGGGACCTTCACTGCCCCAGAAGGCACATTTACCGCCAGCGGGCTTACCGCAAGCGGAAACGGCACCCTCGAGGCCACCTTCACGGAAGGCCATCAATCCACTGTAATAAGCAAGCTCCTGGGCATTCAAGACCTTTCCATCGATCATATCAAAGCAGGTGGCGCCGGGACTAACCTTACCATAGCTGCTGGGAAAAGCCTTACGATTAAAAGTACGAATGTGACTCCGGCGGATTATTCTTCCCCTGATGGGAACATTACCATCAACGGAACCCTCAATCTTGAGAGCCCTCTCATTATTCAACCGGGAAAAAGCCTCACCAATGCAGCGCTAGTCAATATTAATGACGGCGGCGCTTTAGCGTTAGGGGCGGGTACTGGTACTAAGGGTGCAATACTCAAAGGGACTGGGAAGCTTCTTGCAGGTTCTACCACCATTACCGGCCAATGGCAGGGAGTTGGAGCAGCAGGAGGAGCTATCGCCATATCTTATACCGATACTTACAACGTTACGGGCATTCAAGCTCATGAAGACGATGCGACATTAACGGCAATAGAAGCCGGCGCAGCAATAACCCAGGCAGGTGACGCCTCGGATTACCTTTATGTTGTAGAGGGTGATAGCAACGAAGTTACTGCTATTAACTTTGCTGATAAAGGCTCCCTGGTGCTCAAAACGGCAAGCCCCGCAGCCACCGTTACCCTGGATCCTACATCCATACTGTACTTTGGCACTGGCGCTGCAACTGGTACGCTTAGTAATGCAGCTCTTAAAACTGCATTGGGGGATGGCACCAATGGCATAGCTGTTGACACTGGCTTAACAGGAAACTCTTCAGCAAGTGGTTCCGGTACCTTAACCAGGATTACCGGCGCCGCCGCCAATAACACCATAACAGGCCCCACTAGCGATGATGATCTAAAGATTAGCTCAGTAACGGTTGCAACCGGCATCTAACAGCCCCGCAAACGTACCGTTAAATCGGCCCTCCCCGCACAACGCAGGGAGGGCTTTTTTTGGCGCAGAAAAATAGCGCCCGGCGCCACGACGCAAAGATATCCCAAAACCCCGTCGCGGTGTTTCGTCGTTTATGTCAAATTTGATGGTTACACTTGAATCATAACAAGCAGAAGAAGAATTTCACCACGAAGCAAGTTCCGCAGGAACTTGCCGAATAAGTTACGGCCTACCGAGCTTTGCCCTGAGTTCCGCTATTTCCCGATCCTTCTCCTGAAGCACCGCCTGGATCGCCGCATCCTTCTCCTGGATTATTCCTGCATATTCTTCTTTAGCCTGTTTATACCCTTCCCATCTGGCGTCTACCATCCCGCACTTTATATCCAGGAAATTCTTAAGCTCATGTTCAAGCTGAAACCGCCTGTTTTCGTCCTCGCTTATCAATAAGAGTTCTTCCGTCGCCATTTGTATCCCTTCCTCCTGGTCCAGTATTTCATTGATCAAAGCCCGCCGCGTCGGGTCCTGGCTATACCGAAAAAATACCGCCCAGCGTTCTATGGGCGCCATCTCTGAGACCGGTTTTTCCAGGAACTGTTCCGCCTTTGGCAGCTCGATATCTATTATAGAGGTCAGCCCCCGGAATGGCAAGTTATTTTCCTTGTCATAGTACCGGAACTGGTGAACCAGGGCGTTGTCAGCATGGATATTTTCCCCCAGAAGGGATATCTGCCAGGTGGGCTTCAAATTCCTATAGCCGAGCTCGGTACCTTTGATATCCTGGGTAGTAAAAAGCCGGGCGAGGTAGTATTCCTGCCTGAAATGTTCATAGACATCAGGGTACACGGTCATTTCGATGTCGCCCAGGCTGCCGTCGTTAAATTTGACGGAAATGTCGTACCGGAGCTGCCGGTCCCGGATTCCCCTGACCGGGGGTTCGTTGGTAGAAACGGAAATGATAGTGACCGGCTGCCCGATGGCGGCGGAAACGAGGAAGCGGAGGGCGTTTCGGGAGGCGGGTGTGTCCTGGGTAAGCACGGCTTTGAAGATCGGGTCCTGGGAGATATCCAGGAGATCGTCTTCCGCTTTGAGCTGTACCCGCTTTTTGTCAGCGGGGATTACGGTGAAGGTGTCGGATTCTTGATTGTTCATAAAAATTCTCCTTATAGAGGGGGTTAGGGGGATAAGGAGGGATTTTGCTTTAATGAATTGTTTTTTTTTACGACGCCAGCCTGCGCAGGATTTATCAGAGAGATTTACCATGGAGATGGAGAGTAAACGGCGCTAATACAGCTAATCATAAGTAAAAATTGCTCTATATAGAAGGCCTCCTTGAGAAATGTGCGGTTTTTACCGATAATCATGTCATGGGTGGATTTCTTCCGATTCTTGGCGTGGTAGTTCTACTTATCCTCGGGGTTTTTGTTGCCATAACCATAATGACCCGGACCAAAGAGATAGGTGGGGTGGATGACTCAGGGGGCAAACCGGGGAAAAGAACCAAGGGCAGGGAGTCCATCCTTAAGGACGCCAACAAAAGGCTGGCGCAAAACCCCCAGGATGTCCAGGCTCTGAGTGCCATGGGGGATCTATATTACCGGGAAGAAGCCTGGGATAATGCCTTTAAAACCTACCAGGCCCTGGTAGAAATGGTTGGGGCAAAGCCGGATATCAATGAATTTGAAGCAAATCTCCGCTACGGTGTATCTGCCTTAAAGCTGGGGATGATCGATGAGGCGTACAAGGGGCTCACCACGGCCCGTAACCTCAATCAGGGTAATTTTGAGGTTAATTTTAATCTGGGGTACCTGGAATTTCAGAAAAAAAATTACGAAAAAGCTATCCAGCTTCTCCAGCAGGCCCGCACCCAAGACCCGGAAAATCCCGCTACCCTCCGTTATATCGGTCATTCTTTTTTTAAGTTAAAAAAGTACAAGGAGGCGATGAACTTCATACGTAAGGCTATTGAGATAGCCCCGGATGACAAGGATTCCCTCTATACCCTGGCGGAATGTTACTATGATGCTAACCAGGTGGATCAGGCTTTGAAAATCTTCAGCCATCTCAGGCCCGATCCGGTTCTGGGCCCCTCTGCCAGCCTCTTTGCGGGGACCATCAACATGAACCAGCACCAGGAAGAAAAGGCTATCCAGGATTTTGAGATTGGGCTGAAGCATGAAAACATCAAACCTGATATTTTGCTGGAATTGAAGTACCGGCTTGCCACGGTCTACCTGAAAAAGCAGGAAATCGGCAAAGCTCTGGGGCACCTCAAGGCTATCCAAAACCAGAATGCCTCCTATAAAGATGTACCTCTGCTGATCGGGAAGTACCAGGAATTGAACGCCAACAGGAATTTGCAAATTTTCCTCATGGCCCCTTCGGCGGATTTTGTCGCCCTTTGCCGTAAGATAGTAATGACCTTTTACCAAAAGGCAAAAACAAAGATCACCAATATTTCGGTCAATAAAAACGAATGGGCGGATATCCAGGCGGAGGTGGACACCCCCAAGTGGTCCGATATCGTGATGTTCCGTTTTATCAGATCCCCGGGCTCAGTGGGGGAGCTTATCATGCGGGATTTCCACTCCCACCTTAAGGAAGTGAAGGCCGGTAAGGGTATCTGTGTCACGGTGGGCAATTTTACAGAAGAGGCCAAACGCTTTACCGAGGCCCGGCTCATAGATCTGATAGAAAAGGACCGCCTTTCCGCGATCCTGAACAATGTGGACCTTAAAGCCGCCGCGACCCCTGCAGGGGCTCAGAAAAAGAAATAGCCGCGCCTTCCGCCAAAATTATCCCTGTTAAAACACCTAATTTCTGTCGATATCATAGGTATTATGATGAAAACGAATAGTGCGAATTGTACTTTTAAGCTGGCGCTCCTTGTCAGCCTCGCGTTCCTGCTTGTCGCAGCCTGCGCCAGCCCGCCCCCGCCCGCTCCTCCGCCTCCGGTTGAGGAGGTGGAAGATGATGTCTGGACCCTGCTGGAAAAGGGTGATTTTGCCCAGGCCCAACAGCACTTCCAGGGCCGGACTAACCTTAACTCCACGGATCCCCAGGGGCGCACCCCCCTGCATATCGCCGCGGAGACCGGCGCCTCCGAATGGGCAGCCTTTTTTATTGCCCTGGGCGCGAAACCGGATCTGCTGGACAACCAGAACTATACCCCCCTGTCCATCGCCACAGAGCACCGTGACGGCACAATAGCCCGGATGCTCATCGACGGGGGCGCTAATATTCATCATCCCCAGCCAAGACGGCAAACCCCGGCGGTACGGGCCATTGCCATTGGGGGGGAATTTCTTAAAGCTATCCTGACCCCTACCACTTTAGAAACCGTGGACGACAATGGAAGAAATCTGTTGCACCTGGCTGCCATAGCGGGGAACGCTTCATCGGCGGAGATCATTCTGGGGGCGGACAGGAACCTGAAAAAAACTGACAAACAAGGGAAGACCGCCCTGGACCTGGCGCTGGCTGAAACAAATTCTAAAGAGCACATGGAAACAGCAGAAAAACTGATCCTCGCCGGCGCGGTTTCTGCCAATCCCATCTATACCTACCTGGCTCCGGCAGTGCGTAGTTCCAACTACAACACCCGCATCGGAGACGGCATTACCCCACTGCATTATGCCGCCGGAGAGGGCTATGTCGGCCTGGTGGAATTCCTCCTGGACAAGCGGGCGGATATCAATGTTAAAAATGCCGCCGGCACTACCCCCCTCCATGAAGCGGCCCGGGGAGGTCAGACGGGGATCATGGATTTACTCATCCGCAATGGGGCGGATGTGAATGCCCGGGACGGCAAGGGGAATACCCCCATGCACATCGGCGTCCCCCTGGAAAGCCACCAGGCGGCCCTGAGCCTGCTCATCCTCAATGGGGCGGATCCTAATCTCCGGGATGAACACGGGGATTCACCCCTGCATATACTGATAACCCTGAACCGGGACCCATCCATAACAGGAGTACTGTTGGCAAGCGGGGCGGATGTAAGCTTCCGGAATATCGAAGGCAAAACTCCCCTCTACCTGGCGGTGCAGGAAAACCGTCTCAACAGTATTCCTATACTGCTTCAGTATAAATCGGATATCTTTGCTGCGGATAACGCCGGCATTACTCCCCTGGATATTGCCCTGAGGAACGATGGGGAGGCCCTGCCTTTCCTGATCACCGAAGAAACCATGGCCCAGAGCGACAGCACCGGAAACACCGCCCTTCATATTGCAGTAAAGGCGGAGGCAAGAGCGGACATCCTGGTGCTCATGCTTGATAAGAAAGCCCTGGTTAACGCCAGGAATAAAGAAGGAGACACCAGCCTCCATATTACGGTCCGCCAGGATCTACAGGAAAGCGGAGAATTACTGATAAGCCGGGGAGCGGATATATTCGCCAACAATGCCAGGGGGGAAAGCCCCCTCTACCTGAGTTTCCCCGAGAAGATTCCCCCGGGAAAAGTACGGGAATGGATCATCAACCCCACCACCGTTACTGCACGGGATGGTGCGGGGAATACGATCCTTCACTATGCGGCCCAGTGGAAACTGGACGACCATATCCCCCTGATGATCCAGAAGGGTATGAACCCCAACATTCCCAACGCCATGGGAGAACCGCCCCTATTTAAGGCGGTTAAGGAAGATTCCCGGAGCACCGTAATAGTGCTGCTCGCCGCAGGGGCCCAGATCGATTTCCGGGATTCTCAGGGGAACAACTGCCTCCATGCGGCTGTACGCTGGAATTCAGTTAACGCCGCCCAGACCCTGATCGCAAAAGCGGCGAACATCAACGCCCATGCCCTAAATGGGAAGACCCCGCTCCACGATTCTATACGCTGGGGCATAGTGAGGATGGAAACCCTGCTCATAGGAAACGGCGCAGACCTGGAGGCCCGGGATAACGAGGGGAATACCCCCTTCATGGAAGCCATCATCGCCGGCTCCGGCGCCTCCGCAGAACGGCTGGCGGACATCAGGGCGGATCCCAATATCAGAAACAACCGGGGGGATACCCCGCTCCATATAGCGGTGGCCCAGGACCGCACTGACCTTGTTGTCCTGCTCCTCAACATGGGCGCCAAGATCCATGCGAAAAACATCCTGGGGACAACCCCCTTCCAGGTAGCTCTGATCACTTCTCCCCGTATGGTGTCCGCCCTCCTGACCAGAGACTGGCTCCTGGCGCCGGATGATGACGGCCACACCCCCTTGCACATAGCAATACTGTCAAGCGCCCCGGCGGAAGTAATAAAAACCATCATTGACATGGGCGGTCGGGTCTCTTCCATCGATGCCGACGGGTATACCCCCCTCAGGCTGGCTCTGGAACAGGAAAAGTGGGAGCAGGCAAAACTTCTGGCCGATGCGGGATCCAACGTCTTTACCGTGGCCGGTGACGGGAAAACCCCCGCAGAAGTCGCCCTTATCAAGGGCCGCCCGGCAATCAACGCCCTGTTCAGTGGCAACGCCATAGCCGCCAAGGACCCCACGGGCAATACCATCCTGCACTACGCCGCCCATACGGGCACGCCGGATCTTATCTCCTTGCTCATCGATCTGGGGGCCAACAAGACCATACGGAACATCTCCTCCGAAAGTCCTGCGGATGTGGCGATTAAATGGCGCCGCTCGGATATCGCAGCATTGCTGAACAGTTAGTGGCTGGATAGGCACAAAAAAACCGCAGGGTAACCTGCGGTTTTTTTGTGCTCCTCAAGACTGCGCTACACCTCAAACCCGTCGGCCACAAGGGTAATAGCTTTAACAGTCTCCTGATTACCCTCCGCCAAGGTGGAAACTTTCTGTGCGCCGGAATTTATGTCCGCCATACCGGTGACCATCTCTTCCATGCCTGAAAATATTTCCCGGGAATCGCTTTGCAGTTTTGTCATCTCCGAAAGCATGGATGCGTTGCCCTCATTCATCTCCTTGGAACCGGTACTGACTTCGTAGCTGATATCCTTCATGGTTTTAAGGGCTCCCAGTACCTGATCGGCCCCGGTCTGCTGTTCCCGGACGGCGTTGCTTACCTCATAAATCAATGTTTCCGTGTCCCCCACCCGCTCAGCAACAACCGTAAAGGCCTCCTCGGAAGCCCGGGTTCCCTTAACAATACCGTCAATGGTCCCGCTAATCTGTTTAAGTTCCGCGCTGATCCGCTGAGATTCATGGGCAGAATTTTCCGCCAGCTTGCGGATTTCATCGGCTACCACCGCAAAACCCCGGCCGGCCTCCCCTGCATGGGCGGCTTCGATGGCGGCGTTCATGGCCAAGAGGTTTGTCTGGGCAGCAATGGTGGCAATAATTTTATTCGCCTCCAGAAGGGACTGAGACTCCTGCACAATTTCCTGCACCTTGGCAGCGCTCTCCTGCTGTATCTTCCCGCCCTCCACAGCGGCGGTATTTACGGTCCCGAACTGACCCTGCATCTTTTCTACCATGGAGCCGATAGATTTGATATTGCCCACCATTTCCTCTACCGCGGCGGAAGCCTGGTTCATACTTTCAGTTTGATGGGATATGGAACTATCCAGGGACTCAATGTTTTTGGCAATCTCCTGTATGGCGCTGGAGGACTCTGAAACGCTGCGCATCTGCCGGTCCGCCTTTTCCCGGACCTGTTCAATGCCCCCCTGGATGCGGGCCACCGATTCGACCATGCTTTGTGCGTTCTGCCCCAATTCCACCCCCGAGGCGGACAGGCTGTGCTGGCCATTTTTTATCTCCCGCATACCGTTTTCCATGTTCTCAGTAAAACTGTTTACCATACCGGAAATGGTCCCCAGCTCATCCACGGAACAGATTGAAATCCGCCGGGTAAGGTCCCTTTTCTCCGAGGAAAGGTTTTCCAACTGGGCAATAACCGAAGCAAAAAGGGAAGCGGTATTTTTTTTCAGCGCCAGCGCAAGAGCGGCAACGCCCACCACAAAGGGAACCGTAAGGATTAGGGACACGGTCCAGTCCGCCGCATCATTCATTTCCGTCATGGGCTTTCCGGAAACTACCGCCGAATAGACGGTCAGGCCCAGTTCAAAGAGCAGGGCAATCACCAATATCGCCATGGGAATGATAAGCATCTTCACGCTCATCCGGCCTTCCCGCAGGTCCCGGGGATAGGAAATAAGGTTATAGGACGAAAAGGTTTTGGATACCAGGCTGTCGGACAGCACATAGGCGAAGGCGGAAACAAACATGGCCGTGGAAAGGCAGAGGAGAAACAGGGGATTCAGGAGAGCCGTGGAAACCCCCACCGCATCATGCCGGGAATAAATAATCAGCAGGAATACCAGGCTGACAAGGATATTAATACCGAAAACAGCCAGGGGCAAACTGCCCAATTTTTTCAGGTTTTTTTTATAGGATTCGTTATCCGCCTTATTGTTGGTTCCCGAGGGGATTTTCTTCAGGGCAGTAAAATTTTGATCCCCGAAGAGGCTGGCCTTGGGAAAAAGGGCGGCGATGGTCAGGGCCGGATAGAGCACCAGGGGCAGGACCAGGCCCAATATGGTTTGTCCCAGTGGGGTATCCAGGTCGCCCATAAAAAAAGTAATCAAAAAAATCAACGCCGATGACAGCACGCAGCAAATGCCCATGGTCAGGATAAAAACGGTTTTTTTATTGTTCATAAAATTCCTCTTCATTTTATACTACACAAAATCCATATTTATAACAACCATCTTCCTGGGCAAATGTACTGATTACGATTAATTTTTCGGTCCAGCTCTGTATCATAAACCGGAAATTATCGGTCCCAGGTAAAAGATCATTGACGAGTGTATAAAAAATATGCTAGTTTTAGTAAAGGAGAAAAAAATGATCAAAGTAATCGCAACAAACTACCTCAAACAGGAACAAGAGGAAGCATTTAATCCGCTTTTTCGTGAACTCATCGCGGCAACCCGCAAAGAAAGTGGCTGCATCGAATACCGGCTTTTTAAAAAACCGGATGAAAAAGGGGTTTATATTTTTATCGAGGAATGGGAAAATCAAGCCGTCCTGGATAAACACATGGCCTCTGAGCATTTCACCAGGATTATCCCCCAAATCGGCAAGTTCAAAACCAAAGATATGACCATACAATTATTAGAAGAATTTAAATGATTTGAGACCGGTGTTACGGGCCCGGATTGTGGGCCGTAACACTCCTCACTCCCCTTCGTACTGTAATCGATACAGCCCTGCATAAAGCCCGTTATGATCAATTAGTTCCTGGTGAGAGCCCTGCTCCACCAGGCGGCCTCCGGAAAGTACCAGGATGCGGTTTGCATGTCGTATGGTGGAGAGCCGGTGGGCGATTACAATTGATGTGCGGTTTGCCAGTACCCGCTGGAGTCCCATCTGGATAAGGTGCTCCGTCTCGGTATCAATGGAACTGGTGGCCTCATCCAAAATCACCACCGCCGGGTTGTGGGCAATGACCCGGGCAAAGCTGATGAGCTGCCGCTGGCCCGAAGAGATATTGGCGGCCCCCTCGGAAAGTTTGGTTTGATAGCCCTCGCTGAGCCGGGTGATAAATTCGTGGGCATGAACCGCCCGGGCGGCGTCCTCTACCTGTGCATCAGTCAGGGGAGAGCCCAGGCGTATATTATCCGCCACGGTGCCGGAAAAGAGGAACACGTCCTGTAATACCGGAAGCACCGAGCGGCGCAGTTCCTGTAACGGGATCTCGGTCACAGGAATGCCATCCAGGGTAATGCGCCCGGAATCAATATCCCAGAGCCGGGCAAGAACGTTAGTAATGGTGGTCTTCCCCGCCCCGGTATAGCCCACAATGGCTATCATCTCACCAGCTTTGACAGAAAAGCTAAGATCCTTCAGTATGGGATCACCTTCCTTATAGGAGAACCGGACATTCTCAAAAGCAATATCCCCTCTGACCGAACCTTCCACAGATACAGTTCCGGTATCACTGATGTGCTCTTCGGTATCCAAAAGCTTAAAAACCCGCTCACCCCCGGCCATAGCAGACTGGAGCAGGGTATACTTTTCCGAAATATCCATCACCGGCGAATAGAACATAGACACCAGATTGATAAAGGCGATAAGCACCCCCAGGGAAAGGGAGAGGCTGAAAACCATATTGGCTCCCACCACGATAACTGCCGCCACCGTTACTGTGGACAAAAATTCTACCAATGGCCGAAAAGTGGCGAAGACAAACATCTCCCCCAGGTTGGCGTCCAGGAGTTCCTTATTTCGCTCTGAAAATTCCCGGTTGCTTTTCTTTTCACCCCTGAAGAGCTGTACCACCTGGATCCCGGAGATACGTTCCGAAAGATAGGAGTTTACCCGAGAGGAGGCTACCCGCTGCCGGCGAAAGGCGTCCCGGGCCTTGAGCCGGCTCACTGCGGTGATGATCATCACAGGAGGCAGAATCAGGAGGACCACCACTGCCAGTTTGGGGGAAAGTATAAAGAGGGTTACCAGAACACCTGCCATAACAGAGAAGTCTTTGAGGAAGGCCACCAGGACGGTAGTAAAAAATTCGTTCAGTGTTTCTACGTCCCCGGTAAGCCGGGTAACGATCCTCCCTACAGGGTGCCGGGCCAGAAACGCTGTGGATTGAGAAGCAGTTTTTTGGAACAGTGCCAGACGCATATCCTTCATGGCCCGCTGGCCTATGAGAGATGCGTTCCAGGTCTGGCAAAAAGTACACACAAAGACCAGGGCAAGGATGATCAACATTTCCGTAACTGTGCGGAAAATGCTGCCCAAATCGCGGCCCCGTATCAGCCGGATTTCATCCAGGGACAGGGCGTAGAGGTCTGCCACCCTGATAGCGGCAGTACTTCCGGGGTTCCGACTAAGGTCGGCGCTTCCCGCGGAAGGTTCATCCAAAAGGAACAGATCACGGCGATCCCTGATAAGGGCCAGGGCAGGATCCGCCGGCTCCAGGGTGAAGGCGTACCACTGTTCATCACCCAGAAGCCCCAGGGAACGCAGCTCCTCTTCCGCCCGGGAAGATATATTCCGGTCCCGGTTTTGGGGTACGAAAAGATCTGATCCCACAGCAATACTGCCCCGGGAAAGCCGGAGTACATCCAGGGACTTCTGCGCTTCCACCGTCATATTTCCGGTGAAGGCCACGGGAATACGGAGAAGAAGAAAACGGGCCAGTATCGCATCATCGATGAGGCGCTGCTGAATCATGGGAAGCGCCAGTTCTCCAATGGTGGAAAGGGCCAGGGCAAAGAACATGATTACGGTCAGAAAACGGTAGGGTTTAACATAACTGAGTATGCGTTTGATAATAGTACCGTCGTAACCCTTTACCACTTCTTCGGTTTCAAAAAAATCACCCATTGGGCAGATCCCCCTGTTCCAGCCGCTGCAGATCCGCCATCCTGGCGTAGAAGCCGCCCCGGGATATAAGTTCCCGGGGGGAACCGCTTTCTGTAATACGGCCCTGATCCAGGACCAACACCGTGTCTGTGTAGGCCAGGGTAGAAACCCGGTGGGAAACAATAATGGCAGTAGAACTACCGCCCCCCTTAAGCTTCCGCTCCCGTTCTTCCAAAAGCCCCCTAAGAACCCGCTTTTCCGTTTCCACATCCACCGCAGAAAGGGAATCGTCCAGGATAAGGAAGTCCGTATCCATGATCACCGCCCGGGAAATGGCGGTCCGCTGTTTCTGCCCTCCCGACAGGGTAAGCCCCCGCTCCCCTACCAGGGTATCCAGGCCCTGAGTAAAACCAGCCAGGTCCCGGTCCAGTGCGGAAAGTTCAACGCTCCTCTGAATCCGGGAATCCGAGGCATCTTCCAGGCCGTAGCCGATGTTGTTTTTGATGGAATCCGAAAAAAGGTAACTATCCTGAGGGGTCACCCCAAAGAGGGAGCGCAGTTCCTCCGGGTCCCAGTCCCGCACATCAACACCCCGCACAAATACTGTTCCCTCCGGTGGATCCACCATACGGGTCAGGGCCTTAAGCAGGGTAGATTTCCCGGAGCCTGTCCGGCCCAGGATACCCACCCAGGAACCCCGGCTTACCTTCAGGCTGATATTCTCCAGAACCGGTTTATCTTT